>JAAWBF010000025.1 GCA_022792555.1 Oscillospiraceae bacterium
CCTGTTCCTTCACCTGCTCCTCGGACAGGCCCACACTGGCCACCTCCGGGAAGGTAAATACCGCGCTGGGGATCAGGTCGTAGTCCACACAGGTGTCCTCTCCGGCCAGGCGCTCCACGCACACCTTGCCCTCCTCGGAGGCCACATGGGCCAGCATGACCCCGCCGATCACATCCCCAATGGCGTAGATGCCGGGGACATTGGTCTGGTAGTTGGCGTCCACCTTGACCCCCTTGCGGTCGTAGGCGATCCCCAGGCCGTCCAGGTTCAGCCCCTCGATATCCAGCTCCCGGCCTGTGGAGACCAGGACCTGCTTGCAGGACAGGCTGTCTTTCTTACCGCCCTGGTCCACTGCCACCGTAAGGCCGCCGCCGCTCTGGCTGACAGACTCCACCTTGGTGCCCACCAGGAAAGAGATCCCCTTCTTCTCTAGCAGCTTCTGGAGCCGATCGGTAATCTCCTTGTCCAGATTGGGGATGATTTTGGGCATGAACTCCACCACAGTGACCTTGGCCCCAAAGGCCCGGTAAATCCCGGCGAACTCAATCCCGATGACCCCGCCGCCGATGATGACAATTTCCTCCGGCACATGGTCCATCTCCAGGGCTTCCTTGCTGGTGATCACACCTGGGAGGTCCATTCCAGGGATGGGGGGCTTAGAGGCCTTGGACCCGGAGGCGATGAGAATATTTTTGCTCTCCAGCACCTTGCCGTCCACCTCCACCCTGCCGGGGGCGAGGATCTTGGCGGCCCCCTTGACGAGATCCACCTTGTTGCCCTTGAGCAGGGACTCCACCCCGCCGGAGAGGGTTTTGACAATTTTGGCCTTCCGGCTCTGGACCTTCTTCATGTCCAGCTCACAGCCCTTGACCTTGATGCCAAACGCATCCGCGTCCAGAATCTCATCCATCACCTCGGCGTTTTTGTACAGAGCCTTGGTGGGGATGCAGCCATAGTTGAGACAGGTACCGCCAAAGGCGTCCTTCTCCACAATGGCGGTCTTCATCCCCAGCTGGGCGGCCCGGATGGCGGCCACATAGCCGCCGGGACCGGCGCCGATGACAATTAAATCATACATGGTTTATCTCCTTTCTGCTCCCATTGAGGGGGGAAACAGGTCTTTATTTTGGATGCGATCCTACCCTCTCGGGGCGGTCACACCGTAGCGGATTTTTTGGCGGGTAAACAGGAAATTATGCCGGTGGATCCCCAGGGAGAGGAGATCGGCATGGGGGTGGTCCAGGTGGCCGAAGGGGAGGAAGGAACCGGGGGTTGCGGTCCCTCCGGCAAAGACCATGGAGTAATTGATAAAATACTCGTCCAGCATCTCCTCCTGAAGCAGGTAGGTACAGTAGGAGGGGGACTCCACACACAGCTGCTCCAGGCCCATTTTCTTGAGCATATAGAGCATCAGACGCCCGTCCGGCTCTTTTCCCGTCCCGGTGACAAGGACCGGAATGGTGTCAAACTCCTGGTCCAGGCGGGGGAGCTCTGTCCTGTCCACCTCAGCCTGGCTGGAGAAAGGGCCGCAGATCACATGCTTGAGGGGAGAGTTTTTCTGGATATAATCCAGACCGTCCGGTCCGGTGGCAATGAGCATCTTCAGCGCCTCCGTCGGGTCGACGTGGAAGGAGGTGTGGTCAAAGGGGATATCGGTGGCGTCAAAGGAGACCACTACACCGGCGGGCTGGCGGGGTTTGCCCAGAACCTCTTTCCGCTGGCGGGACAGGTCCTCATCGTAGACATGGAAGGTTGTTCCCGGCTCTTTTGCCAAGGTGTTCGCCCCTGCTATCACGCCGTCGGCACAGGCACGCAGGACATTGAGCACCCAGAAATCCCCCGCTGCACCATCAGGGTCCAGGCAGTTGGTCTTGGCAATGAGGGGTCCGGCTGGATTATCCCGATAAGCCATCTTTCCATCCGAGGAGAGGACGATAGAGGATACCGTATAGGGCCGATCCACTGGCGCCTTGGGAAAAAAGAGCGGCGTATAGTAGGTCTGGACATCGGGCAGGGTTTCAGTCCCACCGGCATCCGCCCGGATGGCCGTCAGGGCCTGCTCATCCTGGAAGAGCATCTGGATTTTCAGGTTGTCCTTAGGGGTTTGGAAAAATTGGAGCTTGTTCATCGCAATGCCTCCTTTCCACCCTCTTTTGGGTGGAAACTGGTGTGATGTAGTATGTTATCCACCTCTTTTTGGGGTGGATAAGCTAGGTCATGAAAGGTGCAGCAGCGGCATTTTCAGGCCCCACTGGAGGTTGCCAAGGCCGGACTTCTCCACCAGCCGGACGGCCAGGCGCTGGGTCTCCTGTATGACCTTTTCCTCATCAATAGTAGTCATGCGGCCCTCCTCCAGGACAACCTTCCCGTCAATGACCACGGTTTTAATGCTGTCCGGGCTGCTGGAGTAGAGTAGGGAGTTGACCGGGTCCAAAACAGGGACCGAATAGGGACTGAGGGGGCTGAACAGGAAGAAGTCGGCCTTTTTGCCCGGCTCGATAGAGCCTAGGCTGTCCCGACGGCCCAGGGCCTTGGCGCCGCCCAGGGTTGCCATCTCCAGCACGGTGGCAGCGGGCATGAGAGAGGGATTGCGGTGGGTGACCTTCTGCATCAAGCTGGCGGCCTTGAGGACCTCCAGCATATTCTGGGTGTCGTTGCTGGCCGAGCCGTCGCAGGCCAGGCTGACCGTGACCCCCTTGTCAAGCAGGGCAGGGATAGGGGGGACGCCGGAGGCCAGAATCATATTGGAGTTGGGGTTGTGGGATACCTTCACATCGTAGCGCTTGAAGGTATCCAGGTCCTCCTCCTTGAGGCAGACACAGTGGACCGCGATAAAGTCGGGCCCCAAAATCCCCAGCCGCTCCAGGTGAGGGATGGTGTCCTCCCCGTAATTAGCCTGGGAGAACTCGTCGTCCTCTGGGGTCTCGTCCAGATGCATGGTGATGGGAATGTGCAGCTCGTCGGCCAGGCGGCGCATCTCCCGGAATCCGTCGTCGGTGTGGTCCCAGATGATTCCAGGTGCGATGCACAGACTGATCCGGTCGTGACCCCGGTACTGGCGCTCCAGCCGGCGGATAGTATCCAAAAAGTCCTGCTCAGTCTCCACAGTGGGACAGGCAATTTCACTGGGGAAGCTCCCCACATTGGTAAAGCTCCGACCCAGCACCCCCCGGATGCCGATCTCATCAAAGGCCCTGGTGACACACTCGTCCAGGCCGGGGATGGGGTGGCAGTACATATAGTCCAGAATGGTGGTGGTACCGCTGCGGATGGCCTCCAAACAGCCGTTGAGCGCGGCATAGTAGACCGTCTCTTCATCGAAATTGTGCAGGGCCACCCGAATGGAGCTATTCAGCCAGTCCATGAGCTGTTTGTCCCGGCCCAGGCCCTTGAGCATGGTTTGGAATAGGTGGGAGTGGGTGCTGACGAGACCGGGAAAGACAAAGTGTCCCGTGGCGTCGATGGTTTTCTTAGCCTGGTACTCTGCCAGAAGTGCATCGGTTCCCACGGCCAAAATAGATCCCTGGTCCACCGCAATACAGGCTTCGGTGAGGACCTCCTGCCGGGCGTTCATGGTGATGAGGTAGGCATGCTTGACCATCAAATCAATTTGCTTCATAGCTGCGCTCCTTGTTATTTGATTTCGTCCCTGTTCTGTCCATCCATAGGGGGAAATGGCAGAAGGCGGCCAACCGGGGATCGGTTGGCCGCCGTGCGCTTTCTGTGAGCGAAGAACCGCTCACGTCAATATCATGGGCGTCAACCCGTCCGTTTGAGTGGATCCAGCGTTACAGCCACTGGAAGTTCTGGAGGCCGGAGACGACCTCCTGGAGGAAGCGGGCGGCGGGGGCGCCGTTGATGACCCGGTGGTCATGGGTGAGGCTCAAATTGAGGACTGAGCCGGGATAGAAGCCGCCGTCCTTGACCAGAACCTTTTCGAGGATACCGCCTACACCCAGAATCGCGCCCTCCGGGGCGTTGATGATGGGGGTGAAGTAGGTGATGCCGAACATACCCAGGTTTGTGATGGTGATGGAGGCATTGCCCATGTCATCGCTCCCCAGTTTTCCGGCCTTGGCCCGGTCGGTCAGGTCAGCCAGCTCCAGGCAGATGGTGCGCAGGTCCTTCAAATTAGCATCCCGGATGACGGGGACAATCAGTCCGTCTGGGATGTCCACGGCACAGCCTACACTGATGCGGGCGGTGGTCTTGATGTGATTGGCATCGGCCACGGTCATACGCATGGCGGGGTGGTTTTCCAGCGCCTGGGCCACCGACTTGATGAGCATAGCAGTATAGCTCAATTTGACCCCGGCGGCCTTGTACTTGCCCTTGATGGACTTGTACACCTTGACCAGGTTGGTCACGTCGGCCTCGGTGGCGATGGTGATCTGAGCGGAGCCCTGGATAGAGCCCATCATTCCCTTGCACACTGCGGACTGCATGGGGGTCATCTTGGTGATGACATCTCCCTCGGCGGCGGGCAGGGTATTGTACATCTGGGCGGGAGCCGCAGCGGCGGGGGCGGCTGCCACAGGGGCGGCAGGGGCTGCCGGAGCGGGAGCCGCGGCCTGCACCGGAGCGGGGGCAGGGGCAGCTGCCGCCTCGGACAGGGGCTTGCCCTCCCGCTTGAGGTCGTCAATGGTGATCATCCCCAGCAGGCCGGTCCCCTTGATGTGGGCATAGGCCAGGCCCTTCTCCTCGGCGATCTTCTTGGCCCTAGGCGTGATTTTCACATCGCTGGGGGCTGGGACTGTGCCGCAGGCCGGGGCCGCCGGAGCGGCAGCAGGGGCGGCTTCCTGGGCCGGAGCGGGGGCGGCGGGGGCATCTCCCTCCACCGGCTCGTCCATGCTGTCCGCTAAGAGACAGATGATCTCACCGCAGGGGATCTCGTCGTCCACCTGGGCAATGATTTTGCGGATCACACCGTCACAAGGGGCCTCGCCGGTGTTATTGATTTTATCGGTGCTGACCTCTACCAGGGGATCGCCCTTTTTCACCGCGTCTCCCTCTTTGACCAGCCACTCACAGATAACGCCGGTCTCCATGGACAGGCCGAACTTGGGCATACCATACTTTGTAATCATGCTGTGCGCCTCCCCTTAGTATTCCATAACCGTGCGGATGGCCTTGACCATGTCCTCCTGCTGAGGCAGAACGTAGTCCTCCAGTGCGGGAGAATAGGGCACCGGGGAGTCCAGGGAGGTGACGCGCTTGACGGGGCCGCGCAGGTACTCGAAGACGTCCTCGCAGATCATGGCGGAGATCTCCGCCGCCCAGCCGCCGCACTTGGGGCCCTCCTGGGCCACAACCAGCCGTCCGGTCTTGGCCACTGACTTCTGGATGGTGTCCTTGTCGTAGGGGAAAACGGTGCGCAGGTCGATGATCTCGCAGGAGACGCCCTCCTTGGCCAGCTCATCTGCCGCCTTGTGGGCCTTTTCCAGCATAATCTGGGTGGCCACGATGGTGACGTCACTGCCCTCCCGCTCGATCTCAGCCTCACACAGGGGCAGCTCGTACAGCTCCTCCGGCACCTCGCCCTTGACGTTGTAGAAGGTCTTGTGCTCTAGGAAAAGGACGGGGTTGTCGCTCTTGATGGCGGAGACCAGTAGACCCTTGGCCTCATAGGGGGTAGTGGGGCAGACGATGATCAGACCGGGGGTATTCATAAACCAGGACTCCACACAGGCGGAGTGGTGATAGGCGCAGCGGATGCCACCCCCCTGGGGGGCGCGGACAGTAATCCCACAGTGGGCCTTACCCTGGTACATAAAGTTCAGCTTGGCGGCGTTGTTGACAATCTGGTCAAACCCTACGCCCAAAAAGTCGGCAAACATAATCTCCGGTACCGGCTTGAGCCCGCAGACCGCGGCGCCGCAGGACAGGCCCAGAATGGCCGATTCGGACAACGCGGTATCTTTAATGCGATCCGGCCACTTGGCCCAGATGCCCTTGGTAATGCCAAAGTCGCCGCCCATCTTGGCTACGTCCTCGCCCAGGATGAACACCCGCTCGTCCTGCTCCATGATCTGATGCAGGGCCTCATTGATGGCCATGCCGTAGGAAAGCTTCTTGCCTCTGCTCATCTCGTCTCCACCTCTCTGTCAGCATAGGTATAGGTTGTGGCGGTGTCTACCGTGGGGAAGGGGCTCTCCAGGGAGAATTTCAGCATCTCCTGGACATGGGCCTCCTCCTCGTCCTCAATCTTCTTAATATCGGCCTCTGATACCTTCTCCCGCTCCAGCAGAACCTTGCGGCACAGCTTGAGAGGGTCCCTGTCCTTCCAGCTCTGGACCTCATCATCCGGCCGGTAAGCCGCCGGGTCTCCGGCAAAGTGGCCCTGCCAGCGGTAGGTGTCAAACTCCAGCAGGGTGGGGCCTTCTCCCTTGCGGGCCCGGTCTACAGCGGATTCCACCGCCTCCACCACGGCCTCAATGTCGTTGCCATCCAGGTAGAAGCTGGGGACCTCGTAGCCCTCGCCCCAGGTTTTCAGGCGCTTTTGGGGATGGGCCTCGGTGTACTTGGTGGAGATGGCGTACTGGTTGTTCACCAGGCAGTAGATGATGGGGAGCTTCCAGGTGGCCGCCATGTTCATGCTCTCGTGGCAGGTACCCTCGCCCAAGGTGCCGTCCCCCAGGAATACGGCGGTGACAGCGTCGGTGTGGCGATAGACCGCGTTGAAGGCGGTCCCCAGGCAGGTGGACATGGTAGAGCCCTGGATGCCGTTAAAGCCCATGTTGCCGCAGTCCAGATCGTTGACGTGCATGGAGCCGCCCCGGCCGTGGTTGATGCCGGTGGACCGGGCGAAGATCTCGGCCATGACCAGCTTGGGGTCAGTGCCGCACAGGGCGATGGCCCCATGGCCCCGGTGGTCTGGGAACTTGTAGTCCGTCTTACGCAGGCAGTCCACAACCCCCGCCTGGCATGCCTCCTGGCCAATGCTCAGATGGACAAAGCCGGGGATGGTGCCATTGGCGGCGTAGGTCTCTATGACCTCCTCAAAGCGGCGAATCATGACCATGTCGCGATATAATTTTAACAGTCTCTCTTTGGAAAGCATCACATTTCCTCCTTATTTAGACTTATCCCAGCCTAGTTTTGCGGGCGGGACAGAAGCTTCCTGCTGTACAGTCCCCGCCGGCCTCTTCTGATTAGTGCAGGAAGCTGCGCTCCAGGGCCTCATAATTGATTTCGCCGGCGCAGTAGGCCCGGCCGGTATTGACATTGTGGATCTGGATCTTACCCAGGGAGTGGACATCGTGGTCCACATAGAAGAAGTCCCGGCCCGCGGCCTCGAAGACATCCTCAAACAGGTCCCCATAGTTGGGGGAAGAGGTCTTTGCGGCCAGCTGGTGGATGACCTTGGCGATGTCCTTGTCCTCAGCGTCCACCCAGACCTCTACCTCACTGCCGTAGATGAGCGCATCGTTGATGCGGCCCATGGACTTCATCTCGTCCTTGACAATAGGAGCAATTGGGGCTTTGCCGCGAGCCATGACAATCTGTCCAGCGTGGAAGCTCTTCTCCAGCATCTTGTGACAGGTCTGCTCAATGATCCGGGCCGAGACCTGCATGGACGCCACGATGCAGGTGCTGGGAGAGGTGAGCAGGTAGGTGTCCTCCGGCTTGACGTGGCAGGCGTTTGCCACCTCAAGGGCGATCTTGTCGTCCGGGTACTTGACGTCCTGGATGCACAGGACTGCCTTGTCGTAGTTGTCCTTGTAGTCGGTCATCTCGAAGTACCAGTCGGAAGCCACATGGGCAGTGGCCCTGGCAGGGCCGGAACCGATGGTGGCAAACTCGCCCTCGCCCAGCTTCCAGCCCGCAATCTGGGAGCCCATGCAGGCGATGAGAGGCTGCTCGATGAAAACCTCTACTGCAGAGAAGGAGTACTGGTCGTTGAGCTTGAAATCTCCCAGGGAGACGATGCCCAGATCTCCAATGCTGGCCCGGGTGAAGAGCAGCCCGGCCTTCCAGCTCCCCTTGCAGTGGAGTCCCATGTCGATCAGGGTGGCGCCGCAGTCCATTTTGATGACCTTACAGCCCAGGGCCTCCGGGTCCTCCAGAATCTCATTGACGACCTTCATGGCCAGCTTGTTTAAACTAATCAAAATCGTTACGCCTCCTATTTTCTGTCTGAACGGGAGATCCCCCTCAGATAGTCGCAATTGTCTCTCTTCCCAGCGGGAAGCCATTCATGCCTTGCCTGGCAAAAAAATCCCTCGCCGCTGGGCATTCCAGCATTTATCAAACAAGACCTAAGCTTTTTTGCCAAACACGTCGATGGCGGCACCCATGATGGGGGCGGCGTCATCGGAGGCCAGGAAGCGGATCACCTTGGCCACCTCCTCCACCTGGAGCATCTCATCCAAGGAGATTGTGACCGCCCCGTCGCTGTCCATACGCTCCCGGGTGTGCTCGGTATTGGTCATCCCCAAATAGACCGAATTGACATTGATGTTATAATCCTTGACCTCCTCCGAGAGGATCTGGCTCAGACTGACAATTCCGCCCTTGGAAGCGGCATAGGCTCCAAAGCCGGGGAAGAAGAGCTTCGCTCCAGAGGAGCTCATGTTGATGATCTTGCCGTACCGGCGGGCGATCATACCAGGCAGGACCGCCTTAATGCAGTAAAAGGTCCCATTCAGATTGGAATCCAGGTGCTTTTTCCACTCCTCCAGGCTGGTCTCCAATACTGTACAGGAGCGGTGGTAGGCCGCGTTGTTTACCAAAACATCCACCTTGCCGTACCGGTTCAAAATCTGCTGGAAACAGTCCTCCACTTGGGTACTATCCCCTACATCGCATCCTGCGGCCCAGGCGCGGCCACCGGCAGCCTGAATCTCCTTGGCTATTTTTTCTACCTTGGAGGCCGTGCGGCCCAACAAGACCACATCGCCGCCCAGACTGGCGAAGTCCTTAGCAAACGCCGCCCCCAGACCCTGTCCCGCGCCGGTGATCACGATGACTTTTCCTGTAAAGTCCATCTGCCTTGTCACACCTTTCTCCATGTTCCGTATCTGGACGGCACAAATATACTGTCCGATATGGCATATGATATTTGTACTACTAAGTTATATTATAGTGAGGTGGTGCTCAAATGTCAAACCCTTTTTCTCCAGTTTTTATTTTTGTGCGACTGGACGGTTTACACAGAAATAATTTTGTAAATTTGAACAATTCTATCCCTTTTGACTCGAATTTTGCTTGACACCTAAAAATGTATATAGTATTACTATTAAAAACAAGATGTGCAGATGGTTTTTCGGTTCTCCTGTAATCTATCCTGGTACCGGGAAAAAATATAGTTCTTCTATCTACTTGATCTTGCACATTGGTTCCATTTCCTTTATACTATATCTCAATGTCTCTCAGAGAAATATACAGTTTCTTTGGCAAAAGAGCAAACAGCATGTATGCACAGCCAGACCGTACCCTGTAGGGGAAAAGTGCCCAACACTTTTTTGCACACTTCCAGAGAACCGCCTGACTTGACCCAGTGGTGTAAGGGATGGTCTCTGCTGCACCATAAATCTAAAAATTAAGGAGGCCTTGCTGGCCGTCTGAGGACAGAGCGTGTGCTCTGGCGGCGGAGATCCATCCCATGGGCAAGACCTGACCAGATGGGTTGAAAATGATGAAGGATAATCTAAAAATTACCCCCATTGATAACGAACAGCTCTCCTACAAGACCAAGCTGGCCCTGATAGAGCTCATCAACACCGGCAGTCCAGACGGCAAACCTTTTAAGCTGCCCAACGAGGACGAGCTGTCCCAGCGTCTGGGGGTGAGCCGAAATGTATTGCGGGACGCCCTGGGCTCGCTGGAGGACATGGGGATTGTCACCCGCCGCCGGGGCAAGGGGACCCTAGCGAATCCCGCTCTTGCGGACACAAGCTGCCGCCTGGATGTAGAGCCGGAGCTCCAGCGCACCTTTGAGAATGCGGGATACCAGGTGAAGATTGACACACTCCGCCTGGGCTTTGTCTACCGCAGCGACCCCTCCTTTCACCCTGGGCTGGACTGCGATGCCTACCTTACCGTAGAGAAGCTCTTTTCCATCGAGAGCGGCGCCGCGGCCTACTGCGTGGACCACATCGCCGCCCAATATGTCCGCCGGGCTGAGAACCAAATCTCCGCCTTGAATACCATGACGCACTACCAGTTCCTGAGCAAATACTGCGGCATCCCCATGGCCTATACGGTAGCCCATGTGGACATCGCCATTGCCGAGCCCTGGCTGTCCGATCTGATGGGCCTGCCGGAAAAGGAACCTCTCCTGCTTATGAAGGACCACATCTACAGCCTGGACCATGAGCTGGTCGGCTTTACCCAGATCTACTTCCGCCGGGGCATTTTGGATTTGAAATTCCTGCGGCGCAACTTTTAGAAGCTGGCAATAGAGCGCTTATCTGCCTCCGCCCCCAGAGGGGGCGGAGGCAGTATCAGCAAGTTTAAGAACTGTTGATAAGGGAGGCCGTTCAGCCTATGGTGACACAAGAGACCGTCAAGCAGATACGGGAGGAGTACCGGGCATATCTCACCGACAAGCACCCAAATTGGGCGGAAAATACGGTAAGTACCCACCTCTCTGACGCCTTTTATCTGTGGAACAATGATATTATACCCCCCTTCTGGCAGTGCCTGGCCTCGGAGGAGGGGATGGAGCAGGCCCGGCAAACCCTTCTGTCCTACTTCACCGATGAGGTGGTTTCGAACAATCCCCAGAGCCGTTCCGCCGACTATTATGCCGACCTAGTCCTCCTCAAGGAATTTTTCGACACCCAGTACGGTGGCGTCCAAGCCCGCATTGGGGTGGAATACCGTGTGGAGGAGGACTTGTATCTCTACTGCCGCCGGGCCTACGAAGGGACCATCACCACCGGAGAGGCCGTTCAGGCCTTGCGCCAGGTCCTCCCCGCCTATGGGGAGACCTCCTTTAAGATGATACTCATCCTTTTTGCCGCCATGATGGAGGGAAAGCGGTATACCCGCCGGGTGAACACCGAACTTACCCTCCACTTTATCCGGCAGATCGGGGCGGAGTTTGGTCGGGAGCATCTGATCAACGCCCTGACCGCCGTCTGGGAGAACATCCTCTACTACTACGAACAGACCGGGAACAAGTCCAGCGGTCTGTGCCGGGGTTGCCGCGCCATTACTGAGGGACAGGGGGTAGATATCGCCTTTGATGAAACGATGTTTGAAAATATCATCCCCAAGCAGATGCCCGATCCCGCTCTCACAGACCCCGCCGAAAAAGTCCGTTATTGGCTCTATGCCGCCGGGGACAGCTCGGAATACTGGCCCACCGACTATCAGGAGGGGGTGATGGCCATTGGATGGGAGGACCTGGGAGACCTGTCCCAGTACAGCTCCAAGGCGGAGATCCGTAGCAAGCTCCAGGCCCTCAACGGCAATACCTCCTCCTATAAGCACCAGGTCCACGCAGTTTGGCAGTTTGTCAACGAGATCAAGCCGGGGGACATTGTCTTTGTCAAGCGTGGGGTGGGTAAAATCATCGGCCGCGGGGTGGTCGAGGGGGACTATGTCTACGACCCGGACCGGCTCCCTTACCACAACCTGCGCAAGGTCCGCTGGACCAATCGGGGAGAGTGGCCCCCTCCCGGCGGGCGGACCGCCATGAAGACCCTCACCGAGATCACCGCTTATACGGAATATCTGGAGAACCTGCAGGCCCTGTTTGAGGATGGGGAGTCCTCCCATGGGACGGAACAGCCGATACTGCCGGAGACACCCTTTGAGGACTACACCAGAGCGGACTTTCTCTCCGAGGTCTATCTGGAGGAGGAGGCGTACGACACCTTAAAAACCCTGCTCCTCACCAAGAAGAATCTCATTCTCCAGGGCGCCCCCGGCGTGGGAAAGACCTTCGCAGCCAAACGGCTGGCCTACGCGATTCTGGGCAAAAAGGACGCCAGCCGGGTGAAAATGGTTCAGTTCCATCAGAGCTACAGCTATGAGGATTTCATGATGGGCTTCCGTCCCGCCGAGACTGGCTTCACCCTCAAGACAGGGGTGTTCTACGACTTCTGCAAGCAGGCCGAGGAGGACGACCGTCCCTATTTCTTCATCATCGACGAGATCAACCGGGGCAATTTGAGCAAGATCTTTGGCGAGCTCTTTATGCTCCTGGAACGGGACAAACGTGGAGTTTCCCTTCAGTTGCTCTATGCCGATGAGCAGTTCTCCATCCCTGGCAACGTCTATCTCATCGGCATGATGAACACCGCCGACCGGAGCTTGGCCATGCTGGATTACGCCCTGCGCCGCCGATTCTCCTTTTATCCCCTCGCTCCGGCCTTCCAGTCTACCGGGTTCAAGGCCTACCAGTCCAAACTCCACAATGAGAAATTCGATCGACTCATCCGCTGTGTGGAGGAGCTCAATCAGGCTATCGCTGGGGACGACGCCCTGGGTGAGGGATTCTGCATCGGCCACAGCTACTTCTGCACCCAGGCCACAGTCAACGACGGATGGCTCAAGTCGGTGGTGGAGTTCGAGCTGATTCCCCTCTTAAAGGAATACTGGTTTGATGAGCCGGCCAAAGTAAGAGGGTGGAGCAGCCGTCTGCGGAGCGTTCTATGATCCCCATTCAAAACCTCTACTATATGCTCGCCTACGCCTTCCGGGTTCTCCATGAGCGGAGGTATCAAGGCTTTGTCTCCGAGCCCTTTCCCAACGCCGGAGAGCTATTGGCTGCTATTCTCATCCGTGAGGTGTCTGGCCAGCTCAAACAGGGCATGGGCCGGGATTATCTCTCCCGCAGTGAGCCCCTTTCGGCAGTTCGGGGCAAGCTGGACCTCTCGGCATCTCTCAAGGACCAGACCCTTCTGCGCAGGCAGCTTGTCTGCACCTACGACGATTTCTCGGTTAACACCTGCCTCAATCAGGTTCTCAAGACCACCCTGTGTACTCTCCTCCGCTCCGATCTCTCGGCTCCGCGAAAAAAAGAAGTGCGCAGGCTCCTGCTGTACTTTGGGGAGGTGGATACACAGGACCCACGTACCATCTCCTGGCACTTCCACTACCACCGGGGCAATCAGCGCTATCAATTGCTGATGTTTGTCTGCCGCCTCATTTTGAACGGCCTGCTGCAAGCCGCTGGGGAGGGCAGCCGGCAGCTGGACTACTGTGACGAACAGAGTATGAGCCGCCTCTATGAGAAATTTTTACTGTCCTACTACCGCAGGCACTTCCCCCAGCTCAACGCCAGAGCCGCCCAGATTTTCTGGCAGCTGGAGGATGGTATGAGGGATATGCTCCCCGTCATGCGCAGTGACATCACCCTGTCCCATGGCAACCGGGTGCTCATCATCGACGCAAAATATTACGCCCATACCACCCAGGTCTACTACGACATCCACACCATCCACTCCCATAATCTGTATCAGATCTTCACCTATGTCAAAAATAAAGCAGCCGCCCACAGCACGCCAGAATCCGTCTCTGGCCTCCTGCTCTATGCCCGAACCGACGATGCCATCCAGCCCAATGGCACCTATCAAATGAGCGGAAACAAAATCAGCGTCCGTACCCTGGACCTCAATGCTCCTTTCTCAGACATCGCCCTGCAATTGGATGGGATTGCAGTGGAACATTTCGGCGCAACACTGGCTAAATTTCGGATCAACTAAGGAAACAGCAGGTATTGACGCCAAATAAAACCAGCCGTTCTTTTACATATCACGCCAAATCCTGCGGATACTATCCACTGTAGACAAAAGGAACCGCAGGAGGAACTTTAAGATATGAAAGCAACTGGAATTGTCCGTCGCATCGACGATCTCGGACGTGTGGTCATTCCAAAGGAGATCCGTAGGACCATGCGCATCAGAGAGGGCGATCCGCTGGAGATTTATACCGATAAAGAGGGCGGCGTCATCTTTAAAAAATATTCTCTCATGGGTGGATTAAGTGAGTTTTCCAGCCAGATCTGCGAGACACTAAACAAGACGACCGGAGAAATTGTGGCCATTACTGACCGAGACACCTGTATTGCCGTCGCTGGGACCGCCCGGCGGGAGCTGGCCGACAAGCGGGTTTCCGAGGCGTTGGAGCAGATCATGGAGGGCCGTCAGATCTACCAGTACAAGGACGGGGAGGAGCCTCTGCCCGTCTGCGACGAGGGAGACAAGTATCTCATTTCCTGTGCCGCTCCCATCCTCTCCGAGGGGGACGTGCTGGGCTGTGTGCTCTTCGCCGCTTCGGACAGCGATATGCGCAGCAACGAGACCGACTACAAGCTGGTCCAGACCATCGCGGGCTTTTTGGGCCGCCATATGGAGGCATAAACACTCCCTGTCCTCTTTATAGAGGACATACAGCACACTGCGAGGGTTTTTCAGCAGCTTGAACCCCCAATGGGATAAAAACCATTGGGGGTTTTCAGTATATCGAAAAAACACGTCCTGCTTTTTGAGCTTGATTTCAGTCCGGTTATGCGTACCGCTTGTCTATCTTTGGCGGAGAAGGACCATGTTTGTGATTGTCTTGAAGTAGGTTTTGCGCTATAATTACGCTATTGCCTCAATAGGATAGAGAAGCAAACTGCGGAGAGAAGGGTTGGAATATGGCGGAGATTCACGAGCTGATTGACCGGGTAGCCGAACCAGAGCTGAAAGCCCAGTTGCAGGCTGCTGTGGATAAGCTGAATCAGCAGAAAAAGTTTGGCTTAGTATTTGAAGAACACCTCCCCGAATGTACACCGCTTTATGAAGTTCCCATCCAAAAGGGCCGTATGGTAACACAGAAAGGTGGAAAATCTGAGGACCTTTTTGTTGTTCTTACCATAATTGACGGCATAGCAGCCTGTCTGCCAAAGCGCGGTGGGGAGGTTGTAAAGCTGCCGGTGGCAGAACTTGTCTCCGTGGCAGAGTTTGGAGATCCAATCTACCCCTATTTGAAGCCCATAGATACAGTTTGCAACGCTCCGGGCAGTGATCTCTGGCATACGCTGATTGAGGCGGATAACTACCACGCCTTACAGCTTTTAGAATACCTCTATGCGGAACAGGTGGATTGCATCTATATCGACCCACCTTATAATACAGGTGCTAAAGATTGGAAATATAACAACGATTATGTGGATGCCAATGACATGTACCGGCACAGCAAGTGGCTATCCATGATGCAAAAGCGGCTGCGGATTGCCAAACGGCTGCTCAATCCCCAGAACTCAGTACTTATTATTACGATTGATGAAAAAGAGTATCTACACTTGGGTTGTCTGTTGGAAGAAATGTTTCCAAAAGCAAGAATACAAATGATTAGCACGATGATTAATCCAGCTGGGGTAAGTCGACATGGCGCTTTTGCACGCGTTGACGAATATATCTATATCCTTCAAATTGGTAATTCAGAAGCAAGCCGTCTAGAGCTCCATGATGAATGGCGGATTAGGCCAGACGATAAACGCGCTACACGGCTTCGATGGAATACACTCATTCGGACTGGAACAAATGGATTGCGTTCCGACCGAAAAAATCTGTTCTATCCTATTTTTGTATATCAAGATGGAGATGCAATTCATTCTGTAGGAAAACCATACTATGGAAATGATCGGACTGAAGTTAAAGCCCCTGATGGAACTGTTGCGATTTGGCCAATCAGGAGTAATGGTGACGAGGGAAATTGGCAAATTTCGCATACAGTCTTATGGGAACTGGCACAAAAGGGTTATGTCCATTTAGGACGATTCACCGAAAATGGTATGGCAATTTCATACTTAAAAAGAGGCGAAATACAAAAAATAGAATCGGGTGCATTCGAAATAAGCGGATATGCCAAGGATGGCTCTGTTATCTCCAACACCGAAGCGATGTCCTTAATCCCTGGAACACAATGGAGAATTTCTTCACATGATGCTACTTTAAACGGCACGAAGCTTTTGCAAAATATTATAGGGGAAAAGCGTTTTTCTTTCCCAAAATCACTGTATGCTGTCGCTGATGTAATGCGCTTTTTTGTTCTCAATAAGCCCCATGCTCTCATTGTAGATTTTTTTGCCGGTTCCGGCACCACGCTTCATGCTGTCAATCTGCTGAACGCTGAGGACGGCGGACATCGCCGCTGTATTCTAGTGACGAATAATGAGGTGTCAGCGGACGAAGCCAAAACACTGCTGGCCCAAGGTTTTCAGCCCGGCGATGAGGAGTGGGAGCGGCTGGGGATTGCCCGCTACGTCACCTGGCCCAGGACTGTATGCAGTATAGAGGGCCACGACGTCAACGGACAGTCGTTAAACGGGACTTATTTGAGAAGTGATCTGCCTATGTCGGAAGGTTTTTCGGCCAACGCCGCCTATTTTAAATTGGGCTTTCTGGAGAAGACCTCTGTAGCCCTGGGCCTTCAGTTTCAAAAGATGCTGCCCACCCTCTGGATGAAAGCTGGAGCCATTGGACCTTGCCCTAAGCTGGAGGATGGCGAAGTTCCACCCATGCTGGTACTGCCTGAGAATCACTTCGCCGTGCTGACTGTGGAATCTGCTTTTGAGGAATTTGCGGCGTCCGTGAATGTCAGGCCGGAGATTGAAACAGTCTATCTCATTACTGACTATGAGGTGGGCTACCGGGCGATGGCAAAGAGCCTGAATGCGCCTCGGATCTATCAGCTTTACCGAGACTACCTGGACAACTTCAGGATTAATACAAGGCGGGATGTGAGATGAAAGACGAACTTTTTCCATTTCAAAAGCGGGCGGTAGCGGAGCTGCGGATGAAAACCGCCGAGGCTTTGGGCAGTTACCACCGTACTAAGATTCCACAGGTCATTTCTCTCCAGGCGCCGACCGGAGCAGGTAAGACCATCATCATGGCCTCTCTTGTAGAAGAGATCTACTTCGGCGGGGGAACCCATGTGGAACAGCCGGAGGCGATCTTTGTATGGCTCTCAGACTCTCCAGCACTAAACGAGCAGTCCAAAGAAAAATTCCAGCTCCGGGCAGATAAGCTCCGTTTCAATCAATGTGTTACGATTGAGGACGCCTCCTTCGACATGGAAATGCTGGAGGATGGGCAAATCTATTTTCTCAACACACAGAAATTGAGCAAGTCTGGAAACCTAAGCAAACACTCAGACAAACGAACCTATACCATCTGGGAAACCATGCAAAATACAGCAAAAGAAAAATCCGACCACCTTTATTTTATCATTGATGAGGCCCACCGCGGTATGCAGGGCAAGGACGCTGGAAGGGCGACCTCCATTATGCAACGGTTTTTGAAGGGGGCCAAAGATCTGGGCCTGTCTCCCATGCCATTGGTCATTGGGGTCAGCGCCACATCAGCCCGGTTTGACCAGCTTGTGAGGGACACTACCTCCACATTAAGCAAGTGCATAGTAACAGCCAACGAGGTGCGTAGCTCCGGTCTCTTAAAAGACAGAATTGTCATTACTTATCCAGACGATCCCGATAAAAACAGCGACATGGCGGTATTGCAGGCTGCGGCTGACGAGTGGAAAAAGAAGTGCGCCCACTGGTATCAATACTCCTATGAACAGCACTATGCCCAGGTAAATCCAGTCTTTGTCATTCAGGTGTTGGCAGGACGGGGAGATACAATTTCGGAAACCAATCTTGATGATGTGATTGCCAAAATTGAGGCGCGCCTAGGGGCACAGTTCCGGGAACATGAAGTGGTACATACCTTTGGCGCGGCCGCTACACTCACCATCCATGGTCTGACTGTCCACCATGTTGAGCCCTCTGACATTACTGCTGATAAGCGCATTCGGGTGGTGCTGTTCAAAGAAAATCTCTCGACAGGTTGGGATTGTCCCAGGGCGGAAACTATGATGTCCTTCCGCCGCGCTGAGGATGCTACCTATATCGCCCAGCTTTTAGGGCGCATGGTGCGGACTCCGCTCCAATGTCATATCCAAGTGGACGAATACCTGAACGATGTACGCCTGTTTTTGCCTTACTTCAACCAGTCCACAGTCAAGCATGTAGCAGATGAACTGCAAAGCGCTGAGGGTGGGGAGATCCCCACGGTTATTGACGAGGAAGCCCTTGAGCACCCTGCCTATACCACACTATCCGTATATCCGCTCCGCAAAAAGGATAGCACACCTATTTCGGGGCAATGCCAGTTGGACGGCTTTGGTACGCTGCCCCAGCCAGGAATCGACTTGCCGGCGGACACCAGCCAGGATTTTGGCGAAGGATTGACACAGCCCCACCCCCAGCAAGCACCAACACCGCTCTACCCTGTCCCACCCGGCCAGACTTCTGCCTCGGAGATACCCCCAGAGGAGCGTGGGATACAGATGGAAATCCCTGGCGCCGCCAAAATAGATCGGGAAGCAATCATCAAATCCATCAATGAGCAGGGACTTTTGACCTATCTGGTACGAACAGCCAGGATAAGCAGCTATTTGAAGTCTTTGTTAAGTCTTGCTTCTCTGCTGACACAATTTAACATCTGTCCGGCTGCTGGGGATGAAATTCGAAATGAGATTACGGGCAGAATCCACACTTATGCGAGCAATCTGCGTTGTACTGGGAAATATGACGGGCTGGCAGCACAAGTACTGTCTATGAAGCTGTCTGTAAAGGTATTTGATGTGTTCGGTGCAGCCCTTGACGGTAATCGCTCCTATCATGCGCTTATGTCGGAAAACGACCTTGACCGCCAGCTTCGCATTGCAGATAGCAAGTTAGGCGGCTATGGATTTCCAAACACCTATGGCCGCCGGTTTTACAGCGAGGACGACCCAAATGCCTACAAAATCGACTGTATCCTGTTTGCGGCAGACGATGATTGCATGGCTGCCCTGAACCGTTACGCCGAAAAGAAATTTCATGCGTACAATGACCAATATCGCAGGCAAGTCGTAAAAAAATCTGAGTCTTGCAAACGGCTGTACTTTGACATTATTGCAGACGGCGATGTTGTGAGTAAGCACAGCTTATGCTTGCCTGAGATTATCAATTTTCATATAGATGAGAGCGGAAAAGAATATGATAATCACCTATACACCGATGATACTGGCTTTGCCAAACTCAAATTGAACACATGGGAAGCTGGTATATTGGAGGAGGAGGCAAAGCGGCCTGGCTTTGTCTGCTGGCTCCGGAACTTTCCAAAGGCGCGGTGGGCGCTCTGTATTCCCTATGAAATCGATGGTGTAACGAAATCTATGTACCCTGACTTTTTGATTATCAGGGCGGACGAAGAAGCCGGCTATATCATTGACATTCTGGAGCCCCATGGGGCGGACTGGAAGGATAACCTCGGAAAGGCAAAGGGATTGGCTCAATATGCAGAGGAAGAACCCACCATTGGTCGGGTACAGCTGATCCGGCAAAGCAGGGACTTTATGGGTAAGCCGCGCTTTAAGAGACTTGATTTTTCTCAGGGTGCTGTGCGGGAAAAAGTAAAAAAGGCGATCAATACGGATGAATTCGACCGTATTTTCGAGGATAATAGTTTTTTTGAGTGTATATAATCTGTTGTTCAGAATAGCCCGTTTCTCTAGAGGGGTCTCGTCAACGCACTGTAATCTCTGTATCCAAAAAGGGTGTACCGCAGTTTTTCTCAACTGCGGCACACCCTTCTTTTTTCTATACGGGGCCTCAATTTGTTTGTTGCTATTGAATATGCACATGGTTATTGATGTGCTCCATACAGTAACAGTAATAGCCGTTGCACTTGGAGCAGTAACGAAATTCCAGGTCTGGATATTCGGTATCTGTCTTGCCGCAGACAGCGCACTTATGGATATATCCCTTCTGCTGCTGGGCCTGCCGGGTGGCTTGACGGAAATTTACTGTCTGTCTGGCGTGCTGATGGCGGGTTCGCTGGACAGATCGGCCCAAAAACCCGGTAATTTCCGACCAGAAGAACAGAACATAGTTGAGTATGGCGATAACAGGAATGATAACACCGGTGAGGGCGGTAATACCGGAGGTAAAGATGGAAAACAGACTGCTCAGAATCCCCCAGGCGAAGAGTGCAGCGTCAATCCAAGCCAGCCACTTGACCTTGATGGGCAGAATGAAAAACAGAAGCATCTGCATATCCGGGTAAAGGGTGGCAAAGGCAAAGAAGAGGGAGAGATTGACATAGGTCATGCTGGCCGTAGACAGGGCAGCAGCCACGGTTTTAGGCAGAACGGCGGCCATGGGGAGATAGGTCAAAAATCCAACGATGATATTTAACAGCACCCCCATCCCGTAAAAGACGGTAAATTTGACACTCCCCCACTCCTGCTCCAGAGCACTGCCAATGAAATAGTAAAAGTAGAGGGAGAGAAAGAGAAGCAGAGGACTGCTGTTCATGGGGACAAAGACAAAGGTTACGAGCCGCCAGATCTGGCCGTGGAGGATATAGTAAGGGGAAAAGGAAATCAGTCTGGAGAAGGAGAGCCCCGCTCCACTGAACATATCCAGCAAATAGACCACCGCAGTACCGGCGATGACGATCAACATCAGATTGGGGATCCCCAGCCGGGGATGCCGGTAGCAAAAGCGATCCAGCCAGGAATCAATGGATCTTCTCAAAAGCAGTACCTCCCTCTCACACACAGAGCGACCCGCCGCTCTGACACTGTTGGTAGAACAGAGAATAGTCTATCAGGGATAGCGGGGAAAGTCGAGAACAAATTGTAAATTTTGGTCCTTCTTTTTGGAACCTTCTACATATAGGCCTGGAACAGAGGCAGAATTCAGCGCAGAAAACGGCGTATTTTGTCCTTAAGTCCTGGGGTAAGGACTTTCGCGGCCATTCGGTAGGGCAGGGAGGGCTGAGACAAAAACTGCTGCTCCACCTGCCGGAAGGGCAGCGCCTGGAACGCCGCAAAGAAGACCGCCCGCTTGGGGTTAGGCTCCGTGGGGGAGATCAGGCGGGGATTGCCCTTGATGGCCTCCTCCAGGGGACGCTCTACCTGGCCGGGGGAAAGGGTGTCAAAGACGGCCTGTCCCTTGGGGGTATTGATCAGAACCATTGAGATCCCCTGCCCGCGATCTGTGGGCAGAGTGAGGTTTGGATCCAAGCCCCAGAAGTCGGCCAAGGTGAGGTCGGCGGGACGGCGGCCCGGATTGGTGTACTGACAGCGGGTACAGCAGGGGCGCAGGAAGATCCGCATCCCAAAGCCCCGGCCATAGGTGGTGGTGTGGAGGGGCGCCTCATACCGCTGGCCGTTGGCAAAATCGGCGGTGAGCCAGGGGTCCTGCCAGCCGTGGGACTTATCTCGGAACGCTAGATTGACCACCGGCGCGCCGTGGTCCTCCGCCAGCCGATCCAGGTAAGACCGGAAGACCGCCGGAGAGGGCACCCCGTGGCACACCAGATCGCAGGTGAGCAGGTGGGGATCGTCCCGGCCCAGAAACCGTTTAAACCCGTCCACCTGACACGGTGTCCCGCTGAACAGGACCTCTGTCCCCGCGTCCAGCAGCTCCTTTCCCGCCTGAAAACAGCCGGTCAGATCGCTCTGGACGTATTTGGCCCCCCGCATGGCCGCCACGCCCTCCTGACTCCGGGCGCAGATGTGGCGGACGGCGCCGTCCTGGTCTAGGACCGTCCCAAAGACAGCGCCCCCCTGGTTGAGCGTGTGATCCGCCAGCAGGGAGAAGATCCCGCCGGAGGTGCTCTTTCCCCGGACCTCTTCCTCCTGATTCCAGGCCGCGTGGACCACAGAGGGAGATGGGGCGATTTGGGGCGGATGGAGACCGGGACACACGGACTCGCATTTGTGGCAGAGGATGCACGATGACCCGATGGCGGGCCGTAAAAATCCCTCGTGGTCCGCTTTCATGGTAATGGCCCCTACAGGGCAGACAGAGGCGCAGGCGTTACAGCCGGTACACAGTCTAATCTCGCAGAGCATCGGACGGGCAGGCGGCTGCTCTGCCAGGATTTCCTCTGGAAGGGGAGTCCCCTCCAAGGCCGCCTTGAGATAGGCCATTGAATCCGCTCTCGCCTCCTCCAGACGGGTGTTGACAGCCTGATAGTCCATAGGCGCATCAACTGCGGCAGTGGTGTCCAGCCCTATGATGCGGTCCACACAGCCCAGCCGCTCCAGCAGGCTATAGGTCCGGGAGAAGGTGGGCTCGGCCCGCTCCTTGGGAGAGATGGAGGTAAAGAAGGGCTTTTGAAATTGGAGAGAGAATACCGCCCCGTGGAACGAGTTGGTGCAGACATAGGCCGCGTGCTGTAGGAGACCCAAAAACTCCCTGGGCCCGGCGTCAAAGATCACCGTATCCGCCCCTGGGATTTTCCGGCGGGCGCCGGCCAGCTGGACGATGGGATACCCCGTCTGGGCGGCCAGTGCCTGGGCGTAGGGGACGACCTCTCCGGGTTCGGAGACAAAATAGCATAAAATATATGGGGTGGTCTGCTTAGGTGGGGCGGCCAGATCGCCCCACTGTGCCCCGGTAAGAAGCAGGGTGGGGTCCAGAACGACACGGGCCTCCCGGCCCACCGCTTGGCGCAGGAGTACCTGCCCCCGCTTCTCACGGACCGACAGGGCGGAGAAGGGGGACAAGAAGGTTTTTAGCTCCTCTGCCAGCGGGTCTGGGAGTTCTGGGACCCCCAGACTGGGCGCATAGGCGATCCGGCGGCCCTGCTGGGTAAAGTCCAGCAAAAAGGCCTTGTCAAACTGTTTGTCCTGAAAAATAAACGGATTCCAAATCTGATCACTCCCCGCCACATAGACATCGTAGGGGGGACAGCCAGCCTCCAGTGCGTCAAAGGATTCGTAGCGCTGTGGGGAAAGGGTCATATGGTCGCGGACAAAGGCTTCAAACCGGCGGTAGCGCCGGCGGAAGGCGCGGTAGTGAAGGGCGGTATGGAGGTTGGAGACCAGATCCCGTGCCGAACCGGAGGCTTTAAACAGCCGGTTGGTCCGGGTGGTATGGGGCAGGCGGTAGTCGATGATCTCACAGGAGGTTCCCAGCTGTTGGAGGACTCTCATAGTGGCGTAGGCCTGGAGCTGTGCGCCATAGTGGTGGGCAAAATGAAAGGTAATAAGACCGGTGTACAGCATAAGGTAAAACACTCCCCCTGCAATTCTTATGTTTATTATACCAGAAAGAATCCGGTTTTGCCATTACCCCCGAAAATTCCGCAGGAAGTTTCCGATCCAGCCCTTCCAGGTTGTAGGAGCGATCTGTGCTCGCTCGCCCGCCTGCCGCACGATCTCCGCAGCTGCGGATGGCCGTTATCCCACATAATGCGAGGTGTATCTGGGATTGTCAAGGGTTATATACAGAGAAAAGCAGGACAGCTGCCATTCGGCGTTCTAACGTGCCATTGTGTCACTGATAGACACTAAAATTTTGAAAAGCTGAGATAAAAACAAAAAGAAAACCCTTCCAAAAAGGCAAATTTATGATATAATCATAGAAAGGTCCTGGTATTTTATGCTTTGATCATGCGAGAAGACCTTGTTTGCAAATTGTCAACATGTGCTGACAGAGAGAATCGTCCTTGACCTTTCCATATCTTCCGCCATTTTTTGCGCCGGCATGAAGGAGGTAATTCGCAATGAGATGTCCCTACTGTTCCCACCCCGAAAGTAAGGTTGTGGATTCCCGCCCTTCGGACGAGGGAGCCAGTATCCGGCGCAGGCGGGAGTGTCTGCTGTGCCATAATCGATTCACCACCTACGAAACCATGGAGAGCGTGCCCCTCATGGTCGTCAAAAAGGAAGGGGGCCGCCAGCTCTTTGACAAGGGAAAGCTACTTAACAGTATGCTCAAGGCCTGTGAAAAGCGTTCGGTCTCCCTCTCCACCCTCCAGGAGATCGCCGACAATATCGAACAGACCCTGCAAAACGATATGAACCGGGAGGTAACAAGTGCCTATATTGGGGAACTGGTGATGGAACAGCTCAAGGAGGTTGACGAGGTGGCCTATGTCCGTTTCGCCTCTGTCTACCGGCAGTTTAAGGACATCGGCAGTTTTATGACAGAACTCAGCAAGCTGCTGGCCGAGAAGTAGCATAGAGCGGAGTGTCCCAAGCACAAAGTTTTTATCTGTGCTTCCCCCACCTTTGGCGGGGGAAGCACGCAAATAAATCTTCGCGGCGGACACTCCCAAATAGAGCCGGGACGGTTTCGTATTGGAACCGTCCCGGCAATTTTTTATGGTGTTGTCGAGATGTGGAATCGAGCCCCCGGACTGCCGGCAAAGACAATCCAGCCCTCCTCTGGCAGAACCGTGCTTTCTTCTCCATACGTCCAGGAGGAGGCGGTCAGCTTGCCGTCAGTGTCGTAGACGCAAAAGCCGCCCTGGCCCTCGATTGTCACGGTCATGGTCTGCCCGGCCCCGTCGCCAGTCTGATACCAGCGGGCATAGCCGTCGTTTTGAATGGTGCTGTAGGCCCCTGGCCCAAGATAGAGGGGCCGGGCGCCCTCGGCGTCCATATAGAGATAGTCTCCGTAGAAGAAGTATTCCAGTCCATCCTGCTGTAGAAACAGCATATCCATGCTGTCACGGCCTGCGGTGCCGGGGATCTGGACATAGCTGTGGGCCTCATTTTCCCCGGTGATCTGGTTGGAGAGGACATAGCCCGGCGCTTCCGGTATGGCCTGCATCCCCGCGAACACCGCAGAGAGGGGGTAGAGCTGGGAGGTATACTTCTCATTGAGCAGGAGATAGACCTTCCCATCCCTGGCAGTCCAGGCCGCCTGGGTCTTCTCGGAGATCGGATTGTCCGGCAGCCGTTCATAGGCATAGGAGACCGAAGGGGCGGATACCAGGCCGGGCACCTGAGAGACGGCCTGCTGGAGGAGATAGACCCTCCCGTTCTGTTCGGTGACAAATCGGAGGAGGATCCCGTTTTCATCCCGGAAGCTACCGTCGCTGTAGTAGCGGTAAGCCATACGGGTCCCGCCCATGATCTGCGGCTGCTGAAGATAGAGGGTGTCCTCCTCCAGAGAGAGGGTGACAATCCCAGTGGTACTGCCATATAACCCCGCATATTCCGCCAGCGACTGGGGCATCGCGGCAGGCTGGGCGGCGGGGAGCGCTCCCTTGTCCTCCACGGAAATCCCCCGTTCGGCCAGGGCATCCATCAGGATACGGGCGCCGGCCAGCTCGTTGAAAATGCTGGAGCCGCCGGAGGACAGGACCGCAACCGCCATCTTGTACTCAGGCAATACCACCAGCCCGGCGTGATAGAGCTGGGTGTCTCCCCCCTTGACCAGAGCCTGGATACCGTGTTCATAAAAGGGATACATCCGCACACTGTCCCAGCCCAGGCCGTAGGCCAGCAGATCCCCGCCGGTGCTGTCCGGCCACAGACCACTGGTCCCCTCATCCGCCGCCATGGCGTCCAGAGAGGACTCGGACAACAGCCCCGCCGTATACAGACTGCCCCCAAAGGCGGCCAGATCGGAGGCGCTGGCATAGATTCCCCCCGCCCCTATGGCCCCTACGTTTTCGGGGGGCAGAGCTCTGGTGTCTTCTCCAAGGTAGGTCTTGGCCAGCCACGCCCGGTCAAAGGGGTCGGCTGGGGTAAAGGTCTGGTTCAGCCCGGCGGGGGTGAGCAGATTTTGACGTACAAAGGCAGTCAGATCCATGCCGGACACCCGCTCCACCACCAGCTCTGCCAGAGTAAATCCATCGTTGCAGTAGACGCTGTAGGCCCCCGGATCGGCCTTGAGCCGCTGGGTGGACAGCCGCTGGAGCAAGCCATCTTTGCCGCTGGTCTCCTTGGGATCGCCAAGCAAAAATGTGCTGGAAAAGCTGGAGCCCATCAGACCGGAGGAGTGGTTGAGGAGCATCCGCACCGTAATCTCCCGGTAGCGCTCATCGGTCATACGGAATTCTGGCAGGTAGGTGATGACAGGCTCCTCCAGATCCACTTTCCCCTCCTCTACCAGCTTCATGACGGCGGCAGTCGTGTAGATCTTACTTACCGATCCGATCCCATACAGAGTGTCCTCTGTCAATTCCTGCTCCTCGGTCCGGGAGTAGACCCCTGCGTGTCCGGACAGGGTAATCACCCCATCTTCCCAGAGGGCATACTGGATGCTGACCGCTCCCCCATACTGAGCGGCGGTCTCTGCGGCCTGCTGGGCGGCCTGGGCCCTCGTATTGGCCGCCTGGGCAGGCAGACAGCAGACAACCAGCGCCAATAATACCGCCAATACAGATACTTTCCTTTGTAGTCCTCTCATGATCACACTTCCTTTTGTTCGATTTGGACCTGTACGCAAGGATGACAGCGTGTACATACATCGCGTTCTCTACACACCCAAATCCCAGTTTTGCAATGTTTTTACCTTATAGATACCCGGGTAAAAATAGTGGATATTATAGACCACCGGCGTATCCTGCACATCATAAAAGACCTGCTTGCTGGCGATGATAGGGGTCCCCTCCAGCAGGCCAAAGAGACCGCTGAGTTCCTTGGGCAGGCCCATGGGGAGATACTCATTGAGCGAATGGGCCACATCCCGCTGGCAGTAGTCATGAACCAGCGTATGAATCTGATCAAAGGACATATGAGCCACATCCCGGCGCACCAGAAGCTTTTCCGGGATATGGCCGTAAGTAAGGACAGCTGGCTTGTCATTGGCCAGATAGACGATCTGGTTGCGCAGCACCACATCGCCAGATTGGATTTTCAGTGCCTGGGACAGCTCCTCTCCGGCCTTCTGCCAGCTCTGATTCATCAGCCGGATCTCGGTGTCATATCCGTCCTTTTTCAGGCACTCCACAAAATAATAGCTGCGGTTTTCATAGTCCAGCGTACTGGGGTGAACATAATTCCCCGATCCGTGCCGTTTAGTCACATATCCCTCTAGCGCCAGCATGAGCAGCGCCTCCCGCAGCGTGACCAAGCTGATTCCCAATCGCTCGGCCAGGGCCGCCTCGGAGGGCAGCTTATTTTTTTCAAAGGTCTCGGTCTTAAAGATTTCGAGGACCTGTTTTTTGATTGCCATATAGGCGCTGTAGTTCGTTCTGGACATGCCGCTTCCCTTTCTTCCTGTGCGCTCCGCAAATCTCTTATATTCATTATAACTCTTTCATGAAAAGATTGCAATTCTATTTCCGATCTTTGTGTCTTTTCTATGGATTTCCCCAAAATAGGACAGCCGCCCACACCCAACGGATGCGGACGGCTGTCTCAGCGCATACAAGCTGGTACTGGTTCCCTTCCCTCCGGGGAGGGAAAACCAGCGGCTGTTATTTTAGCAAATTGTGATAGACATTTACTTCATCTTATTCTTGATGAACTCAATGCGCTGCTGGCACTCGTCGATGAGGGCCACTTCATCAATCTTGGTGGACTTCTTGTCCCGGACCACGACCTCACCGTTGACAATGACGGTATCTACGTCATTGCCGTTGGCGTTGTTGACCAAGGCGGAATCGGCATGGTGGACAGGGGCAATGTGGGGCTTCTTCCAGTCCACCAGGAGGATGTCGGCCTTCTGGCCAGGGGCAATCTGGCCCATCTCTCCACCCATGCCCATGGCGATGGCGCCATTGCGGGTAGCCATGGTGAGGACATCCCGGTTGGAGATGATGTGGGCGTCCAGGTTGTGGTTTTTGTGCATGAGGGCGGTGTATTTGAGGGTCCCCAGCATATCCTGGGCGTTATTGCTGCCGGGTCCATCGGTTCCCAGTGCCACCGGCAGGCCCATCTTGAGCATTTCAGGCACGCGGGCTACCCCGTCCGCCAGGTAGGCGTTGGCCACCGGGCAGTGGATGGGCTGGCAGCGGTACTTGGCCAGAATCTCCATCTCGTGGTCGTCCAGCCAGATGGCGTGGGCCAGCTGGGTGTCCTCGTCCAGAATACCCAGACTCTCGAAGAACTCCAGGTTGCGCATCCCGTCGTACATCTTGGCGGTCTTCTCCACCACATCCTGATCCTCGGCGGTGTGGACCTGGAACTTGATCCCCAGGTCTTTGGACAGCTGCTTGGTCTTTTGAAACAGGTCGGGAGACACGCCCCAGGGATTCAGGGGACCGACGCTGACGGTGAGCCGTCCGTTCTCCGTCCCGTGCCACTGGCTGTGCAGGCGTTTGATGTCATTGAGGATCATGTCCTGATCGGTCTCGCGGAACTTCTCATAGTAGACGATGTTGGCAAAGCAGCGGCACATATTGCCCCGGATGCCCGTCTCCTTCATGGCCTGCAGCACCCGGTTGCTGTTGTTGAGGGAGGTGTTGATGTAGTCCTGGTCAATGCAGGCGGTAGCGCCTGTCTTGAGGTTCTCCAGGCAGCCGATGAGGGCGGCGTAGTAGAAGTCGTCCTCGGTCATCAGCTCAGAGAAGGGCCAGACCTGGGTGGACAGCCACTCATACAGGGGCAGATCGTCGGCCAGGCCCCGCAGGAAGGTCTGGAACAGGTGGGTGTGGCCGCTGACCATGCCGGGCATCAGGATCTTGTCGGCGGCGTCAATGATGGAGTCAGCCTCCTGGGAGAGCTGGGCCATCCGGGCCGGGTCGCTCCCCACCTCGCTGATTTTGTCATCTGTCACCAGAACAAACCCGTTGCGGATGATCTCGTAGTTATCATTCATGGTGACAATCCAGGGGTTGCGGATCAAGAGCTTCATAGTATTTTTGTCCTTTCTTCCTGGTTTTATAGTCAACTGCTTTGACTATAGTCCCGGCAAAGGGGGATTCCTCTCTGTCGGCAGCATATTTTGTCCCCTGAACGGGGATAAAACGCCTATTACGATTTCTTCATGCCGTGGCCCAGCACAATATGCTCCAGGTCCGCCGGCAGATCCCGTACCCGCTTGCCGCAGGCGTTATCAATGGCATTGATAATGGCTGGGGCCACATTGCAAGTGGCCGGCTCGCCCAGGCCCTTGGCCCCCAAGGGGCCGATGGCGCTGGGGATCTCCAGGGCGATGGCCTGGATCTGATCTGGGACATCCAGAGCAGTGGGTACGATGTAGCTCTCCAGGTTCAGGTTGCGGATTCTCCCCTGGCTCAGATCCACCTCTTCGGTGAGCGCATAGCCGATCCCCATGGCCACGCCGCCCCGAATCTGGCCCTTGACCTCCTCTATGTCCAGGGCGTGGCCCACGTCGTGGACCGCAATGTAGTCGTCTACCGACACCGCGCCGGTACAAAGATCTACCGTCACCTCGGCGGCCGCGGCCCCGTAGACCCAGGACAGATAGGCATCTCCTACGCCGGTATTCCGGTCATAGTTGAAAGGAGGGGCGGCGAAGTACCCCAGGGAATTGAGGTGGTCGCTGTTGTTAAAGGCGTCGTCAATGAGGGTCTGGAGCGGAACACGGTTCTTCCAGTTGCTGTTTTCATAGACCTCATTGTTGGCAAAGGTGACATCACGGGTTCCCAGGCGCTTTTCCGCGTAACCGGCGAGCTTCTCCCGGACGCTGAGAGCGGCTTTCCACACCGCACCGCCGGAGAAGACAGTGCCGCGGGTAGCCACGGTGGGGCCGGCGTCGGTGAGATAGCCGGTATCCACCCGGTTGACCTTGATTTTCTCCCTGGGAATCCCCAGGGTCTCGTGGACCACGTTGACCACCATGGTGGTCCCGCCCTGGCCCACCTCTGCGATGGAAGAGGCGATGGTGACGCTGCCGTCAGGCTGAACAGCGATCATACCGCTGGCGGTATCGATCCCCTGCCCGGCGGCGCCGAAGGACTCTCCCCGATGGAGCAGGGCAAAGCCCAATCCCTTTTTGGTGTGGGTATGGGCGGCGTTATAGGCCGCAATCCGCGCCCGGCGGTCCTCGATCTGGACTACTTCCTCCATGGCGCTGACGCAGTCCTCCAGGGTGACGTTCTTCATGGTCTGTCCAAAGACAGACTGATCTCCCTCCCGGAGCATGTTGCGCTTGCGCAGCTCCAGGGGGTCCATGCCCAGGTGGGCGGCGATCTCGTCCATCAGGGATTCCGAGCAGAAGTCCACCTGGGGAGAGCCAAAGCCCCGGAGAGCATCGGAGTAGACGTTGTTGGTAAAGACGCTGGTGGAGATGGTGTCGATGTTCTCCACCCGGTAGGGACCGGCGGCCTCAATGGCCATCCGGGTGGTCACCGGGAAGGTCTTAGACTTGTAGGCTCCACCGTCCAGCAGGATACGCACCTGCATGGCCAGCAGGCGTCCCTCATCGTCAAAGCCCACTTTATAATGGGCGTGGATGGGGTGGCGCTTGGTCCCCTCCATGATGGACTCCTCCCGGGTGAGCACCACCTTGCAGGGCCGGTGGAGGTGGTAGCTGACCAGAGCCGCCCGGCTGGAGGCCATGGCGATATCGTAGTTCTTGCCGCCGAAGGAGGCGCCGATGGTGGCGAGCTGGACCCGCACATCCGTCTGGGGACAGCCCAGGGTCTCGGACACCACCTTGCGGATGACAAAGGGGCTGTTGACGGGACACTGGACAATGGTCTCCCCGGTGAAGGGGTCGTAATTGGCCACCGCCACCTCGGTTTCAATGCAGACATGCTGGACCCGCGGGGTGACATAGTCCCGCTCCATGATGTACTTGGATTGGGCAAACCCGGCCTCCACGTCTCCTCGCTGGGTCTTCCAGCGGCAGATCATATTGCCGCTGTCGTGGACCAAGACGGCGTCCTCGTCCAGTGCGTGCTCCGGGTCCAGCAGGGCGGGGAGTTCCTCATAGGTCACCTTGACCCGCTTGGCGGCCTCGGCGGCCTGCTGGTTGGTCTCGGCGGCCACCAAGGCCACGCCGTCCCCAATATAGCGCACCCGGTCCCAGCACAGGACAGGGCGGTCGGTGGGCTGGTTGGTAATGCCGGGTACGTCGGCGGCGGTGAACACCCGAAGCACGCCGGGCATGGCCTCCGCCTCTGAAGTATCAATAGACACAATACGCCCGCTGGGAATGGTGCTGCGCACCACCTTGGCATACACCATGCCGGGCAGGCGGATGTCATTGGCGTAAAGGGCCTTGCCTGTCACCTTCGCCAGGACATCTTTGCGGTTATTTGCCATAATTTCTCCCCCTGTTTAAGAACCTGAATCTACAGGCGGCACAGCCTTTAAAACCCGCTTATTCTGCTCTGCTCCTGGGCGGGGCAGAATGGTCTGTCAGCGCTGTGTCTGCCTGGTCAGTACGGCTGCGTCCGGTCAGCAGCGGGATAGTGGGCTTTGACCGAACCGGTAGGGAATGGAATTGATCTCGCTGCCCAGTGCGTCCACAATGGCGTTGATCACAGCGGGCGCGGAGGGAACCACGGCACATTCTCCGATGCTCTTGGCGCCGTAAGGGCCGTAGGGCTCCCCTTCTTCGATAAAGTCCACCTGAATGTCGGGCATTTGGGTGGCGGTGAGCAGCTTATAGCGGGTGAAGTTGTCGTACTTGTTCTTCCCCTTCTCGTCAAAGTCCAGGCCCTCGCACAAAGCGTAGCCCAGGCCCATGTGAATACCGCCCTCAAGCTGGCCCTCAATGCCCATACGGTTAATCACTTTACCCACATCGTGGACCGCCGCATAGTCCGTCACCGCGACCTTGCCGGTCTCAGTCTCAACGCGCACCCGGCAGAAGTGGGCGCCGTAGGACCCCGGCCCGGCGGGCATGGCGTAGGACTCCGAGCAGATGATCTCCCGGTGGGAGACATTCTGAGCGTGAA
>JAAWBF010000026.1 GCA_022792555.1 Oscillospiraceae bacterium
CAGGCCGCAGGCCATGACCCCCAGCGCATTGTAGATGGTAAAGCCCCCTGGGATGGGGAGGTGGATCCGACACAGCGCCCCGGCTGTCACCCCTTCAAAGGACACATGGCCGGGAAAGAGCCGAATATTTTTCGCCGTGAGGTCCGCCTCATCCCGGCACTCTGAATAGGTGATCTGAGGGCAGGAGACGGTCTCGTGATAATACCGCCCAGCCTCATCGTCCAGGTTGAGGACGGCTACGCCGGTCTGCTGAAACAGCAGGCCCTTGGCCCGGCGGTATTCCTCCATAGTTTTGTGAAAGTCCAGGTGGTCCTGGGTCAGGTTGGTAAAAATTCCTGCGGCAAATTGGATGCCGTCCACCCGGTGGAGCACCAGGGCGTGGGAGGAGACCTCCATCACCACATGGGTACACCCCTGGTCCGCCATCTCCCGCAAAAGCTTCTGCACCTCCCACGATTCCGGGGTCGTCCGGTGGGCTGGGAGACTTTTTGCACCAATCAGGTTCTGATTGGTGCCAATCAGTCCCACCTTGGTCCTCAGTACCCCCTCCAGCAGCTCCTTGAGCAAATAGGTGGTGGTGGTCTTACCGTTTGTACCCGTGATCCCGATGACGGTCAACGATCGGGCAGGATGTCCAAACCAGTTGGCCGACACAGCCGCAAGGGCCTTTCGGGTATCTTGGGCAATGAGCCACGGCCCTGGCTCTTCTGGCGGCGTCTGGCAGATCACAGCCGCCGCCCCCCCTGCCAGCGCAGCAGAGATAAACTTATGTCCATCGGTCTTGTAGCCCGGCAGTGCAACAAAGAGACAGCCGGGGCTCATCGTTCTGGTGTCATAGCAGATCCCGGAAATTTCAACGTCCCCCACGAGCTCCGCCCTGTTCAGAGCCACACCGTGGATCAATTCCTTCAATCGCATACGAACACCTCTTTTTTGGAGATTGTGTGGGAACGGCGGGCGGCCACGGAGCTCTCCGTAAGGGCGAGCTCCGCCCGCCCGCGTTTCCCGGCGGATGGGGTTACAATCCTGTTTTGCTGCCACCCTCTGTATTGTTGTTGAGGAATTTCACCGAGACGACTGTCCCGCGCTCCACCATCGTCCCCTTGGAGATGGTCTGACTGACCGCCTTGGCCGTACTCTCGCTGTCGCCCGACGCCTTGAGATAGAGTCCGGCATTCTCCAGAGCCTTTCTGGCCCCCTCAATGGACAGGTTGGATACATCCGGAACTTCTACCAAATCGGTAGGCTTCGCCTCACCCATATATAGGATCACCGTACTGCCGCTGGGGATGGCCGCATTTTTCATAGGTACCTGATCTGTGACCGTGTCGCCGTCTCCCACAAAGCGGACCTTGAGCTGTCCGCTCTCCAGGGCGGCAGTCGCCGTCTCCCGATCCATGCCCACCGCGTTGGGGACAGTGACATCCATCTGGGCCAGGTCCTTGTCGGCATAGACCTTGGGGACCCCCATGTAGTCCAGAATATTCTCCAACAGCTCTCCGGCCATCAGGGCGGCCATATTGCCCCCGCTGATGTACCAGCCGTTGGCGGTCTCATTGCCGCCGGGGACGGCGGGCTTTGGGTTGTTGTAGGCCAGGAGGATGATCACCTTGGGGTCGTCCGCCGGGGCGAAGCCCAGAAAAGACACAATGGTATAATCGTCGTCAATCAGGGTCTCGGAGGATCCGGTCTTACCGCCGATCCGGTAGCCTGGAACATAGGCCTTGCCGCCGGTGCCGCCGTCCACTACTGTCTCCAGAATTGCCCGGCAGCGCTGGGAGGTCTCCTGGCTGACCACCTGACGGACTACAGTCGGCTCGGTCTGCTTCAGGACATTGCCGTCCGCGTCGGTGACGGTCTGGAGGACGTAGGGCTGCAGGAGGTTGCCGCCGTTGATCACCGCTGCCGCCGCCGTGATGAGCTGGATAGGTGTCACCTGGAAGCGCTGTCCGAAGGAGGCGGTAGCCAGGTTGGATACACCGTAAATGCTGGTGAACTTCTCCCGGCTCCAGAACAGGCCGCTGGAGACCGGATTGATGTGGCTCTCCCCCTGGAGGTCGATCTCGGTGGCCTCCAGAATGCCGAAATCCTCAATGTAGTCGTAGAACCGCTCCGCCCCCAGCCGCTGTCCGATGGCGATGAAGGCCGGGTTGCACGAGTTAGCCACCGCCTTGGCCAGGGTCTGGGTTCCGTGGCCCCGGCGATTGGAGCAGTGGATGGTGTGGTCCGCCACCTCTACCGAGCCGGTGCAGACAAAGGTATCGTTCTCGTTGACAACCCCCTCCTCCAGGGCGGCGGCCAGGACGATGGATTTAAAGGTGGAACCCGGCTCGTAGGTATCGTTGATGGCCCGGTTTTTCCACTGCTGCTGCTGGAGATCTCCCAGGGCCTTTTGATACTCGTTCTCCTGGGTGGCTGGGTCGTCCTGGGCCGCCTCCAGCACCGACTTGAGAATTGGATCGCTGATTTCACGGGGGGCGTTGAGATCGTAGCTGGGGGAATCCGCCCAGGCCAGAATAGCCCCGGTATTGGGGTCCATGGCGATGGCAAAGCCGCCGTCCTGGACGTCAAAGGTCTCAATTCCCTTTTCCAAAATCCGTTCGCAGTGGTGCTGGATAGTGGTGTCCAGGGTAATGGTCAGATTATTGCCGTTTACCGCGTCGTAGTAGTCCTCAAAGCGGTAGAGCATCTCGGTCCCATTGCCGTTTTTGGCGGTCACAACCCGGCCCGTCTGCCCGGCCAGCTCCTCCTCGTAAAGGGCCTCTAGGCCGTAGGCCCCCTTATTCTCATTGTTGTAGTTCACCCAGCCGATGACCTTACAGGCCAGACTGCCGTTGGGATAGTATCGCTTGGTGGTGGGAGGCATGGCAATCCCGTGGCTCAGGTGGTTCTCTACAATAAACTGCCGCATGGCCTCGGCCTCTTCTCCCTCGATCCGCTCCTTGATGATCTCATAGGCCGACTGGGTCTTTGCCAAACGCTTTAGCACCTCGTCCTTATCCACATCCAGGATCTCGGCCAGGTTGGAGGCGATGAACTCATTGGTGGGTTCCGGGTAGTCGGGCATGGCCTTCTCTCTGGCCTCTCCCTCCTTTTTCATGGCGTTTTCCACCTGCTTGGCATAGCTCTGCTGGGTCTCAATAATATCTCTGGGGGAGAGCTGGACATTATAGACCGTACCGCTCATGGCCAGCACTTCCCCTTTGCTGTCGTAGATGGTCCCCCGGTTGGCCGCCACCACAGAATCTCTCGTCTGCTGCCGCAGGGCTTTGGACTCCAAATCCTCATTTTGGACGATTTGGAGGTTGTAGAGCTTGGCAAACAGCGGGATAAACGCCGCTACGCCAAAGAAGAACATCAAAAACAGCGTACGGCCTAGAATGGTGCGGTTTGCCCGGCGGTCGACCTGTCTTTTTTTCTCATTTTTCATGGAAAACTCCTTTCAGGAAGGGGGCCATCCCCTTTTCGGGGAGCGGCAGAGCAAAGGACCTGTGATGATACAAGAGGGCGAAAGAAAAATGTTTTTCTTTCGCCCTCTCGCTGTTTATATAGTAGGGTCTGGCCTTGGTTGATCGTTGGCGATATGCCCAGCAGCAATAGATCCGCTGTTGAGGCGCGTTGACAAGTTCCAAACAATGCCTAAGCCAATCTATGGCCTTGTCACTTAAAATATTACACCAGCTCACTGCACAAACGCTTGGCACTTTGCACCAGTCCAGACAGCCCAGGTACGGCCTGGTCCTCTCCAAACCGCACCACACTGTCCGGCTCGGACAGGTCCACATAGTAGACCTGCTCGCTCTGTGGTTTTATCATACGGCCTGAGCTGGTGACGCGCTCCTCAATGCTGCTCAGATCATAGGCCAGCTCGTACTGAGCCCGCAGCTCGGCCTCCTCAGTGCGCAGCTCCGTCAACTTAGAACGCAGGGCTACCACGTCATCCGAAATAGCGGCAAGCTGCACATAGCCCATCAGCAGCAGGATAGAAAATACACCGATGGCCAAAAAGCCAACCACCGCAAAGACAGAGACACTGCCGGCCTCCCGAACCCGCACCTTGGGGCGGGCAACTACTTTTTCTCTGGGCCGGACAAGGGGCCGCGGCTGTAGGACCTCTTCCTGCTCCAAGCGGCGTACCGCCGAGCCATCGTAATCAAGGTGGCCTGGCGTCCGGCGATAGGGCGCATATCTGGGTCTTCGCTTGGCATACTCTGCCATACCAGGTCAACTCCAATCCACACGATCTAGCTTTCCCAGAGAGAAAGCCAAGGAATGACAAGGGTCATTCTAAATACTCTGTACACTTTTCTGCGATTCGCAGCTTGGCGCTGCGGGCTCTGGGATTGCGGGCGACTTCTTCCGCACTAGCAGCCATAGGCTTGCGGGTGATCAGCTTTACCTGGGGCTTTTTCCCGCAGACACATACAGGGAAATCCGGCGGGCATGTACACCCCTTAGCAAAGGTTGCCAGAGCATTCTTGACCAGGCGGTCCTCCAGCGAGTGGAAGGAGATGACACACAGGCGGCCCCCTGGCCGCAGTCTTGGAACTGCCGCCTGGAGCATCTGATCGACGGCGGTCAGCTCATCGTTGACTGCGATGCGGATAGCCTGAAAGGACCGCTTGGCCGGATGCTGCTTCTCCCGCAGAGCCTGGGGCGGCATGGCCGAGCGGATAATTCCCGCCAGCTGAAGGGTGGTCTCAATGGGGGCCTGTCCTCTGGCATGGACAATGGCCGACGCAATGGCATGGGCATAACGCTCCTCCCCATACCGGAGGAGGATGTCCCGCAGTGCCTCCAAAGGCCACTGGTTGACAATCGTGCGGGCGGTCAGCGTATCCGATTGATCCATCCGCATATCCAGCGGTGCGTCGTTCTGATAGGAAAACCCCCGCGTAGCATCGTCCAGCTGTGGGGAGGATACCCCTAAATCGAAGAGCATCCCGTCTACCGCCGGAAGATTGAGATCCTCTAGCAGCCTGTCCAATGCAGAAAAATTTCCGTGTACCAATGTCACCTGAACGTGACAGCCGGCAAACCGTTCTGCGGCTACATCCAGGGCAGCCTGATCCCGGTCGATACAGATCAGCCGTCCTGTAGTCAGCCTAGCGGCAATGGCTTGGGCATGGCCTGCCCTGCCCAAGGTGCCGTCCACATAAATTCCATCTGGCCGGATAGCCAGTCCCGCAATACATTCCTCTAAGAGCACCGGATTGTGGGAAAATTCCATGACTAAACAGTCCCTTCCCGGATGCTATCACATGTGCAAAATAGGAACGCTTTTCTCCTTGCTATGTAATGATGATAAGCATCAAAAATACCGTCTCAAAACAAACGGCAGCTATATCCTTAATAACGATTAAAATATGTGCAGATATCAAGCAAAAAAGCCCGCTGTTTGGATGTGCTGAAAGATTTTAAACAGACACAAAAGAGGGTTGTCCATATTGCTTGGTTTCTAACAGTATACCTTCCAGCTGGTAGAATTGCAATAGTTTTTTTACCTCTTTTTTCTACTTATTTTCTGTGATTTTAAGAGGTTTTCTCTCAATTTCGTTCCAATCAGAAGAATTTCATTACAAATCGTTACAAGTAATTGCAAGAAGTTTCAGCATATATTTGTAGCTTTTTCACAAATAAATCGGCCTCTTTTATCACTTTTTTACACTTCTGCTTTCTAATTTTGCCCGTCCTTTTCAATTTCTTTTTGATACACTTTACAGTGATTTTCCTCTTTATCGACATCCTGTCATATGCAAAAAAGAATTCGATTTGTTACAAAAGACTGCTCTGTTTGACAACAGAACAGTCTTTTGTAACTTTTACATATTATTTATCAACGATCTGTCTCCGCGTTGTACGGCCCACGGCTGCCGCCGGATTTACCAGTTGCTGCCGCACGGAACTTGGCACGGGATCGCTTAATCTCGTCATAGGCCTCCGCCACGGCCTCTTCGGTACGGCGCAGTGCGTCCTCACAATATTCATTTGCCGCTTTTTTGAGTTCACGGCTGCGTTCCTCCGCATGGCGGACGAGCTCATTGCCCCGCTGTTTAGCCTGGGCCAAAATCTCATCTTGAGATAGGAGCTGTTTGGCCTGTTCCTCGGCCTGCCTGCGGATGAGGTCAGCCTCCCGCTTGGCTGAAGCGATATATTCTGTCCGGGCGGAGACCAGCTTTTTTGCCTCGGCCAGCTCAATCGGAAACCGACCCCGAATTTCGTCCAACAGATCCAGTGCCTTGTCCCGTTCTAAAATACATTTTTCACTGCTTAATGGTACGCTCTTAGCCTCATCGATCAACGCATAGAGCATATCCAGCAGCTCTTCCACGCCAGTCGCCATACCAGTCCTCCATCCGTCCCCGGTTCTTCATCGTTACCATGGGGCTTTTTTCTGAGATTAGACCTTGGACGCCTCTCGTCTTTGCTGTACCCGCTCGTTGACCTGATCGATGATCTCCCTAGGTAGAAAGTCGGACAGATCGGCAGCATACCAAGCCATTTCCTTGACCGCGCTGGAGCTCAAATAGGTATACTTCGCCCCGGAGGGGAGAAACATGGTGTCCAGGCGGGGATTCAGTTTGCGGTTGAGGGTGGCCATCTGGACTTCCTTTTCATAGTCGGAGACGGCCCGCAGTCCTTTTACTATGGTACATGCCTTTTTCTTTCTGGCATACTCCGCCACCAGCTCGGAGGAGCTGTCCACCTCCACATTGGATAACCGATCCACCACCTGCCGGATGAGCGCTACCCGTTCCGCCGGAGAAAAGAGGCCCTCGTCCTTTTCTGAATTTACCATGACACAGACAATCAGTCGGTCAAAGCAAATAGAGGCCCGCTTGATGATATTGAGGTGTCCCAGCGTAATCGGGTCAAAGCTTCCAGGATAAATGGCAGTTTTCATTTTAATCAGCTCCTCGGCGTTCGGAGACGCTGCGCCCACACTGCCGGCTATATGCCAGCCTGTATGGAAGAGGCTGTCTCCTCTAAGGTCTAGCCGGTTACAGTGCGCCGGTACAGCGTAAGTTTAATCTTTCCGTAGCGGTATTCCCGTCCCTTTTCATAGGGGGCAGAAGGGCAGGGCAATTCCAGCTCTGCGGCGCTCTCACAGATGATTATACCATTTTCCGACATGATGTCAATTGCAGCTGCTGTTTCCAACGCCCGGTTTAACTGTCCAGACGCATAGGGCGGGTCCAAAAACAGCAGGTCAAACTTCTCCTGACAGCCGCTGAGAAAAGCCAAATAGTCCCCTTGAATGACCACTCCGCCTGCCAGACCAGTGTGGGTCAAATTTTCCCGAATCACCGCTGCGGCTTCCCGCCGCACATCCACAAAGGTACAGGAAGCCGCCCCCCGCGACAGAGCCTCAATGCCCAGCTGGCCGGTTCCTGCAAACAGGTCCAATACCCGCCGGCCCTCAATGTCAAACTGTATGATATTAAAAATGGACTCCTTCACCTTGTCGGTAGTGGGGCGGGTCTCCAGGCCGGGCAGCTCCTTGATCCTGCGTCCCCGTGCCAAGCCTGTGATTACACGCATAAGTCAACCCTCCGGTTCCAGTCCCTCATGTTTCGTCCTCCTTGAAAAAGTCATACACTGCCTGGGCGGTCTTCTTGGGGACAACCTCCTCCAACTCTGTCAGAGAGGCCTCCCGAATCTTCTTTACGCTTTTAAAGTGCTTCAGTAGTATCATGCGCCGCTTTTCCCCCACGCCTGGGATCTGATCTAAAACCGATCCCTTTAAATGGGCGCTCTGCTGCTGCCGGTGAAACTCAATGGCAAAGCGGTGGGTCTCCTCCTGGATCTGGCCGATAAGGGCAAAGAGCGCCGGATTGGCCTGGATGCCGATCTCACACCCCTCAGGGGTAACCAGGGCGCGGGTCCGGTGCCTGTCGTCCTTTACCATGCCAAAGACTGGGATATTCAGCTCCAGCACTGTCAGCACGTTCACCGCCACCTTGGCGTGGTTCTCGCCGCCGTCAATCAGCAGCAGGTCGGGCAGGTCAATAAACCTCTCGTCTCCGTCCAGATAGCGGCGGAACCGCCGGGTGAGGACCTGCTCCATGGAGGCATAATCATCCGGCCCGGCCATATCCTTGAGCTTAAAACGCCGATAATCCCGCTTGAGGGGCCGGGCGTTGACGTAGACCACCATAGAGGCCACAATATCCGATGCGCCCTGGTTGGAGATATCGTAGGATTCGATCCGTTTCGGGGGTGCAGGCAGATCCAACAGCTTTTCCAACAGCTCTAACAGCTTGCTCTGCCGCTCCTCCCGGCTGGTCCAACGGGCCACCTCTTCGGCGGCATTTTTATTGGCCAGACGGATCAGATCCAGTTTTGCCCCCCGCTGCGGGGTCACAAGATACACCCGGCGGCCCTCTGCTTCGGAGAGCAGTCTGGTCAAAGCGGACTCATCCTCAATTTCGCAGGGCAACAGAATCTGTCGGGGCAGGCGGCCCTGGCCGCTGTAATACTGGCGGACCAGACTGGAGATGACCTCAGCAGGCTCCTCCAGCGGGGTCTCCATCAGCTCCCAGTCCTTGGCGGCCAGCTCACCCTCCACATAGTGGAGCACAACAAAACAGCTTCTGGTTCCCTGGTGATAGCCCACAACATCGGTGTCGGCCAGAGAACCGGCCATCACCTTTTGGCGCTTACCCAGCAGCTCAATGGCCCGATAGCGGTCCCGCAGTTCGGCCGCCTTCTCAAAGCGCAGCTCTGACGCAGCCAGCTCCATCTCCGCCTGGAGCTCCTCCCCCACCTCTTTGAACTGCCCCTCCAGCAGCCGGACAGCCTGGTCGATGGCCTCTGGGTAGCGGCTCTGGTCCATCTCCTTGCGGCAGTAACCGTCGCATTGGCCCATGTGATAGTTGAGACACGGCCTGTCCCTGCCGATATCCCGCGGGAACCGTCTGCGGCAGCTGGGCAGCCTGAGGGCGATCCGCAAAGCGTCGATGATCCCCTGGGTACTCCCCCGGCTGCCATAGGGGCCGAAATAGCGGGCACCATCGTCTGCCGCATGGTTTTCCAGGGAAAACTGGGGGTACTCCTCTTTGACGGTCAGGCGGATATAGGGATATCCTTTGTCATCCTTGAGGAGAATATTATAGTGGGGCTGGTGCCGTTTGATCAAGGAGCTCTCCAACACCAGCGCCTCAAACTCGGAATCGGCTACAATGACATCAAAATGATCGATCTGGCTCACCATAGCGCGGGTTTTCTCGGTGTGAGAGGCGGAGTCCTGAAAGTACTGAGACACCCGGTTTTTCAGTGCCTTGGCCTTGCCCACATAGATGACCTCATTTTTGGCATCCTGCATGATATAGACACCCGGCTGTAAGGGCAGAGCATGGGCCTTTTCTTTCAACTCTTCAAATGTCACAGCGCCCCTCCTCATGTCTATCGCAATCTGCAAAAAGAATGGCAATCAATTTCCCGCTCCCCTCTAGGGAGGAGGAAAGGTGTCAGCAATTTGAAGACAGGCTTTAGCCTTCTCAGGGTGATATCATACCACAGATGTGTCGAAAAGTACAGTATGATTCCGTGAAATCCGCGTTTCCGCAACTTGACAGAGATCATATTGGCCCTGCGTGATATCACCATCGCGCAGGGCCGTACTCGTTCTATCCATCTATCCATCTATCAATAAGTCAAACGGGCGCATCTGTGACGAGGACCAGCCCCTGATCGGCCTGTGCGTCCATCTCGATCAGATCGATATCCCCAGATTGGGACAGAGATTGGACCAATTCCTCAAACGCGCTGGCGGTGAGGAGATAACTGCGGGTATCTCCCTCCTGGGTGTAGGAGAGGCCCTCCAGCAGCGGGGCGGCCTGCGTCCAGGGGATGGTCAAAATACCGCAGTATTGCGCTTCCCTGCCGCCGTCATTTTGGCTGATATAAGGTGCAATGCTTGCCTCTTTACTGGTCGGAGCCGAAGCGGATTCCGGGCATGGGGCGTCGTTTTGTGGTGTGACATCTCTCCCCGCTCCTGTACTGCCAGCAGATGCAGTAAACGCACTGCCGTCGATGGTCGCAGCCGGTTCAGCAGTATCTCCATAGCCGCCTACCTCTTCACTGCCAGCCGGCTCCCCAGCGCCGCCAGTACGCATTCGATCGACGCCCGCTGTCTCCTGTACAAAGCCGGCATCCAGGGTCTGAGGCGAACCGCTGCCCCCGCCGGATGAACCGCCCAGAGTTAGGGTATAGGCTCCCAGCAGAATCAGCGCAAAAACAGCCGCCGAGGGCAGCCATACAAGCCATCGGTTCCTTTTGCGCGGCTCCGCCGCGATCCGGGCCAGAATATCCGCTTTTAACTGCGCTGGAGGGGCGGCAGGCTGGACCTCCGCCATCGCCTGATGCAGCAGCTCCAGCTGTTCCGAGAGCGTCCTGCATGCGGGACAGTCCTTCAGATGGGCCTCCAGGGCCGCTGCTTCCTCTCCCGTAAGCGCTCCATCCAGCCGGGCACTCAAATAAACCTGTGCCAGCTCACAGTCCAGCATGTGAAACACCTCCTCGCCTTTTCATCTCGCCTTTGTCCCTTTAGACGGGCTTGCACTGGGAAAGTTCCCTGTGGCGATGAAATAGCTGCGCAGGGCCAGCCGGGCGCGGGC
>JAAWBF010000166.1 GCA_022792555.1 Oscillospiraceae bacterium
CAGGTGATGGGGCCGCTCCACAGGGACCGGGGATTGATGCGCTTGGGCTTTTCGGTGTTGCGCTTACACAATCGGGCGGCAAAGTACATGATCACCCCCAGCTTTGCCACCTCGGAGGGCTGGAACTGGGGGATAAGGGGCAGTTTAATCCACCGCCTGGCGTTGTTGCGTACCACGCCCAGCCCCGGCACCAGTACCAGCACCAGCAATACGATGGAGCCGATCAGGATAAAAATGGACATCCAGCGAAAGGTCTGGTAATTCAGCTTGGACACCAGGTACATGACCGCCACACCGGCCAGTCCAAAGAGGGCCTGACGGACAAAGTAGTAGGTCGGATCGTTTTTCGCCACCTTGGAGTCATACATCGCTGAGGCGTAGGAGGCCGAAAAGACCATCACAACACCGATACCGGTGAGCAGGAGTACCAGCATCACAAAGGGCAGATCCACCGGGCCGCGGGCCAGCTGCTCCTCCATGGTTAGATCCCGCTTGCTTTTTCTTGCGATAACAGCCGCCTCCTTTCCCTCTATCCCTATGCGTATCTGGTCTCAAACATGCCGTCCAAGGTCCATCCCGGTCCGGCGGGTACTGGCTGATCCGCTAGATTGGAATCCGGTTCATGATCCCCAAAAAGGCCAGCAGACAGGCCAGCAGGGAGACTCCTGAAAAGATACAGAACAGCTTCTCTTCGCTCCAGCCGCACATCTCAAAGTGATGGTGAAGCGGGGCCATTTTGAAGATCCGCTTGCCGTGGGTCATTTTGAAATAGGTCACTTGGATGATGTCTGAGAGGGTTTCTGCGATATAGACAATCCCGACTAAAATCAGGATCAACGGCATATCCAGGGCAAAGGCCATGCCGCACACCGCACCGCCCAGGAAGAGAGAGCCCGTATCCCCCATAAACACCTTGGCCGGGTGAAAGTTGTAGCACAGGAAGGCACACAGCCCCCCAAAGAGCCCGGCGGCGAAGATCCCCAGCTCCTCATAGCGCCAAAGAGCTGCCGCGGCGGTAAAGAAGAGGGTCACAGGTATGGTGACACCGGTCGCCAGACCGTCAATCCCATCGGTGATATTGACCGCGTTTACTGTCCCCACCATGACAAAGGCGGCAAAGACCATATAGAGGGGCCAGGGGATGTTCAAAAAGGTCTTGTTTATAAAGGGCAGGTAGAGATCGGGGTTTAAATACCCCTCATACCGCAGCAGCACGGTAAACAGAATGGCGGCGGCCAGCTGCAATAGAAATTTCCAGCCAGCCGTCAGGCCGGTGTTCTGCTTTTTCTTGACCTTTTCGTAGTCGTCCAGATAGCCGATAGCCCCAAAGGCCAGGGCAAAGAGCAGGGTAAACAGCCCACCCCGGCGGCCTTGCGCGATATGTTCCCAGCCTACCACCAGCACCGACACCGTGACCGCGATGATAAAGGTCAGCCCGCCCATGGTGGGCGTCCCCTGCTTGGACATATGCCAGGTGGGTCCGATCTCCTTGATGGACTGTCCCGCCTTCATCCGCCGCAGGATGGGGATGAGCAGCTTCCCCGCCATATACGCCACCACAAACGCGACAACACAACTGATGATCATGTTCATATTTGAACCTCCATACCTCTTTTTCTCACACGTTCTCACAAAGAGGCATTTTATCACTTCCGTCGGAATTTGGCAATTCCCTTTGCCGAAATCACGCTGCTGCAACGGACCGCTGGGGACAGCGGCCCCTACTAACGCGCCCGTGTTTTTGACAAATTGTCTGTTATGGGCAGGCGACCAAAGGCCGCACCTACTGTTTGGGTTTTAAATCGCTCTCATATTCTGTGCCTGGAAGTAGGCTGCCACTTCCTCCCGCTCATCCAAGTGGTACTGTATGCCGTTGATCTCCTGGTAGGTCTCGTGGCCCTTTCCGGCCAGCACCACTACATCCCCTGGACCGGCCTGATCCAGGGCGCAGCGGATGGCCATACGCCGGTCCGGTTCTACCAAATAGTTCTTGGTCTCCATCCCCTGGAGAATTTCCGCGATGATGGTCTCTGGCGGTTCAGTCCTGGGATTGTCGGAGGTGACAATCGCCAAATCAGCCAGAGCAGCGGCAATCCCTCCCATGACAGGCCGTTTGCTCCGGTCCCGGTCCCCGCCGCAGCCAAACAGGCAGATGAGCCGGCCTGGCGTGAAATCCCGCACGGTGGTAAGAATGTTCTCTAGTGCGTCGGGGGAATGGGCGTAGTCGATGATCACGGTGTAATCCGCCGGTACTGGCACCACCTCAATCCGGCCCTTGACTCCCTTAACCCCTCTCAGCGCGGCGGCCATTTTGTCCAGCGAGAGGCCAAGCGCCAGGCCGCAGGCCATGACCCCCAGCGCATTGTAGATGGTAAAGCCCCCTGGGATGGGGAGGTGGATCCGACACAGCGCCCCGGCTGTCACCCCTTCAAAGGACACATGGCCGGGAAAGAGCCGAATGTTTTTTGCCGTGAGATCCGCCTCATCCCGGCACTCTGAATAGGTGATCTGGGGGCAGGAGACGGTTTGGTGATAATACCGCCCGGCCTCGTCGTCCAGGTTGAGAACAGCCACACCGGTCTGCTGGAAGAGCAGACCCTTAGCCCTGCGGTACTCCTCCATGGTTTTATGAAAGTCCAGGTGGTCCTGGGTCAGGTTGGTGAAAATTCCTGCGGCAAATTGGATGCCGTCCACCCGGTGGAGCACCAGGGCGTGGGAGGAGACCTCCATCACCACATGGGTACACCCCTGGTCTGCCATCTCCCGCAAAAGCTTCTGCACCTCCCACGATTCCGGGGTCGTC
>JAAWBF010000167.1 GCA_022792555.1 Oscillospiraceae bacterium
CGAAAGGATCGGAAAGAACTTGTATATTTTAACATGTCACTAAAAACTAACTGTGAACGCATATATCTATAAAATAATTTCTGCGCACAGAGTTGAAGCATAATCTGTATAATTCGGATGGATGAATTATTATACGCTAAAGTCTAGAATCAAGGCGTTAGGAACACAGAAGCAAATTGGGAGATTTTTAAAACATGGGACGCACCGTTAATACAGTGCGTCCCATACTTTTTCCCGTTAATGCTGCCTCTCCTGGAGGATGGGCGGAATTTGAGAGAGCATATTGTCTATGTCCTCAAACATGGCGCTTTTGGTGGTGCCAAGACGGCTGGCCGCTTCGATATGCTTGACAACCTCTTGATACTGGATCTTGATGGAATCAAAGAACTGACAGATCTGTTGCAGTTCTCCTTGGGAGGTGTCGATGACCCCAGAAATCTCCGACTGAACTGAGACGGTTTCCTCTGAGACAGAGGTGATCTTATGGAATGCGTCTGAAGTGCCATTGACAAGAGCAACACCCTTGTCTAGGTTCTGCTGGGTGGCGAGGATGCTGTCACTGAGCTGGCTGGCGTCACACTCTACATCATGAATTCCGGTGTTAACCTCACCAACCAATTCCTTGATTTCCTCCGCCAACTCCTTGACTTTGGACGCCACTACAGCGAAGCCTTTGCCCTCCTCGCCGGCTCTGGCCGCCTCAATAGAGGCGTTGATGGCTAAAATATTGGTCTGATCTGCAATAGAGACGATCTTGCTCATATATTGGCGGATGCTCTGAATGGCCTTCTGAAGCTGCTCAAAGGTGGTCTCCATATTGCCATAGGACTCTTCAATCTGCATAGAAGTACCTTTGAGCTCCTCCAAGGTGTCCTGAGCATCTGATACTGTGTGGGCGATGTCCTCCCGTACCTGGGCGAACTGTCCCGCTGCCTGGTTGACGCTGGAGAAGGAGTCGCCAAAGTTCAACAGTCTGCTCTGAAAATGGTCTGCCTCTGTCAGGATCCCGGAAAAGGATTTGCTGACCTGACTGAGCTCCCAAAGGGACTCCACTTCCTTTTGTACCAGTTCCTTCTGGTAGTTCTTCAAGCTGCCTGCGACATGGAGGAGGGGATAGAGGACGGTTTCGCGCGGAAGCTGCTGTGCCTCCTGCCGGTCTTTTTTGGAAAATAACATCCTAACACCCTCCTTTACTCAAATACAACACAGGTCATGGACTGGTTGACAAAGCGGTTGTTATAATGCTCGCCGTAGCCAACCAGGCCAGCATGACAGCCCAAGGCTGCCATCTCCTGCAAATAGGACTGCATATAGTGGTGCTCGCTGAACAGCTTATAGCGGAATAGGCAGTTGATGGAAAAGACCGCCGAGCGCCTGGGAAACTCCCGGCAGATGGTCTGGATGGTATTTTTCGTAATGGCCTTATAATCCCCCAGCTCCAGCAGGATGAGCACATCGGAGTCATTGACCTGGCGGAAACAGGCGAGAGCGTTGCCGTTGACCTCCTTGATCGAGATGATGCAGGTGTCGTCCCCGTTGAGCTTTCCAAAGGGATTTTGAAAGGTGCGGGTTAAAATCTCCTGGTCGGTTACATGGAGAATACTTTGATAGACCTGCTTGGCCGGTTTTCCGTTTAGGGAACCGATGATGTATTTCGACTTATCTGTGTTAGAGGCGATAAAGCGGTAGTCTCCCAGCTGATGATAGATGTTTTCCTTATAGGTCTTGACCCGGCCGCTGTTATTTCGCACTAGAGCATAGGCCACGGCATCCTGATAGACCACGCCGTTTGCCGAGACCTTACCTGCGTCCCCCGTCCCGCCTACCAGAGAGATGCCCTTTTGTTTAAGGGCGGTGTTGATCGTGGTCAGGACACAGGCGTCATTTCCGGTGCAAAAGTCGATACATACGGTATCCCGATTAGAGCCGCCCACCGCTGTAAGGTCCCGCTTGATCCGTTCTATGTATTTGACCGGCATGATGGATACCTGCTCCAGCACATTGGCCGCCGCAGTGACGCCGTCAAAGAACGCAATCACACCGACGCCCTTCTCTACAATCCTGGTGTCATAGCTCATCCCTACACAGCCAATACTCGGAACACCAGGATAGAGCTTTTCCAGCGCGGCTACATGGGATTCAAACTGCGTGCTGTTTGACAGCAGCATGATAAATTGCGGCTTGGTCAGCCCGCGTACTGCCTCATTCAAACTCCCGCTCTGGCTCATACCATAAAATTGCCTCATACTCAATTTCCCTCCGCATTCTGCGTCTCAGCACACTAATTGGTAGTACGATTATACGCAAAACAAATACCCTCGTCAACGGATATTTAAAACTTTGTCTAAAGACAGGCCTTAAAATTTGAATATTGGCTCTGTTATACACGCCTGCTGGCAGACAAGAGAAAGCGGTGCCCTCTGTATGTACAGAGGGCACAGAATCAGGAATACAGAGATCTTATGTTTGGCAAGGACAGGACTTGGCCTGTTGGAAAAAGGCATCGATCTTTTGCTTGATCTCCGACAGTCTTAACGTTTTCAGCAGATATCCCGCCGGTTTCAGAGAGAGGAGCTGTGCGACAACCCCTGGATCGCTTGCACCGGTCAGGAATATGACAGGAATGTCGGCAAAGGATGCCTCAGATCGGAGCATTTCCAGGGTCTGCCTCCCATCACAGACCGGCATTTGGTAGTCCAGCAGCAAGAGATCGGGCCGGTTTAAGGTCATGGAGCGAATGGCGGCCACACCAGACGCGGCGAGATCCACCTCGTAATCCGTTTCCAACAGGTCCTTCATACCCTGACGGATGGTCATGGAGTCGTCTACCACAAGGATCTTTGGTTTTGCAAGTGCTGCATCCCGCTCCATCAGATACTGCTCCACCTGGGCCATCGCGGTATCCTTCTCAATGGGAGTTCCAACCCCCTCCTGGAGCAGGTGGGGCGCGATGGAGCAGTAGGCGAAATATCCCGCGCCGCCGGTGTTGAACAACAGGCTGACTTGAAGCTTTTCGCGGGCAAAGATGGTTTGGAACTGATCATAGGACAGGAGGTTTTCCTCCTTGAGAACATACCCCTCCATTGCTGGGAAGTGCTCCATAATACGCCCTACAAACTGCTGGGCCGTGTATCGGGCAGCGTGGAGCAACGTGGATTCCAGTTTGTTGGTCTGGAGGCCTAGAACCTTTCCCACCGTGTTGATCAGCAGCTTTTCCTCAAAAACCATGAGGATCTCCTGCTGCTTCGCCTGGGCGGTCCCATAGACCAGGCGGTAATAGATCCCAGTCCCGAATCGCTCTCCGCCATAGGCGTCGCTGATACACTGGGATTCCAGGTGAAACAGGTCAAATACCAGCTTGACGATCACCCGCTTCATGGCCGCCAGCTCCTCCTCAGGCAGGAGCTCTTCCCACTTTCCCATCGGCTTGCCTGTGATTGCCAGATCCTCCGTCAGGGTGTGGCCAATCAGCCAGCCGGCACAGACGCCCAGAAAGTGATCCATGGCGTCTGGGGCATAATTGGTACGCTCCAACTCCTCCTCCAAAGCGGGCAGGGTGACCTCCCGAAAGCCCTGGTGGATATGCCGGTGGGCCTCCAGATCCTCATAGCCGATGGAGGCCATGTAGGATTCCTCGTCAGCAAAATGCTTCATGGCATGGGTTTTGAAAAACTTAATGCCCTCCTGACAGGCCCACTGGATGTTATCCGCCTCTTCCCGGAAAACAAACAGCTTGTTGATGATGTGAAAAAGCCGCTGATGATCCCTATCAATGGATGCTACACCGAGATTAAACTCATCCTGCCAGACAAATTCTGTCTCCATAAAATAGCCTCCCACACTGTAAAAAATGCACCCAATTCTTTTTTCGTGCTTTTCCAGATATGTAAAAAAGAAATTTCCCCCATGGAGGGACACGAAAACGAATAGGCAACAATAAGATAGTCTTTATTATACAACAGCATGGACCGATGATGCAATCTCCACAGGAAAATTTAGGACGCTGGGCAGAGACAAAAAATATCCCCCAGCCCGGAAGGCAGGGGGAGAAAGGCGCTGCTGTGTGGAGTGTTGATGATTTTCTAGGAGAAGGGAGCCAGCTCCCAGCGGATGAAAAAGCCTTGAGGATGCTTACACACTGGACAGAGGGCTGGGGCCATGGTGCTCTCTATCATGAGGCCGCAGTTGAGACACATCCATTTACAGGTCACATCGGAGACAAAAAGCTTATTTTGCTCCAGCAGGTCGGCGAACTGCCCGAAGCGGTCTCCGTGGATCTTTTCAATGTCTGCGATGCTGGAAAAGAGGTGGGCGATCTCGGAAAACTCCTCCGACCGGGCGATCTCGGAGAAAGCGCGGTAGTCGTGCTCCCACTCCTGGTACTCATTGTGCTGGGCGGCCCGCAGGTGGGAGAGCAGATCGGAGTAGTGGTTGACAGGGTAGGCGCCGTCTACTGTCAGGTTTTGGCCGGAGAGCTTGGCCAGCTGATCGTAATAGATCTTGGCGTGCTGCTCCTCCTGGTTGGCGGTGAAGAGGAACACCGCTTGGATCACCTGGAGATTCTGCCGTTTGGCCAGTCCAGCGGCAAAGGTATAGCGGTTGCGGGCCTGGCTCTCTCCGGCGAAAGCGCGCATCAGGTTAAGCCGGGTCTCACTCTGCTCAAAAGCAATGGGCATGTACGATCCCTCCATCAGTCTTGTGATAGAGATAGTATGCCAGTTATCAGACCAAGATATACAAATCCAGACTGTTGAAAAAGCCGCGCAGAGTTCGCGCCCGCAGGCGCGAAAAAGATCCAATCCGTTTTCCCCGGCGGCGTGTATGGCGGGGAAAACACCTCTCGGCTTTCGACCAAAATAGCAGGAGGGTATAACATAGACTTATCGGTTTTGCAAGTCAAGTATTATTTGGATATCAAAAATGCACCCCTTCCTCCGTTTGGAAGGGGTGCATTTCTGGATATCAGGGTCCGCCGTCAGGGGAGACCGGCGGACAGTTTGATTATTTGGCGTACTCAATGGCTTTTGTCTCCCGGATAAGGTTGACTTTGATCTGACCGGGGTACTCCAGCTCGTCCTCAATTTTTTTTGCGATCTCACGGGCCAGAAGGACCATTCGGTCTTCGGAGATGATCTCAGGATGGATCATGACCCGAATTTCGCGGCCGGCCTGGATAGCAAAGCACTTGTCAACCCCTTCAAAGGAGCTTGTGACCTCTTCCAGCTTCTCCAGCCGCTTGATATAGTTTTCCAAATTTTCACGCCGGGCACCGGGACGGGCGGCGGAGATAGCATCGGCGGCCTGAACCAGACAGGCTACAATGGTACGGGGCTCCACGTCGTTGTGGTGGGCCTCAATGGCGTGGACAACGTTTTCGTTCTCCCGGTACTTCCGGGCAAGCTCGACACCGATCTGGACATGAGAGCCCTCCACCTCGTGATCAATGGACTTACCCAGATCGTGGAGCAGGCCCGCACGCTTGGCGTGGGTAACGTCGGCGCCGATCTCAGCGGCCAGCAGTCCAGCCAGGTGGGAGACCTCAATAGAGTGGTTGAGGACATTCTGTCCATAGCTGGTGCGGTAACGCATTCGGCCCAGGAGCTTGACCAGCTCCGGGTGGAGACCGTGGACATTTGTCTCAAAGATAGCCCGCTCTCCCTCGGCCCGGATGGTGGCGTCCACCTCCCGCTTGGCCTTCTCCACCATCTCTTCAATCCGGGCGGGATGGATACGGCCATCCTGGATGAGCTTTTCCAGGGCGATACGGGCGATCTCCCGGCGGACTGGGTCAAAACAGGAGACCGTAATGGCCTCCGGGGTGTCGTCAATGATGAGGTCCACCCCAGTCAGGGTTTCCAGGGTACGGATGTTGCGGCCCTCCCGGCCGATGATACGTCCTTTCATCTCATCGTTGGGCAGAGGGACTACTGAGACAGTAGCCTCAGCCACATGGTCTGCAGCACAGCGCTGGATGGCAAGGGAGATGAGCTCCCGGGCCTTGGTGTCGGCTTCTTCTTTAAAACGGGCCTCGATTTCCTTGACCTTCATGGCGGCCTCGTGGGTTACTTCGTCCTCCAGCTGGTGGATGAGGTAACTCTTGGCCTCCTCTACCGTGAGACCAGAGATCCGCTCCAAAACCTCCATTTGGGCTTTTTTAACTGTCTCGACCTCTTCCCGCGCACTGACCAGGTCGGCCAGCTTTGTCTGGAGGGTCTCCTCTTTTTTTTCGATGTTCTCCGTTTTACGGTCCAGATTTTCTTCCTTTTGCTGGAGACGCCGCTCCTGCTTTTGCAGGTCATTGCGCCGCTCCTTGACTTCCCGTTCATACTCGTTGCGGGCTTTTAAAATTTCCTCTTTGGCCTCTACCAGTGCCTCGCGTTTCTTGCTCTCAGCGCTTTTGATCGCCTCGTTGATGATCCGCTTGGCCTCCTCCTCTGCGCTTGAAATTTCCTTCTCAGCGACTTGTCGTCGGTATTGATAGCCGAGGATAGAAAATATCACAGCTGCAAGCACAAAACAGATTGCACCTGCTAAAATTGTTTGCCCCATGAGCTGTGAACACACCTCCATTTCTAAATTTTTACAGATGACGTACACGAACGAAGCCCTGTTTTAAGCCGTACCGCAGACCGCGCAGGTCTTTTTCGTTGGGCAGGCCGTTTTCCTCGAAGCACCCAGCGGGCGGGCGGTGGAAAACAGTGCGGCACAGCGGAAAAAGATCGACTGCTTCGGTATGCCTGACAACGGTTCAAACAGGGCCTGGATTCAGATTATCCAATCCGCACAAAAATTGAAAAACTTCCCCTCAGGCTTTTCAAAATACTGCACCTAAATTTATTTTAGAACCCGAACGCTTTTCTGTCAAGAAAATTCGTACCCGACCGATTGCTTCCAGTACACTTTTCTACACCAGGAATAACAGTTTTAACTTGTATTATCTATTTCAACCAGTTAAACCATAAAACTGGATGTTAAAACAAGTGCTTGCCTTGCTTCCGGTATACTGATCACCCAAGAGAAGCCTTTTCGGCCGCCTGTAAGCTGGGGAGAGAGTCGTCCTCCCGGATCCAGTCCTCCACATGGACCACACTGTATTCTGTGGAGGTGCGGCGGATCACCACCCGGACGATCCCAGCATTGATGATCAGCCGGCGGCACATCGAGCAGGAGGTCGCATCACTGAGCAGGGCGCCGGTCTTGGCATCTCGTCCGGCCAGGTAGAGCGTGCTGCCAATGGTATCCCGGCGGGCGGCGGAGATGATGGCGTTGGCCTCGGCATGGACTGAGCGGCACAGCTCATAGCGCTCCCCGGAGGGAACACCCAGGGCCTCACGGGTACAACAGCCCAGATCGGCGCAGTTCTTCCGGCCCCGCGGAGCGCCGTTATAGCCGGTGGAGACGATCTCGTCGTGCTTGACGATGATCGCTCCATAGCATCTGCGCAGGCAGGTAGCCCGCTCCAGAACGGTCTCGGCAATATCCAGATAATAGTTTTCTTTGTCAATTCTGCCCATGTTGCTCCTCCCATTGCCGTCCTTCGTCCGGGATTGGCACGAAACAGCCTCGTTTTCTCCAGTATACTGTGTTTTCCAGGGCGGCGCAAGCACAATTCACATATTGTTTACGTTTCCTTTCTTGACGAGATCCCTGGGACGCGCTATCATGGAAAAGAAGATATTAAGATTTTTGTAAGGTTCTCCGAGCCCTCCTTCCTCCTCAAACAGCCCGGAATCCTTCTCGCTTGAAGGGGAGTCATGTGTTTGATTATGAATTGGCTCAGAAAGGCGTTTTATGGGCGGTACGGCGGCGACCAGCTCTCTGCGTTTCTCGTTGTGGTGTACCTGCTGTTCTACCTGCTCTCTACCCTGCCCCACCTGGAGCTGCTGTCAATCCCAGCGATACTGGTGCTACTGTGGATCCTCTACCGCTGTCTCTCCCGGCGGATTGACAGGCGGAGAATGGAAAATGCACGCTTTCTGGAGCTGGCCGGTCCCGCCATCCGCCGCTGGCGTTTTTGGAGGACCATATGCCGGGACAAGGAGCACTGTTATTTTAAATGTCCCAACTGCGGCCAGCACCTCCGAGTTCCCCGGGGCAAGGGAAAAATTACCGTCACCTGCCGCAACTGCGGTATGAGTTTTGAAGAAAAAAGCTAGCTTCTTCTAATTCATTTTCAAGGGGGGAGCCGCCGTGGGTAAGAGCGCATGTCTGGTCTGCGGGAAGCCGCTGTGTTACCGGGAACAGGAGCAGGAATTGATCTGTGTATGGTGCGGCCAGCCGGGCTTGAGCCGTGCCAGCTGTGAGGACGGACACTACATCTGTGACCAATGCCACGCAGAGCGGGGGATTGCAGACGCTCTGGAGGTATGCCAGAACACCGCCTCAAAGGACCCAATCGCTATCGTCCAGGAGATGATGGACTGCCCGTTTGTCTACATGCACGGCAACGAGCACCATGTCATGGTGGGGGCAGCTCTCCTCACCGCCTACCATAATGCCGGGGGTGCTGTTGACCTGGAAACAGCCCTGGAGGAGATGAGAGCCAGGGGGAGCCAATACCCCGGCGGGTCCTGCGGCTTTTGGGGCGCCTGTGGCGCGGCAGTAAGTACGGGAATGTTTTTGAGTATCATCACTGGAACAACGCCGCTGTCTGAGGCCTCCTGGGGGGCGGCCAACCGGATAACCGCCAAAGCCCTGGACCGGATCGGCGCCCTGGGCGGTCCCAGATGCTGCAAGCGGAATTCCTTTACGGCGATTCTGGCGACGATTCAGTTTGTCAAGGAGACCTATGGAGTCGCGATGGACTACCCCAAGCGGGTGGTCTGCCGCTACTCTCCCCAGAATGAACAGTGCCTGCGAGAACGATGTCCCTACTATGACAGAGGGTCCACGTGAGCGCAGGAGGATATCCATAGCCTCCAAATATGGAATAAGGGCCTGTTGCAGCAACGAAGCTGCAACAGGCCCTTGTTTTATTTTCCCACGCAGAAGCGGGAGAAGATACGGGCGGTGATGTCCTCCCGGACGGTACGGCCTGTGAGCTCCCCCAGAGCGTGCAGAGCGTCCTCCACATCCACCAGCACGGCATCTGCTGTCATCCCGGCAGCGAGGCTTTGGGTGGCTTCCTCCACCCCTTCCCAGGCCCGGCGGGCCGCTTCCGCTTGGCGGGTATTGGTGAGGAGTGCGCCCTGTTCTGTGTCTGGGGGCTGGGGGAAGGCGCGGGCGACCAGTGCCTCCAGCGTGTCCAGACCCGTACCTGCGGCGGCGCTGACTACGCACAGACTAGGGAAGATGGCCCGTAGCTCCGCCAGATCCAGGGCCAGGGGCAGATCACATTTGTTGACCACACAGATCGCCTGAGCAGCCGTCCGGGCTAGAGTGAACACCTCCTGATCCGCCTGGGTGAGGGGGACCGACCCGTCCAGCACTAGGAGGACCAGCTCGGCCTCCTCCAATGCCGCCCGGCTGCGGGCTACCCCCAGCTGTTCCACCGGATCACTGCTCTCCCGCAGGCCCGCCGTGTCAATGAGCCGTAGGAGGACCCCACCCAATGTACAGCGCTCCTCCACGGTATCCCGCGTGGTGCCAGGGACAGAGGTGACAATGGCGCGCTCATAGCCCGCCAGGGCGTTGAGCAGGGAGGATTTCCCGGCGTTGGGCCGCCCGACGATGGCACAGGGGACGCCGTTGGTGAGGTGCCGTCCGCGGTGATAGGTCTCCAATAGGGCGTGCAGGCTGTCCGCCGCTTCTGTGAGCTGACCGGAGATGGTCTCCACCTCAAAGGGATCAATTTCCTCGTCCGGGTAGTCCAAAACCGCATGGAAATGGGCCATCAGATCGACCAGAAGGTCGTAAATACCGTCGATCCTCCGGCGGATGGCCCCGGTCAGCTGCCCAGCGGCACAGTGGACGGCACTCGGCGTCTCGGCATCGATGAGGTCAATGACCGCCTCGGCCTGGGTCAGATCCAGCTTGCCGTTGAGAAAGGCCCGCTTGGTGAACTCCCCTGGTCCGGCCTGCCGGACGCCTGCGGCAAACAGAGCCTCCAGCGCCAGAGAGAGCACCTGGGGGGAGCCGTGACAGTGGATCTCGGCGGTATCCTCTCCAGTGTAGCTCTCCGGTCCTCTGGAAAAAAAGACCAGACACTGATCAATCATTCCGCCATCCGCCCCGTACAGCGTACCATAGACCATCTGCCGGGGGGGATACTTGGTCAGTGCCTGGCCAGAGGCGGGGTGAAAGACAGCCGCTGCCGCCGTCACCGCCCCCGCCCCGGACAGGCGGACCACACCAATGGCGCCCCGGGCCGGGCCGGTGGCGACAGCGGCTATGGTATCTGTCTTGTCTTGCGGTTTCATTTGCATAACAGCCTCCTGTTCCCATCCAGTATAGGCAGACCGTCCATCCTTGTCAAGCCGCATTACAGGAGCAGGGAGAGTGCAGAAGAAAAAAGCATGGTCTGTATTGGGGATGAATATACTGTCCCAGCGGCCCTTTAGGCTGGCCGCAGGGAGGGGGAATGGGACCGTGCGCTTCAACCAGAGGTCCATGATCTATGGTACGCTGGTGCTCACCGGCACCAGTATTTTTTCTCAGCTTGTGGGGTTTGTCTACCGGATTTTTCTTTCCCGCCTCATCGGTGCGGAGATTATGGGGCTGTACCAGCTTGTCATGCCGGTCTTTTCTCTACTGCTGTCATTGACAGCCGTCGGACTGACCACGGCGGTCTCCAACCTGTCCTCCGAGTATCACGCCCATGGGGACACTGCCGCCGTCCGGCAGGTGCTCCGCCGGTGCCTGGCCGCCTTTTTCCTCTTATTGACCCCTGTGGCGGCGGTGGTATTGGCGGGCTGCGATCCCATCTCAGTTTATTTTTTGGGGGATGCCCGGACCCAGCTGGGACTGGTGCTCCTCCTCCCCTGTGTGCTCCTCACCGGCATTGAGAACCTCCACAAGCATACCTTTTACGGCACCGGCAACATCCGCCCCCCGGCGGCAGTGGAGGTGTGCGAGCAGCTCATCCGCGCTGGGGCGGTACTGGGATTGCTGGCCGCCTTTCTCCCTCAGAACCCGGAGCGGACGGTGGGACTTATTGTGCTGGGGATGATCCTCTGTGAGCTCTTTTCGGCCTGTACGCTGTGGATTCTGTACCACAGGCAGGTGGGCAGTGCTCCAACGCTGTCCAAAATCCAGAAAAAGGGGCTCAACCGCCGGATTGCTGCCATCGCCGTCCCCATCGGTCTCACCTCCCTGCTCAATAACCTGATGGGCTCAGTCAATGCAATCCTGATTCCCCAGCGGCTGGTGGCCGCCGGAGCGGATGTCTCCCAGGCGATGAGCGCCTTTGGCGTACTATGCGGCATGACCCTCCCCATGCTCTGCCTGCCCACCGCCTTTATCGGGGCCATGGGGCTGGTGCTGGTGCCCAAGCTGGCTGGGAGCATCGCCCTGCACCAGACAGAGGGGGTCCGCAGCCGGATTCACAAGGCTATGCTGGCCACATCGGTGATCACAATGCCCGCTATGGCCCTGCTGGTGGTGCTGGGACCGGAGATTGGGCGCTTTCTCTTTCGAGAGCCCACAGTCGGTCAGTTTATCCTCCCCCTGTCGGCCGGGGTGCTCTTCTCCTGCTACTACTCCGTCCTGGTGGGGGTACTCAACGGTGTGGGGCGGCAGCGGGCCGCCGCCTGGAACGCCATCACCTGCGGGGTGGTTCAGCTGGGGTGTACTTATGTGTTAATGGGTCTGCCTGGGGTGGGCCTGGGGGGCTATGTGGCCGGATTCGTGTTGAGCTGCGGGCTGGGGGTTCTTCTCAATTGGAGGCAGACCGCCCTGGCCACCGGACTGCGGCCCGCGCTGTTCCAGTGGTGTACTGCACCCGCCCTGGCCGCTCTGCTGACCGGGCTGTGTGATAATCTTCTGTTTCACTTTCTGCTGGATCAGGGAATGGAGGGCGTCCTGGCCGTTCTATGGTGTCTGGTATTTGGTGCCGTGCTCTATCTGGCCGCCCTGACCGCTCAGGGCGTGCACCTGGGCCAGATCTTCCGCCTGCGGGCTTGATGTCTGACCGTTGGTTGGAGATATGTTCATGGAGACGGGCAGCCTCGACTCTCGCTTTCTCCCGGCGGTTGCTCCCCTTTGATTTTCGGGAGAGCTGACGCTGGAGCTTGGCAAGCTTCTTCTGGCTCTTGGTCAGGTGCTTGTGGTTCGGATACTCCACACCATCGGAGATGACAGCAAATACTTTCAGACCCATGCCGATACCGGCCACCGCCCCAGTGGAGGGCAGCGGTTCAATCATATTCGTTCCTATGCGCTTGCTTTTGAATCGGGGATAGCCGGGGTTTCCGCCCTGTCTGACCCGCCGGAAGAAGTTCTGATAGGCGGTATCCAGCATCTGCAGGGCTGCTTCGCAGTTGTGTCCACTTCCCGCAGCCACTCCAGTTCCTTTTTCAGCACAGGCAAGGCTTTGTCCTGCTGAAAACGTGTCGGAGCATGACCGGTTTGCTTGTACTGACCCATCCGCTCAGCAAGGAAATAGTTGAACACAAACCGGCAGCAGCCGAAAGTCCTTTGTATCAAGTTTTCCTGCGTTTGATTCGGATATATCCGAAATTTGTAGGAATACTCCCTTAAATCACCAAGAATATTACCGCAAAATCTTTGAAAAGGGATGCGCCGTAAAGCCCCATGCCTAAAGGCAGGGGCTTTACGGCGCATCTGGTAAAAAACTTTGACAAATATTCCTCCAGCGGGTATCATAGACGGGGCTTGTCCCCCTCCATCAGGAGGGGGGGCAATCTGGATCAGGGAGGCATACAAAATGATAGCAACCGTTCTTAATGTGGTATTGGTGCTGGTAGGCAGTCTGCTGGGACTGCTGTTCCGCAACCGGATCAGTAGCCACTTTGCCGACGCACTCACCAGTGCACTGGGGCTGTGCGTGCTGGGAATTGGGATCTCTAGTATGATTCAGACCCAAAACACCCTCTGCGTTATCCTGTGTATGGTCATAGGAACCCTGCTGGGGGAGTGGCTGCGCATTGAGGACCGTATGGACAGCTTAGGGGATGTCCTGCGTAAAAAACTCATGCGCGGTAGCGGGGGAAACAGCCGCTTTGTGGAGGGGTTTGTCAACGCCTCTGTGCTGTTCTGTGTGGGAGCTATGGCCATCAACGGCGCGCTGGAGGCCGGGCTCAACCGGAACTATTCAATCCTGATCTCCAAGGGCGTTATTGACGGCGTCACCTCCATCACCTTTGCCGCCGCCATGGGGGTGGGGGCGGCCTTTTCGGTGATCCCGCTGTTCCTCTACCAGGGCGGAATGACCCTGCTGGCCCAGCTGGTGGGCGGCTATCTGGGTGCGCCGGTTGTCACCGAGATGAGCGCCGTAGGGGGGACCATCATTGTGGGGATCGCCCTCAATATGCTGGGCCTGCCCAAGGAGAAAATCCGGGTGGGCAATATGCTCCCCGCGATTTTCCTGCCCATTGCCTACCTCCCCCTGGCTGCCTGGCTCGCTGAACAGTTAGGTGCACTAGGATAATACGAAGCTCAAACAAGACCTAACTGCTAATTGACACCCAACATTAACAATAGATTAAAGGATAAGTTATAATTTAGTGGAGGTATTGCAATACAGATGAGAAAACCGACCGTGATCCTTACGCCATATTTTGAAGAACGTAACATTTATTTCTATGTTAACCGCTGTGGTTTTCACATTGTGGAGTTTTTCAATCCTCACCATCCCGATCCCAATGCTTTGGATAACCCAATTGATGAAGGGCCTGACAATTTGGATGGAATGTTCCGCTTTGAGAAAGTAATACTAAATTCGGAGCAAAAGATTTAATTTTTCCCCAACGGCAAAAGCTAGTGTATTTTAGTAATTCAGTATTTTTATAGATTTGATAGTTTGCTCAAAAAATGCCCCGTCTGGAACGAGCCGTCCAGACGAGGCGTTTTTTTATGACTCCAGCGCGGAGATCAAATCTACCCGCTGCTGATGGCGGCCCCCCTCAAAGCCGGTGGTGAGGAAGGTGTGCACGATGCGCTCGGCCAGGTTTGGACCGGTCATGCCGCCCCCCAGGGCCAGCATATTGGCGTTGTTGTGGCGGCGGGTCATCTCGGCGGCGTAGGGCTCATTACACAGCGCACAGCGAATGCCCTTGATTTTATTGGCCGCAATGGAGATCCCAATCCCGGAGGTACACACGACGATACCGTATTCACACCGCCCCGCGGTCACCGCCTCCGCAGCCAGGCGGGCATAGACCGGGTAATCCACCCGCTCGGGGGTGTGACAGCCGCAGTCCTCTACGGCGTAGCCCTCCTGCTGGAGATAAGCTTTGATATGCTCTTTCAGGGCAAAGCCCCCGTGATCGCTGCCCAGTGCAATTGTCATTCTAAAGTTCCTCCCATTGTCAACATGATATCGTGGCCGTACCCGCAAGATGAGACGGCGGAGATGAGCGCTGGTACAGCGCCACCCAGAGCCGCATCAGCGGGCTGATCCATTTGTTCTTGTGGTAGGCACATACGGCCGAAAAGACAGGCTGCCCCCAGACCGCCCACCTCTTCATAGAAAATGCCGCAGCTCCATCCTGCACGCCCTCCTGTGCCGCAGACAGTTCAATAGAATTGAATTTTAAATATAAGAAAGCATCTGCTGTCACCTCCGATGGTGTGGAGTATCCGAACCACAAGCACCTGACCAAGAGCCAGAAGAAGCTTGCCAAGCTCCAGCGTCAGCTCTCCCAAAAATCAAAGGGGAGCAACCGCCGGGAGAAAGCGAGAGTCAAGGCTGCCCATCTCCATGAACATATCTCCAACCAACGGTCAGACATGCCCTGCTCGCCCACTATCACCGGCCCTTCCACCTGGCTATGACGGCTCTGCTGGTTCTGTGTGCGGGGAAACTGCTGTTTTAGACTTTATACTAAAAGCATTTTATTTGAACTCGGTATTAGATGGGGATCAGGGTGGGCTGACGCCGATGATAGACGGCGACATGCCGGAAGCCCATCTCCTGAATCAGCGCATAGGCCTCTGGAATCCCGCCCCCCACATGGGCGGGGATGTGGGCGTCCGCCCCCACAGTCAGCAGGGTTCCGCCCAGGTCCCGGTAGAGGGCCAGCAGGGGCCGCCAGTCCGCTACATTGACCCCCCGGCAGGTGTTGACCTCCATCCCCCGGTCCCGCTGAATGGCGGCCCGGAGGATCTCCGCAATCCGGTCCCAAAACCGGTCCAGGGTAATGCCTGGAAGCATATAGCGCAAAGGATAGATGATGTGGCCCAGGACGTCATAGAGATCGGGCTGGAGGACCAGGGCTTCCATGCTGGTAAAGTAGTCGTCCAGAGCGGTGTAGCAGGCGGCCTCGTCCGGGTAGGGGTGACAGTAGAAATCCCCCCCTCCAGAGGCGGGACTCAGATTGTGGAGAGAGCCGATGACAAAGTCCAGCTCAGGCTGCTGGAGTAGCGCGGCGCAGTAGTCCGGGTCCACCGGCGCACCCCCCAGCTCGATCCCAAGCCGCAGCTGGAGCTTGTCCCCATAGCGGGGGGCGGTGGTGTGGAACTGTTCCAGGGCGGGACCCCATTCATAGGGTGGGGTGCGTTTGCCGTCCAGGTCCTGGATGTCATAGTGGTCGGTGAGGCACAGCTCAGACAGACCGGCATTGACGGCGGCGTCCGCCATTTCACAGAGGGGGACGTTCCCGTCTGGAGAGAGTATGGAGTGGGAATGATAGTCGATCAAATACATAAAAGCCTCCTGGGGCAGAATTTGGGTGGTATTTCACAGGCGATAGCAGCTGGCCTAGAAGGGCCAGCTTGGGAACCAGCGCAGCAGGTTTGTGGAATACCAGGTCGGGATGGACAGCCCAATAAGCACCGGATAGAACACAGCGTAGAGAAGCGCCGCCGTCCCGGTGACGGCCCAGACGGCTGGCCGTCCTTCTTTTGGCTTGACCTCCAGCAGGGTATCAAAGAGGTAGCCCATGGCCAGGGCTAGGAACAGGATGGAGGGGAAGTAGTGGTAGGCGAAGGTAATCCGCCCGATAGCAAACCAGGGGGCTAGCTGAGAAAAATAGCCGATAAGAAGAAACAGCGCCTTGCCGCAGCGCCGGCGGAAGAGCTGGACAGCTATCGAGAGGATAGCCAGCAGTCCGCCCCAGCAGAGCACGGGATTGGAGAAGGCCGCAAAGGCTGTCTTGCAGCCGGGGACCGAGGTGCTGTCCAGGTAGTAGAGGATAGGCCGGGCATCTACCAGCCACTGATACCAGCGGGAGGAGTAGGGGTGGCTATCGTGAACCCCCTGATGGTAGGTGAACATATACTTCTGGTTGTCCCACATCGCCTGCCATAGGCTGGACAGGCTGACGTCTCCCTTGGCCTGGGCATAGGGCAGATAGGACAGCAAATAGATGATGGCGGGAATCAGAACGAAGCACAGCACCGAAAAGGACAGGGTCTGAACCAGCCAGGGGGCCAGGGCGGATTTTTGCTTTTCCGGCCAGTCCCGCAGGTGGAAAAAGAGGCCGATGAAGTAGAGCAGAGCCAGTCCAACCCCGCCATAGATCACCGTCCACTTGCTGGCCGCCCCAATCCCCCAGAAGAGGCCAGACAGAAACAGCCAGAGAGCTCCCGTTCGGAACGGAGTCCCCGCCGGGATGGTCAGGTAGCGGTACAGGAAGTAGTACATCAAAAGGATGAAGAAGACCGCATAGGTGTCAATGGTGGCGATGCGGGTCTGGGTCAGGTGCATAAAGTCAAAGGCGAAGAGGGCGGTCCCGCACAGGGCCACGACCGTCTTGCCAAAGAGGTTTTTCAGGAACACATAGAGCAGAGGGACCATCCCCACGCCAAATAGAGTCCCCATAAACCGCCAGCCAAAGGGGGTCATGCCGAACAGGCGAATCCCCAGGCTCAAAAAGAGCTTGCCCAAGGGCGGATGGGAGATCTCATAGGGGTAGATGTTCCGAATGTGCTCGTCGGCGGTGCGGGCATGGTAGATCTCATCAAAATAGGTGGAGTTATACCAGGAGGGCTTGTCGGGAATCGTATCCTGCTCGTCAAAGAGCGGGGTGCTTTCTGCGGCCTGGATGCTGCCGCCGATGGGAATGAGAGCGTCCCCAGCCGGATCGCCCTCCAGACTGCTGTAGAGGGCCAGCTCTCCCAGCTCTAGCAGATTGTCCCGGTCCGCCCGGCCTGTGATGCGCAGATGGCGGACGTATTGGGGGTTGTCCGGGGTGATTTTGAGCCACTTGAACAGATCAGCGTAGTGCTGGGGGAGGGCGTAGCTGGAGGGATACCCGGAGGCGTCCGCCCAGTAATACCCAGTCACAGAGCCGGACTCGTCGGTCTTGGCCCAGAGGGTATACCACACCTGGCCGTCCGCCGAGATCTCCACGTTGTAATCCCCGGTCCCAAGACCGGCATAGTACAGAATATCAGTCAAATAGATCTCCTGGGACAGGGTGACCTCCCAGGTCTCCCCCCCGCCGCAGGGGGCGAAGGACTGGGGATTTTTGGTACTCCCCAGCTGAAAGAAGGCGGTGGCGGCGTAGACCGCAGTCAAGACCAGGACCGGCAGGACGTCTTTGCGCTTCATAGGGTGGCATGTCCCAGCAAAGCGGATGGGGGCTGCCGTTTGGAATCCCTTCCGATTCAAGGTCCCAGGCCATACGCTGTACCAGTAATAGCAAAAGAAACAGAGTATCCCGACCAGCAGAAGAATAGGAAATATGAGGGCAGGGGTAAGATACAGGGCAATTTGCTGCATAAAACACCTCCAGGGAGCGAAAAAATGAGAGCAGGCGTACACAAAAAAGGGCAGGCGCCGCGCCTGCCCTCTATTCTATTTCTTTTTTCTCTTTTTGTCAAAGAATCCATGCAGGCCGTTTTCCTGGTCCTCAGGCAGCTCGCCCATGGTCCGGCTGAAGGCCCGCAGGGCCTCCTTCTGTTCGTGGTTCAGGTTTTTGGGGACCTGGACCACAACGGTGACGAACTGGTCCCCACGGCCCCGGCCATTGACGCTGGGGATCCCCTTTCCCCGCAGGCGGAAGGTCGTGTTGGTCTGGGTGCCCTCCGGCAGGGTGTACTTCACCTTGCCGTCGATGGTTGGAATCTCCAGCTCGGCCCCCAGAGTGGCCTGGAGGAAAGAGACCGGCTGCTCCAGATAGACCGATGTACCGTCCCGCTTGAAGAGCGCATGGGGGCGGACGGTGACGCCAATGATGAGATCTCCAGCCGGTCCGCCATTTTTCCCGGCCCCGCCCTGCCCCCGCAGGGAGATGGCCTGGCCGTCGTCAATGCCCGCCGGGATCTGGACGGTGATCTTCCGCTGCTTCCGCATGGAGCCCGCCCCATTGCAGGTTTTACAGGGCTGGTGAATGATTTTTCCTGTGCCGTTGCACTTGGGACAGGCGGCGGCGGTGGAGAAGGAGAACGCCCCGCCTCCCCGCTGGATGCGGATCGTACCAGTGCCGCGGCAGTCGGAGCAGACCTCCGCCGTGGTGCCTGGCGCACAGCCGGAGCCCTTGCAGGTATCACACTGCTCACTGCGGGTGACGGTGATCTCCTTTTCACACCCGGCAGCCGCCTCCTCAAAGGAGATGGATACCGAGGAGCGCAGCGTCTCCCCCTTGGCCGGGCCGCTGCGGGCCCTGCCGCTGCCCCCAAAGCCGCCAAACCCGCCCCCGAAGAAGGAGCCAAAGATATCCCCCAGGTCGATATCTCCAAAATCTCCGCCGAAACCGCCGAAGCCGCCCCCAGCGCCAAAGTTTGGATCCACCCCCGCATGGCCAAACTGGTCGTATTTGGCCCGTTTATCTTTATCAGAGAGGACCTCGTAGGCCTCGTTGATCTCCTTGAACTTGGCCTCCGCCGTCTTATCCCCTGGGTTCAAGTCGGGGTGGTACTGCTTGGCCAGCTTCCGGTAGGCCTTTTTCAGCTCATCCTCCGACGCACCCTTGCTGACCCCTAAAACCTCATAGTAGTCTCGCTTTTGTTCCGCCATAGCTATTCACCTCTTTGCGCGGAAAACGGCGGGGCTGATTCTGCCCCGCCCCGCGGCTGGCGCGGGGTGCGGTCTCTGCTGGCCGCCCCGCCGGAAATTACTGGGTTCCACTCCCCCAGCTGGGGGAGTGGAACGAACGGATTAGTTATCGTCTACCACCTGGTAATCGGCGTCCACTACATTGGGGTCATCGCCGCTGCCGCTGGCTCCGCCTGCTGCGCCGCCGAAATCAGGGCCGGGGCCGGCGTTGGGTCCTTGGGCGCCGGGCTGGCTGTAGAGCTTCTCACTGACGGCATAGAACGCCTTGGTCAGAGCCTCGGTGGCATCCTTGATCAGCTGGATGTCCGTCCCCTTGAGGGCGTCCTTGAGCTTGGCCAGCTCGGTCTCCACGCTGTTCCGGTCTGCGGGGTCTATCTTGTCCCCCATCTCCTCCAGGGTCTTTTCGGCCTGGTAGACCATCTGGTCGCCCTGGTTGCGGACGTCTACCTCCTCTTTTTTCTTGGCGTCCTCGGCGGCAAACTGCTCGGCCTCCTTGACAGCCTTGTCAATGTCTTCCTTGGACATGTTGGTGGAGGAGGTGATGGTGATGTGCTGTTCCTTGCCGCTGGCGGTGTCCTTGGCCGAGACGTTGACGATTCCGTTGGCGTCGATGTCGAAGGTCACTTCAATCTGGGGGACCCCGCGGCGGGCGGGGGCGATGCCGTCCAGGTTGAACCGGCCCAGGGTCTTGTTATACTGGGCCATCTCCCGTTCGCCCTGGAGGACGTGGACCTCTACGCTGGTCTGCATGTCGGCGGCGGTGGTGAAGATCTGGGACTTCTTGGCGGGGATGGTGGTATTGCGCTCAATGAGCTTGGTCATCACACCCCCCTGGGTCTCAATGCCCAGGGACAGGGGGGTGACGTCCAGCAGAAGCAGATCCTTCACGTCGCCCACCAGCACGCCGCCCTGGAGGGCGGCGCCCATGGCCACGCACTCATCGGGGTTGATCCCCTTAAAGCCCTCCTTGCCGGTGAGCTTCTTGACCATATCCTGAACGGCGGGGATGCGGCTGGAGCCGCCTACCAGCAGGACCTTGGACAGGTCGCTCTGCCCCAGGCCCGCGTCGCTCATGGCCTGGCGGACCGGGCCGCTGGTGGCGTCCACCAGATGGGCGGTGAGCTCGTTGAACTTGGCCCGGGTGAGGGTCAGGTCCAGGTGCTTGGGTCCAGTGGCATCGGCGGTGATATAGGGCAGGTTGATATTGGAGGAGGTGACACCGGACAGCTCAATCTTGGCCTTCTCCGCAGCCTCCTTCAGGCGCTGCATGGCGACCTTGTCTCCGGTGAGGTCGATGCCGGTGTCCTTCTTAAACTCGGCGGCCATCCAGTTCATGACACACTGGTCAAAGTCATCGCCGCCCAAGCGGTTGTTGCCTGCGGTGGCCAGGACCTGGATGACCCCGTCGCCAATCTCCAGAATGGACACGTCGAAAGTGCCGCCGCCCAGGTCGTAGACCATGATGTTCTGGTCGGATTCCTTGTCAATGCCGTAGGCCAG
>JAAWBF010000168.1 GCA_022792555.1 Oscillospiraceae bacterium
TCGTTGACCGGTGCGCAGGTGGACTGAACCACAAACACATCAGAGCCTCGGACAGTCTCATAGATGGAGACAAAGTGCTCTCCATCGGAGAAGGCCCCTACCTCGGCATTTCCAAGTTCCACCCCGACCTCCCGGCAGATAGCATCGGCCAGGGGACGGTTGGAGGTCCCGCAAAAAATCTTGATGTTCTTCCCGTGTGCAATCATGTTTTCCACTGCTCCTCTCTTTTAGAACCTGTATATGTTACAGGCTCTTACTCCATCTTTCATCACTTCTCTGCAAACCTGTGTTTATGATCCATACCCTGCGGGTGTGGAAGCATTATTTCCGGCGGCTGCGGCGCTTGGCGGCCCACTGCTTTTTGTTCACCTGGACGCTCCTAGCAATGGCTAGGGAGTCCGCCGGCACATCCCCGGTGATGGTAGACCCGGCGGCGGTATAGGCCCCCTCGCCAATCTGCACAGGGGCCACCAGATTGGTGTTGCACCCGATAAAGGCCCGGTCGCCGATGACGGTGCGGAATTTTGAGGTCCCATCGTAATTGACGGTCACCGTGCCGCAGCCAAAGTTGACCTTGCCGCCTACATCGGAGTCGCCCACATAGGTCAGGTGGGAGATCTTGGTCCCGTCCCCAATGGTGGAGTTTTTCAGCTCCACGAAGTCGCCGACCTTAACCTCCCGGCCCACATGGCAGTTGGGGCGGATATAGGCGAAGGGGCCGATGGTGGTCCCGCCCTCGACACTGCTCTCATTGAGCTGAGAGGCGTTCACCGTGACACCCTCTCCGATGGTGCAGTCCCGGATCATGCTGTTTGGACCAATCTCACAGCCGGAACCGATGGTGGTCTTTCCCCGCAGAATAGTACCGGGGAGCAGCAGAGAGCCTGGGCCTACCATGACCTGGGGCCCGACATAGACCGTGTTGGGGTCCATAATCCGTACCCCCGCCTCGGACAGCCGCATCGCCCCATGAACTCTGGCGGTATACTCAGCCTGAATCCTGCCGCTCCAGCCAGAGGCAATGGGAACGGCCTCCTGGAACCAGATGGAGCGGCTGCACATGGGCTCCGCCGTCTCCTGAAGGGCGGCCTCAAAGTCCAAATCGCCCTCCAGGGCTGAGGCCAGCGCAGCTGCGTTGACCCGGCACACGCCGGTCTCCTTATTGTCAATGGGCCCTGACGGGCTTTTAGACAGGAGCCGCCGGGCGGCCTCAAAGGAGATCTGGACCGGCTTTGTAATGACGATAACCCGGCCGTCCAGAGAGCGGAGGAAGTTCATCAGGGTCTCGCTGGCATCTTCCGCGCCGGTGGTGACGATTTCGGTGTTTGCCGGGAAGCAGGCGGCCACCCGCTCCCGATCTCCGTCCGGACAGACCGCCAGATAGCGGTCCACCCCGGCAGCAGACAGGGCCTCACTCAGCCAGAGAGCCGCTGGGTCAAACAGCAGGTCCTCCAGCATCAATGAAATACCGCTCTCGTCTCGCGGCAGAAAGATAATGGCACCGGCAGACTCCATAATGATACTCACACTCCTCAACGCAACTGCGGCGGTCTGCGGCAGGCCGCCGTCTGATTTGATATCTTCCCCATTATAACAAAGCGCGATGAGAAAAGCACCGAAAATTTTAAAATTTCCGGTGCTTTTCTATACGCTTGATCAAACCATACAATTGTAACTGGATATTGTGTCCAAAACAGAACTATCCTGACGAATTTGCTGCCGGGAAAGAGGACCAGTCAGAGATCTTTTCCCCAATTCAGGGAAAACCTCACAGAATCGATCACGCCGCTACCACGCTGTGCAGCTTCAGCCGACGCCAGATCCGCATCACCTCCATGGTCGCGCAGGCCTTGTCGGCCAGATTGACCACATAGGCCTCCCCATAGCGGGGACGCCGCCGGGCCAGAGGCCACATATGGGAGATGATGATGTTCTCCTCCTTGGGGGAGAGGGCGCCGCACAGCGCGATGGCATTTTTCAGGGCCGCCTTGGGGTGGGCGAAGCACTGATTGCCCTCATAGTTGCTGTGGTCTCTGGAATCGTAGAGATAGAGGTCGTGGAGCAGACCGCCGCGGGCGGCGATCCGGTAGTCCAGTCCCCAGCGCCGGGCCAGCCGGAACGCCACATAGGAGACAAAGACCGAGTGTTCGTAGCAGTTGACCCCAGGATGATGCGGGATGTTCCGCATAGAACGCACCTCTTCGCTCTCCAATAGATCGGAAACGCAATCTAAAAAGCACTGCCAATTCTGTTTGTTATAAAATACCATTTTGAAGCCATCACCTTGATCCTTTGATGTACCCAATGCCCTCTTGCCTGGCGGAATCCCGCCGTCCTTTTTTATTATAGCGCCTTTTGCCCGCAAAGTCATGACTTTTTGAAAGTCTTCAAAAAATCATAAGATTTTTGGTACAGGCGGCCAGTACGTTCACCGGCTCGCTGATAAATAGACGGCGGGATCGGCACAGGTCATCAAACTGCTCATCATACAGCCACCTGCTGCACCGGCGGCCTGGACAGCGGGAATCCGCTCCGGGGTAATCCCCCCAATGGCCCACACCGGGAGGGAGGTGCTATGGCATACCGCCTGTAAAAACGCCAGGCCTCGGGGCGGCAGGCCCTCTTTGCAGCGGGTGGCAAAAATATGACCGGCAATCAGATAGGTACAGCCCAGCTGGGCGGCCTCCTCGCTCTCCTCTGCCGCGTGACAGGAGGTCCCCAGTATGGAGAACGCCCTTCTGACCTTCTCCGGCAGGGTACGCAGGACGGGCAAGGGCAGGTGAATGGCCCGACATCCCAGGGACTGGGCGGCCTGGACCTGGGTGTGCAGAATACAGGGGACATCATACCGCCCGCACAGGGCCATCACCTGTCTGGCCAGTGTCTGGTAGTCTGCGGGGGAGAGGTCCTTTTCCCGCAGGATCAGCCCGGCGGGGCGGGCGGCCGCAATCCGGTCCACCTGTTTCAGAAAATCACCGGGACACAGGGTACGGCTGGTGACGCAGAGTACAGTAGGATGGCGGCAATCCCTTACTTCCTTCCTTTGATTAGACATAGAGGTAATCATTCAGCACCGGCTGGAGGCCTTCCGCCGCGATATCGCCGTACATCTTTTCAAGGCTACGGGCGTCGTTGATTTCAAATTGCTCGTCCCCCGCCTCCCGGCCGATGTCCTGCCCTGTGTATTTGCTCTCGTGGTCTCCGATGCCGGTGGACACTCCTGCGGAGATCTTGGTAGCCGCAAGCTTGACAATGCCGTCCCGGAAGGAGGCGCTCTCTCTGGAGGAGACGGTGATCCCCGCGAAGGGCAAAAAGATCCGGTAGGCGCATAAAATCTGGCACAGCTCCTTTTCGTGGACATCCTGGGGATTGATCTTGTCGTTGTTGACAATGGGCCGCAGGCGGGGACAGGAGAGGGAGATCTCCGCATGGGGGTACTTACGCTGGAGAAAGCAGGCGTGCAGGGCGGTGGCCAGCGCATCTTTCCGGAAGTCAGCCAGACCCAGCAGGGCGGAAAAGCTGACCCCTCGCATCCCGCCCATGAGGGCCCGCTCCTGGGCGTCAAACCGGTAGGGCCACACTCTTTTATGCCCCATCAGATGGAGGGTCTCGTATTTGTCCGGGTCATAGGTCTCCTGAAAGACGGTGACATAATCGGCCCCGCAGTCCCTCAGATAGCGGTACTCCTCGGTATTCACCGGGTAGATCTCCAGCCCCACCAGGCGGAAGTACTGCCGGGCCAGCCTGCACGCCTCCCCGATATAGGTCACATCGCTCATACTGCGGCTCTCGCCAGTGAGGATCAAGATCTCCTCCATGCCGGAGCGGGCGATAACCTCCATCTCATGGGCAATTTGATCGCGGGTCAGCTGCATCCGCTTAATGGCATTATAGCAGTTGAACCCGCAGTAGACACAGTAATTTTCACAGTAATTGGCGATATAGAGGGGGGTAAAGAGATACACCGTGTTGCCAAAGTGCTTTTGAGTCTCCTCATGGGCCCGCCTGGCCATCTGCTCCAGAAAGGGGGCCGCTGCCGGAGAGAGGAGGGCTTTTAAATCCTCCACCGTGCAGGTCTCGTGCTGGAGGGCGGCCTGCACATCCTGGGCGGTATATTGCATGGGATCGTAGCTGTCCCGCTGGGCCATCACCCGCTCCCGAATGTCAGAGGAGATCTGCTCCATCCCCGGCAGATATGCCATATGGTCTGTACGGACTGAGGGATCCTGCTCCAGACGGTGCTTCTGGGCCAGTGCCTGGGGGCTGAGGTCCCCGGTGTCAACGAAGAACTGATTTTCCATCTGCAAACACCTCCTCAGTCCCGCAAAAATCCGGTCAGCGGATCGGAAGGGGCCGCTCCCCGAACCAGAACCCGGCCCAATCCCGACCGGTAGGCCCTGCGGCCCGCCTCGATGGCCATGCGGAAGGCGGAGGCCATTTGGGGCAGATCTCCAGCGGTGGCCAGGGCGGTATTGGCCATGATGGCCGCGGCCCCCATCTCCATGGCCTCGCAGGCCTGAGAGGGCCGTCCAATCCCCGCATCCACAATGACGGGCAGGTCGATCTCGTCAATGAGGATCTGAATAAAGTCCCTGGTCGCCAGTCCCTTGTTGGAGCCAATGGGGGAGGCCAGAGGCATCACGGCGGCGGCGCCGGCGTTCACCAAATCCCGTGCAGTGTTCAGATCGGGATACATATAGGGGAGCACCACAAAGCCTTCCTTCGCCAGGGTCTCCGTGGCCCTTATGGTCTCCGTGTTGTCGGGCAGGAGGTATTTGGTGTCCCGCATGATCTCGATTTTTACAAAATCGCCGCAGCCCAGCTCACGGGCCAGCCGGGCGATCCGGATAGCCTCCTCTGCGGTGCGGGCCCCGGAGGTGTTGGGCAGCAGGGTAATTCCCTTGGGGATATAGTCCAAAATATTCTCGTGGTCCCTGGTGTTGGCCCGGCGGACCGCCAGGGTGATGATCTCCGCCCCAGCGTCCCGGACGGCGGCTTCAATGAGGGCCAGGGAGTATTTTCCAGACCCTAAAATAAAGCGGGAGGTGAAAGCGTGTCCCCCCAAAACCAACGGATCCTCGTGTTCCATGGTAATACACCTCGTATTCAATTCTTTATAGTCTACCTTTTGTGATAACAATGTCTGGATATGCCGGCCTGCCTACGGGGTCTCCTCTCCCGCGATGAGCCGGAGGATCATCGTCGCCTGGTGGGCGGCACAGGTCAGTACGCGGGCAGAGACCAGACCCAGCCCGCCGTCTGCCTCGCTCACCCCGTCCCCGCATAGGTAGAACCGCCGGGAGACCCGGCGTGTGTGGATCGAATTGGCCGAGGAGAGGCCCGCCATCCCGCTGCCCGCCACCAGATACGCCTTGGGCAGCGCCTCCAAAACCCCGGAGGCCAGCATCGCCTTGGCCTCGGCTCGGTCAAACGCCTCGCAGATGATGGTATCCTCCGCCAGGAGCTGGGACAGGTTCTCCTCTGTCACCCTGACGTTGTCGGTAATCACAGTACAGTAGGGGGCAATCTGGGCCAGGATTGCTTTCATCGCCTCGGTCTTTGGCTGGCCCAGGTGGCAGACGGCGTACTGCTGCCGGTTCAGATTGGATAAATCCACCCGGTCAAAGTCGATTAGATGCAGGGTCCCCACCCCTGCCCGCGCCAGAGCGATGGCCACATTGGAGCCTAATCCCCCCAGGCCGCACACCGCCACCCGGGCGGCAGAAAATTTTTTTTGCAGGGCGGCTCCGTGGCGCGCCTCCAGTACGGAGTACACCGCTTCCCGGCTGGGTCTCTCCATTCAGCCGCCCCCCACAAAGCTGACAAGCTCCACCGTATCTCCGTCCTCCAGCACAGTGGTCCCATACAATCGCTTGGGGACGATCTCCCCGTTGCGTTCCACGGCGATCCGAGCCGGATCGTACTGGGTGCCGGACAGGTACTCTGCCACGGTTTTCCCCGCTGTGTCCCATTCCACACCGTTGATTTTTACCAAGCTGATTCCCCCTTGTTATCCCGGAGAACAATGTCCAACCTAGAACAGCTGTCTCCTGCGAGCGGCCCCGCCGCGCAGACAAAAAAGGCCGTGCGAAAGCGTACACCGATGGTGGTGTACCCCTTCGCACGGCCTGAGCGGTCCGTACTCTGTCTGCTATTATAGCATGGACAGGAAGATTGTCAAGAAAAATAGTGGGCGCAGCGTACAGATGCTGCTGCGCGGCTTCGTTCTGGGCGTTTTGCTCACAGCGCTTGTCGCCGCCATCCCTGTGGCGGCGGTCGCTACCGGCGGGTACAAGCGCACCATCGACGTGGTGTATAACAACATCAAGCTGGTGATCGACGGCAACGTGGTTGAACCGTTCGCCTACAACGGCACCACTTACCTGCCCCTCCGTGCGATTTCCAACGCCCTCACCGGCGGGGCCAAGCCCGTGAGCTGGGACCAGAGTACCTATACCGTTTACATCTTACATCGGTGAGCGCCCCGTTAAGTCGGGGAAAATCGTGGATATGGTGGATATGAAAACCTATCCCGGCGGCATGCAGGTATTTAAGGCGGGCCAGACGTTCCAGCTGCGCCAGCGGACCTACACGCCTTTCAATATGCTTTCTACACTCAGTGGCGCATTCCTTTTGAACGGAGACTATACGACACTCAACGGTTTTGTCGCGTGTCCTGACAATACGCGATACTACGAGACAGACACCTATCTCACGATCCAGAATTTAGACACAAATGAGATACTGTTCCAGATTCAGCCTAAACCTGCGGAAGAACCGATCCCGATCAGCGTGGACGTGACAGGCCTGGATAGAATCAGAATTAGCGCTACTTGGTGTACATTTTACAACGCGACCCTGACGACCATCTCCAGGGAGTAACGAAGCGCACAGGGAGAGCGGTTTGACCGCCCCTCTCAAATTGCAAAAAAGCGGCCTGTCCAGGAAACCCTGGACAGGCCGCAAAGCATAAACGGGCGAAATGAAAAATGAGGAAGCGGCCTTTGTGCGTGCTGGCGCCGGCAGACCTCCTCAACTTGGCATATCCTTTGCATTTTTATCAAGAGACAGGCATCGCAGCTCTTTTGCCCTGTGTCCCCCACACTATCTTGATAAAGGAGACTTTTGTTATGGCACTGATGACTGGCGAACAGTATATCGAGAGCATCCGCAGCATTCCCATGGAGGTCTATCTCTTCGGCCAGCGGATTGAGCACCCTGCCGACCACCCCATCCTGCGGCCCGCGCTGAACTCGGTCCGAATGACCTATGACCTGGCACAGCTGCCGGAATACCAGGACCTGATGACCGTGATCTCCCCCGACACCGGGGAACGCATCAACCGTTTTACCCACATCCACCGCTCCACTGACGATCTGCGCAATAAGGTAAAGATGCAGCGGCTTTTGGGACAAAAGACCGGCGCCTGCTTCCAGCGGTGTGTGGGGATGGATGCCTTCAACGCGGTATACTCCACTACCTATGAGGTGGACCAGCAGGCGGGCACCTGCTACCATGAGAATTTTAAGGCCTTCATGCTCGACTGTCAGACCAGGGACCTGACGGTGGATGGGGCCATGACCGACCCTAAAGGGGACCGCTCCAAGCCCCCCCACGCCCAGGCCGACCCCGACCTGTTCCTCCGGGTGGTGGAGCGCCGGGCGGACGGTGTGGTTGTCTGCGGCGCCAAGGCCCACCAGACCGGCATACTCAACAGCCACGAGGTCATTGTCATGCCCACTCAGGCCATGGGTCCAGAGGACAAGGACTACGCCATCTCCTTTGCGGTGCCCCTGGACACGCCGGGCCTGTTTCTGATCATCGGCCGCCAGAGCTGTGACACCCGAAAGCTGGAGGAGGGCACCCTGGATGTGGGCAACCAGGAGTTCGGCGGAGTGGAGGCTCTGGCGGTATTCGATCACGTCTTTGTGCCCAACAGCCGGATTTTCCTCAACGGCGAGACATCCTTCGCCGGGATGCTGGTGGAGCGCTTCGCTGGCTACCACCGGCAGAGCTATGGCGGCTGCAAGGTCGGGGTAGGCGATGTGCTCATCGGGGCCGCCGCCGTGATTGCCGACTACAACGGCACTGCCAAGGCGGCCCACATCCGGGACAAGCTCATTGAGATGACCCACTTGAACGAGACCCTGTACTGCTGCGGCATCGCCTGTTCCTCCGAGGGGATGCCCACCCCCAGCGGAAACTATATGATTGACCTGCTTTTGGCCAATGTCTGCAAACAGAATGTCACCCGCTTCCCCTATGAGATTGTCCGCCTGGCCGAGGACATCGCCGGGGGACTGATGGTGACCGCCCCCAGCGAGGCCGACTTCCGTCATCCTAAACTGGGTCCGGTGATCGACAAGTATCTGCAGGGGGTGGACGGCGTCCCCACCGAGCACCGGCTGCGCATCTTGCGGCTGATTGAGAATCTGTCCCTGGGGGCTGCCGCCGTCGGCTATCGGACCGAATCCCTCCACGGCGCCGGCTCTCCCCAGGCCCAGCGCATCATGATCGCCCGTCAGGGCAATTTGGCACACAAGAAGGCCCTGGCAAAAGCCCTGGCCCATATTAAAGAGTAGGCCGTTATGGACGATAAAGAGAGAGATACCATCGAAAGGCGGCAGGCCCTTGAGGATGTGCTGGACCGGCAGGTGCGCCCTCTGCTGGGCGCCCACGGCGGCGGGCTCACCCTTCTCTCCATGGAGGAGGGAATCATCCGTTTCCGGCTCACCGGGGCGTGCTCCGGCTGTCCGGCGGCCTCTCTGACCACAGAGACGCTGATCCAAACAGAGCTGACCCAGGCCCTTCCCTGGGTCCGGCAGGCTGTGCTGGTCCAGGAGACCAGCGCCGCTCTGCTGGACCAGGCCCGTGCGATCCTGCGCCAGCGCCGGGGGACCGCCGGGAAAGCGTGATGCTCTTTGCAGATGTGTTTTCCCCGCCGTACACGCCGCCGGGGAAAACGAATTTGACCTTTTTCGCGCCTGTGGGCGCGAACTCTGCGAGGCTTCTTCGACAGTCTGAGCGGACGGCTGACAGCCGTCCGCTGATTCTATAGCGGCACAATCCTGGTACACAGCCGCTCCAGCAGGGCTCCGTTGTGGCTGGCGACAAGCAGGCCCAGCCCGCGCCGTCCAGCCTCCTCCTGGAGGAAGCGCCAGATCTGGGCCTGGGTGATCAGATCCAGCATGGCGGTAATCTCGTCGCACAGGAGAAAACGGGTCTGGGGGTGGAGGGCCCTTGCGATACAGAAGCGCTGTAATTCTCCGCCGGACAGCTCCAAAGGATACCGGTCCAGCCAGGCGGGCTCGATGTTGAGGGCATGGAGCAGGCGGTCCTCCACACCAGTCTCCCGCATGGTATCCCTCAGGCGCAGGCGGGGGTCCAGAGCGGTCTCCGGGTGCTGCCAGATCATCTGCACCGGGCAGACGCCGCGATCCGGCAGGGGACGGCCGTCCAGGAGGATCTCTCCCCCGGTTGGCCGCTCGTATCCGGCCAGGAGTCTGCACAGGGTGGTCTTTCCCCGTCCGCTGGGGGCGGCCAGTCCCACCCATTCCCCGGCCTCCAGGGTCAGATTGATTGTTTGGAGGATGGGCTTCCCCCTCCGGTAAGAGAAGCTGACTTGTCTGGCCTCCAGGCTCAAGGGACCTCCCCTCCCTCCGGGTGGAGACAGCGCACCCGGCCTCCCCTGAGGGGCCGGTAGGGGACGGGAGCTCTTTGACACTCCGGCTGGCTGCTGGGACAGCGGGGCGCAAAGAGACAGCCTTCCGTCACCGCCCCCGGATAGGGCTGGGTGCCTGGAATGGGAGTAAAGCTGTTTTGAGGCATGGCGTGCCACAGGGCCCTGGTATAGGGGTGACGCAGGCGGTCCTGGGTAAAGTCGGCGGCTCTGGCCTCTTCCACCGTCTCCCCCGCATAGAAGACCGTCACCCGGCTGGCAATGGTCAGGGCCAGCTCCAGATCATGGGTGATCAGCAGCACGCCCGCCCCGCCCTCCGCAATCTCTCGAAAGTGGCCCAAAACCCGCCCTGCCGCACGGGCATCCAGGCCGGGGGTAGGCTCGTCGGCAATGACCAGCTTGGGATCTGTGGTGACGGCAGAGGCGATCAGCACCCGCCGGGCCATGCCGCCGGACAGCTCGAAGGGATACAGGTTCTCTGTCTCTGTACCCAGTCCATAGCGCTCCAGCGCCCGGCGGCTCCTCTGCCGGGCCTGTTCCGTGCGGTCCCCGCCCCGGATCTGCGGTCCCACCTTCATGAGCGGATCTAAGTAAGTGACCCCCTGGGGGACTAGGACGATCTCCCGTCCCCGGAGCTTTTTTGTCCGCTGGGGGGTCAGGGGCTGGCCCAGAAAGCGGATCTCCCCCTCCAGATGGCTGTTATAGGGGAGCAGACCCAGGATGCTGTGGGCCAGCAGGCTCTTTCCCGATCCGCTGGCCCCCACCACTGCCGCCACCTCGCCGGGGGCGATGGATAGGGATAAATCGCGGATCACCGGCAGACTGCGCCGTCGTGTGCCCCTCTCATACTGGGTAAAGGAGAGGGACAGACCGTTGATCTCCAAAATCGGTTCCATAGCAGACTCCCTTCTCTGGTGGTTTTCCACCCTCAGAACGGGGGTGGGATCGATAGCAATCTTCAAAATGACTGACGTCGTCTCTCCTCCCCTCCGGGGAGGGGAGACAATTGGCGGCCACTATATTGCTGACACCGTTCCCCCCTCCCCGAAGGGGAGGGGGGAAACAATTGGCTGTCTGCTATCCATGGACGCTGGCTGGGTCCAGCAGGGCGCGGAGATACTGCCCCATCTGAGCAAAGAGCGCCACCACCGCCACCAGCGCCCCGCCGGGGAAAAGAGCCAGCCACCATTTTCCAGTGGTCAAGTAGCGCATACTCTCGGACAGAATCACCCCAATGGCCGGCTGCTCTGGGGAGAGTCCAAACCCCAAAAAGGTGACGCTGGCCTCGTGCAGAATGGCGTGGGGAAAGAGGAGGACCAGCCCGGTGAGCAGCTGGGGCAGCAGGTGGGAGAGCATATGGACCTGGATGATCCTGGCCTTGGAGATCCCCAGCTTTTGCGCCGCCAGGATATAAGGGGCCTGCCGGAGCTGTAGGATCTCCCCCCGGATCAGCCGGGCCAGGGAGGTCCAGTGGCTCAGGGCCACCCCGGCCGTCACCCCCGCCGCCCCCCGGCCGCAGGCGATGGAGATTAATATGACCAGCAGAATATGGGGAATCCCCATGACCAAATCGATGCACCAGGAGAGGGCGGCGTCCAGCCGCCGGTCCATGGCGGCGGCCCCGCCCAGGATTGTGGCCACAACCGCGCTGATCCCGGCGGTGAGCAGGCCGATGCGGATGCTCAGTGACAGACCGGTCAGGGTCCGGGCCAGCATATCCCGCCCCATCCAGTCGGTGCCAAAGGGCATCTCCAGGGAGGGGGGGAGATTTTTTCGGCTGAAATCGGTGATCAGGGCAGCCTGATTCAGGCATAGTCCGGCAATTGCGATCAGCATCAGGAGGATCGCCGCCCCGATCAGCAGGGCCAGGGCCCGCTGGCGCTGGTTGAGGCGTGGTGTCATGTCCGGGCCGCCCCCCTTCTGATTTTGGGATCCACCGCCCCGTAGAGGAGGTCCGCGGCCAGATTTCCCCCAAAGACAATGGCGGCGCTGATGACGGTGATTCCCAGCAGAAGAGGCAGGTCGCTCCCCAACCCCGCCGTCACGGCGGCCTGGCCCAGACCAGGGTAGGAAAAGACCTGCTCCACCAGGACAGAGCCGCCGAAAATCTCACTGATGGAGGCAAATTGCAGAGTAATCCCCGGCAGGGCCACGTTCCGCAGTCCATGGCGCAGGAGGATGGACTTGGCAGACTCCCCTCTAGCCCGCGCAAAGAGGATATAATCGCACTCCAGCACCTCCACCAGCTTCTCCCGTGTATGTAGCGCGATGCCCGCTGAACCGGTGACGCTCAGGGTCAGGGCCGGGAGGGCGGCATGGCGCAGGCGGTCTATCAGGGTGACAGCGGCAGTCTCTGTCCCAATGGGGACGGACAGCCCGATAGGCAGTACGCCCAGCCATACAGAAAAGATCATCATAAGCAGCAGAGCCAGCCAGAAAGCGGGGGTACTGGAGACGAGCAGGCACCAGCCCCGGATCAGCCGGTCGGGCAGACGGTCCTGGCAAGCACCAGCCAGCACACCCAGAGCCATCCCCAGCACGCCGGAGAATACCCAGGCTACGGCCATCAGCCACAGGGAGCTGGACAGCCGCTGGGCGATCACCTGGGTGACAGGCTGCCGGTAGAGCAGGGAGGTCCCCAAATCCCCCCGCACAAAGCCGGAAAGCCAGCCCAGATAGCGCTGGACCGGCGGGGTATCCACCCCCCAGTAGGCCTCCAGCCTGGCGATCTGCTCAGGCCGCATACTTCCCAGGGCGGCCTGCCCCACGTTGGTTTGAAGCGGGTCCAGGGGGGAGGCGGCCATGAGCAAAAAGGTGACAAGGCTCACCCCCAGCAGCAGGGTGATCATCCGCAGCAGCTTTTTTCCGGCGAATTGCAGGCGGTGCTTCAAAGCTTCCCCCTCCTTTTCTCTGTGCAGGGACCGATGTCCTTATCGGCCCACCGTCATGCGCCGATTTATCGGTGGGCCGCTGTTCCCAGCGGCCCCTACAAACTGTTTTCGTGGCTGTGGTGTAAATCGGCGGACGGTCAAAGGCCGCTCCTACGGCCAGGACCACTGATCCACGTTGTTAACGATGGACCAGCCGTGGCCGTGGGGGTGGATTTTCTGCTGGGCCACCTGCAGGCCCTCGCGGGTCCAATAGAGGTGGTCCACATTCACCAGCCACACCCAGGGGATATCCCCTGCCTGGGTGACGCCGGTGGTCCCGTCCCACTGGGCTTTCTGCCACAGGGTATAGGACTCCTCCAGATTATCACACTGGAGGGCCTGGTCCATGTAGGCATCCACCGCGGGGTTGGCATAGGGGGAGTATTCCGCGCTGCCGCTCTCCCCGGTGTGGTAGATGTTGTACAGCTCCATGGGGGTGTGGGCCCCCCAGCCCCAGATCAGGGGGGTGGATTGGGCCCTGTCGTAGGCCGTGTCCCACCCTACCCCTTCAATCGCCGCAGCAATTCCCAACATCCCCAGCTGGTTGGCAAAGTCTGCGGCCAGGGCCTGCCGGACCGAATCATTGGCGGGATAGAGCAGGGTGAGCGCGGCTCTAACCCCGTCCTTCTCTCGGACGCCGTCCGCGCCCATCGTCCAACCCGCCCCATCCAGCAGAGCTGCGGCCTGGGCGGTGTCGTATTCCACCTGGGACGCGGGGTTATACCAGGGGAGCTGATCGCACACGCTGTAGGCCGGGGTGCCGTAGCCGTTGAGGACGTTTTCAATCATCTCCTGCCGGTCAATTCCCAGATTGATGGCCCGGCGGACCTGTATATCAGAGGTGAGCGGGTTGCCCTCCACCGGCAGATTAAACCCCCGGTTGTCCACCGAGCGGCAGGAGAGAAGGGTGTATCCGGCGGGCGCCTGGTCAGAGTAGGTGGCCGAGGTGTAGGCCAAGTCCACCTGCCCAGCCTGGACGGCCAAAAAGGCGGCGTCCTCCTCCATAAACAGGATAGTCACTCTTTTCATCTTGGGGGTCGTCCCGTAATAGTCCGGGTTGGCCTCCAAAATGATCTGTTGTCCCCTGTCCCACTGCTTGAGTACATACCGGCCCGATCCGATGGGATTTTGTCCATAACTGGCCGGATCGTAGGCGTGTTCTGGGACAATCCCCACGATGGCCATGGTGTAGGGCCAGATGGAGAAGGGGGTGATCATGTGAAAGACCACCGTGGTCCCGTCTGCCGCCTCGGCATAGTCCAGCATGGTAAAGTCGTTGACCGAGCTGGCCTCCTTGACCGTGTTGTAGGTAAAGGCCACATCAGACGCGGTGAGGGGCTGTCCGTCGGTAAACTTCACATCGTCCCGGATGGTGACCGTCCAGGTCAGGCCGTCCCCGCTGACCGTGTACGCGGTGGCTAGGTCATAACCGATGGTCAGATCCGGGTTGGTGACGGTAAGGGTGCTCTGAATTAGGGGCTCGTGGACATGCTCCCCGGCCCCCCAGCCAAGGGCCGGGTCAAAGCCGGACTCCGGTTCTGAGGTAGGCCCCATGGCGACGATCACCTCGCTGGCGGTCTCCTCCATGCCCGGAATGTTGTACTCGGACGGGTCCTGGGTTGAGGTGGGGCTGTGCTTGGCATTGGAATCCGGCTGTCCGCCGCCTTGACAGCTGGCGAGCAATCCGAGCACCAGGACCGCGGCGATCACAATAGAACCATACCGTTTCATCCAGACATTCCCCCTTTAAAGTTTTCTCATCACTTCCTCCAGAACGCTCTGATAGGAAATCTGATGGGCCTTGGCCAGGGCGGCTACATCCTCATATTCCGGCTTGGCGTGGACAACTCCAAAGCCCTCCGCCCGCTTCACCCGGACTGCTCCCCACTGGGTCTCCACACTCTGAACGCCTGGGCTGAGGTAGTACTTCCCGCACCGGCGCACCCGAAGACCGTTGGTGGCAGTCTGGGCCAGAATGTGTTTGGCCATGTCATTTTCCTGCTCCGGCTGGCACAGGACGGTGAGCACATGGCCGGGGCGGCCCTTCTTCATGGTCCCCGGTGTGGTGTACACATCCAGGGCCCCTAGCTCCAGCAGGCGGGTGCAGGCAAAGGCCAGAGCCTCCGGGGACATGTCGTCGATGTTGCACACCAGCTCGGAGATAGTCCCGTTGCCTGTATCCTCCTGTTCCCCCCAGAAAGCGCGCACACAGTTGGCCTGGGGGAACTCCTTTGTCCCCACGCCATAGCCGGTGCGGTCCACCGCCATCAGGGGCATAGGGCCGAAGGAAGCCGCAAAATGGGCCAGCAGAGCGGCCCCTGTAGGGGTACACAGCTCCCCCTGTATAGATCCGCCATAGGTGGGAGCTCCCCGCAGCAGGGCGGCGGTGGCCGGGGCGGGGACCGGCATAATTCCATGGGCACAGCGGACCGTCCCGCTGCCCACATGGATGGGAGAGGCCGTAATCCGGTCCGGCCGGAGCAGATAGAGGGCATAGCACACCCCGGTCACATCGGCCACAGCGTCCAGGGCCCCCACCTCGTGGAAGTGGACCTCCCCCGCCGGACAGCCGTGGGCCTGGGCCTCCGCCTGGGCAATGGCGTCATAGACCGCCCGCGCGTCTGTCTTTACCTGCTCTGGGAGGGCCAGGCCACTGATTAGATCCGCGATGTGTCCCAGGGTTGCGTGGTGGTGGCTGTGCGTATGGGTGTGCTCCTCATGGCCGTGTTGATGGTGATCATCCTCGTGGCTGTGACCATGATGGTGATGGCAGTCATGATCGTGATCATGGTCATGATCGTGGTCGTGATTGTGATCATGGCCGGGGATGTGCTCCTCTTCCTCCGCCCCGTCTACAGTCACCCGCAGGTGGGTCCCGGCGATTCCGCAGGTGGGGCGGGCTTGGGCCTCAATGTGGACGCCGGGCAGACCCAGTCCATTCATGGTGTCCAAAAAGCCCTGTTTGTCCTCCAGCAGCTCATACAGGGCGGCCATGAGCATATCCCCGGCGGCCCCCATATTGCACTCTAAATACAGTGTTTTCATGACTGTAACAGCAACCTCCTCGACAGATTCTGTCTTTCCCTACCCTTCGGGCGGGAAAAGATTTGATTGAATTGGCGCAGACGCCCGCCAAATAGGGAAAGGGTTGGTTTAATCAGCAGAAACGCCCTCCATCTGATTGATCCGGCTGGCCAGATAGCCAGCCCCGAAGCCGTTGTCGATGTTGACCACGCTGCACCCGGAGGCGCACGAGTTGAGCATGGCCAGCAGGGCGGACAGCCCGCCAAAGCTGGCCCCATAACCCACGCTGGTGGGGACGGCGATCACGGGGCAGTCCACCAGTCCGCCCACCACCGAGGCCAGCGCCCCCTCCATCCCGGCCACGGCGATCACACACCTGGCGCTCATGAGCACCTCCAGATTAGCCAGCAGCCGGTGCAGTCCGGCCACCCCCACGTCATACAGCCGCGTGACCTGGTTGCCCATCATCTCGGCAGTGAGGGCAGCCTCCTCGGCCACTGGCATATCGCTGGTTCCGCCGGTAGCCACCACGATGTGCCCCAGGGCGTGCCTGGGGCCAGGGAAGGCCACAGCCAACCGGGCGATGGGGTAGGGTTCCAGGGGAACCGACCGGGCCACAAGGTCTACTGCCTCCGGGTCAATGCGGGTAATCAAAATATTTTGACAGCCCCTGGCCCCCATGGCGGCGGCGATCCCTGCGATCTGCTCCGGGGTCTTGCCCGCCCCATAGATCACCTCTGCCGCCCCCTGGCGGACGCTCCGGTGAAAGTCCACCTTGGCATAGCCCAGGTCCTCAAAGGGGGCCTGCTTGAGGGCGAGCAGGGCATCCTCCGGAGTGGTCTCCCCTCCGGCCACCTGCCGCAGCAGGGAGAGAATATCGTGTCTGTTATCCATCCGTTGTCCCTCCTAAAACCGAGCTGGGCCGGGGCTCCAGGTCTAGCAGGATACTGGAGAAATAGGGCTTGAGTGCGTCCAAAACCGCCTGCCGGTTTGATAATACAAGCTTCATCTGCCCTTCTGGAATCTGGAGGCGGGCCGCCTCCCCCAGCAGGCGCACCCGGAAGTCGGCCAGGCCCAGCTGAAACAGAGCGGCTTCCGCCGCCTCCACCCGCTCCAGCATTTCTGCGGTCAGGGAGGTTCCAGTGGGGACCCGCGTGGCCAGGCAGGCGTAGGCCGGCTTATTCCAGGTAAACAGCCCCGCCTCCCTGGACCGGCGCCGGATCTCCTCCTTGGTCAGCCCGCATTCCCGCAGGGGGGATCGGACCTCCAGCTCGGCCAGGGCCTGCATCCCCGGCCGGTCTCCGCCGTCATCGGAGGCGTTGGTGCCGTCCAACAGCAGGGAATAGCCGTCCGCCCTGGCCCGCTGCCACAGCAACTGGAAGAGGGCCCGCTTACAGAAGTAACAGCGCCTGGGCCCGTTGGCGGCGGCCTCCGGCACCGAGAGAATATCGGCCTCGATAACCGTCATTGGAACCTCCAGAGCCTGGGCCAACCGCCTGGCGTCCTCCAGCTCAAAGGCGGGCTGAAAGACGGTATTGACATAGTAGGCGCGGACGTCACACCCTGCCTCCTTGGCCGCCCACAGCAGATAGGCAGAGTCTGTCCCGCCAGAAAAGGCCGCAGCGGCCTTGGGAACCGTCTGGAAATACTGCTCCAGGGTCATACAACGCTCCTTTCCGCAAAAAAAAGAAGGTATCCAGCCCTCCTCTTGAGGGCAGAATACCTTCTTGGTATCAATTTCAAGTTCTATGCTATGGGTATCTGGCTTGAAGCAGATATGGCCTGTTCTCCCTCCGGCTTCCTGCCGGACAGCCCGGCTTCTGCCGGGCTTCTTTATCTATTAAACACGATGATAGGCCTGATGTCAAGAGAATTTCTCAAA
>JAAWBF010000169.1 GCA_022792555.1 Oscillospiraceae bacterium
GCAGCGCCTCCTCTTCAGCTGTATTGGGCGGGATGGTGCGCAGCTCCGCCGGCGGCAGTACCTCCTACAGCTCCCAGAGCAGGAGTGTATCCAACACCAACAACATCACGGTCAACGTACAGGAAACGGCTCTCTCGGAAAAGCAAATCACAAGGGCTGTGGAGAGGGGCATCAAGAAAATGTCAAAATGAGAGGAGGCGCCTTCAACATGGCAGCACTGTCTGAGCTGTCTGGAGCGTACCTGGAGTCTGCGGCCAGACTTCGGGTGGCCCTGGAGGACGCGCAGGGGGCGCTTGCACGGGCCGGGCCGGAGGAGAAAGCCGCCTTAGAGGAACGGGTCCGCCTCTTGCGGCAGATGTTAGCGGAGATGCGGGACCTGCGGCAGGTGACAGGGCAGTATTACACCGGGGATCGGGATGGCCGGTACACCACCTCCACCCTCAAGGCTCCCCGCCGGAGAGAGGACACATGAGCGCAATCCGGGAGGTTCAGGACCTGGCCAAGGCGCTGCGGGAACGGCGCTCGGCCCTGGAGGCGCAATTGAGCGGTGCAGATCCCAAAGCTGCCAAGGCCCTGCGTATGGAGCTGGCGGTGTGCAGTGAGGAACTGATTGACTGCCGCCGGCGTCTGCGGGAGCTGCGTCCCCGGCACCGTGTCCGCCACGGGGGGACCGCCTGGACCGGGCCCAAGGACTGCCGGCTGGACAAGGTGCAGTACCAGGGGTGGCTGGAGGAGCAGAACGAGGGTAGACCGTCACCCCTTGTCCGGTTGTCCGTGGACGCCAGACGGGCCATGGAGCAGCTGCCAGAGCGGCAAGGGCTCTATTTGGCCGGCGTAGCGCAGGGGGAAACTGCCTCCAGCCTGGCCCGGCAGTACGACCGAGACCCCTCCACCGTGGCCCGGACCATCAGACGGGCAAAACGGCGGGTCAGACGGGCGGCGGAGCTCTCCACAGCAGGGCGAAAATATATGGACGAGGAGGGGGTTCTGCGGCTGGACCTGTCCAACCAGGACCACATGGCCCTGCTGCTGGACCGGCTTACCGGACGGCAGCAGCTCTATCTCTACCTCTACTATGGGGAGTGGATGACATTACGGGAGATCGGGGCGCTGCTGGAGGTGGACAAGTCCACTGTCCTGCGGACCATCCGGCGGGGGCTGGACCGGCTGGACGGCCTGTTTCAGGCCCAGCAGATCCGGCTGGATGGGGTGGGAAGTGTGGAGGAGCTGTTGATCGGCCTTTATGAGACCATTACCACCCAGGACCTGGAATCTCAGCGGGATCTACACCGCCCCAAGCCCTGTGGAGCAGGAGGGGGCCCGCGGGAGAACTCCGGTCCCTCCGAGGCCGCCCGGCTGGATAGCCTGCGGGAGGACCGGGTGGAAGCCTATGGCAGCACCGGGCGGCTGCTGGCCTGGCTGGAGGAGAAAAAGCAGGTATCCGCCGGCCTGCGGGGCTGGATGCAAAAAACCCTGCTGGCCCTGCTGGGAAAGCTCAAGAGTCTACTACATGGAAGAGAGGGAACCTCATGCTGACAATTATTGAACTTGCCGCCCGTGAAGACGACGGCCATGGACTCCAGAGCCAAAGCCACCGGACAGAGAATTGGATGGGGGAGGAGTGGATCGAGGTCCCGCCCCAGCTGGAGCAGGCTGTCTGGGACTGCTGCGGCTACTGCACACTGGACATCCAGGACGGGAAGCTGGTGGGGGTGACACCTGTTGATCGTCCACCGGAGCCGGAACCGGAACCAACCCCGGAGGAGGACCTGGCCGGATTACTGATAGACCAGGAATACAGGCTGACTTTATTGGAATTGGGTGTCTAACATCAAATTTCCTCCCCTGTAAGGGGAGGAAGAAAGGAGATGGGATCATGCTGTACAGAACGCTCAAGCGGCTCATCCAGCGGGGCCAGACCGCCGGTATGGCGGAAAAGCTGGATATTTTCTTCGCGGCGGACAAGCTCACCCAGGAGGAATACGTCGAGCTGACCGCGATGCTGGAGGGGTAGGCATGGAAGGAATTGTTGTTGCGCTTATCGGGCTGGCCGGGTCCGCCATCGGGTCCATCATGGGGATGATCGCCTCCGCCAAGCTGACCAGTTACCGCCTGGAACAGTTGGAACGGCGGGTCCAGGCCCACAACAACCTGATTGAGCGCACCTACGAGCTGGAGAAACGCACCGACCTCCAGGAGGATAAAATCAAGGTCATCAACCACCGGATTTCCGACCTGGAGGACTACCACAGAGGAGGGGCTTGATTTGACGGACAGGAAACTTGTATGGCTGCGGGCCGCCGGAGTGCGGGCGGTCAAGACCATCGCCCAGACTGCCGTAGCCATGATCCCCGCTGCCGTCACCATTACGGCGGTGGACTGGATGACCGTGACCGGAACTGCTGCGTTGGCGGGTATTGTGTCCCTACTGACCAGCGTGGCGGGACTGCCGGAGGTGGACCATGGCGACAGCAACTGATATTTTGAACCTGGCGGTCTCCTATCTGGGCGTGAAGGAGAACCCGCCCAACAGCAACAACGTCATCTTCAACACCCACTACTACGGTGGACCGGTGAACAACAAGAGCCTGCATTGGTGTGTGGCTTTTGTATGGGACATCTTCCGTATGGCCGGGGCCTCCGCCCTATTCTTTGGCGGGAACAAAACCGCCAGCTGCTCCACCCTCTACGCCTACCACAAGGCCCAGGGACAGGCTGTGACCACCTTCCAGCCGGGGGATATCGTCTTTTTCGACTTCTCCGGGAAGAAGTCCAAGACGGAACACGTCGGTATCGTGGAGAAGGTGGAGAACGGCTATATCAACACCATTGATGGAAACACCGGGACCACCAGCGAGGCCAACGGCGGGGCCGTCATGCGCCGCAGGCGGGCACTCAAGTATGTCAGCGGCGGCTACCGCCCCAAGTATGACACAACTAAGAAGGAGATCGAAATGACAAAAGAAGAAATTCAGGCCCTCGTCAAGCAGACCGTGGCCCAGGAGCTGGCCAAAGTGACGATAGACGATTTGGTGCAGCAAGCTGTAGCACAGGAATTTGCAGAACGGGACGAGGTGTTCGCCCAGGTGGCTCAGAAGGTAAGCCCCTGGGCGGAAGAAGCCTGGAATAAGGCCGTGGCCAAGGGCCTGTTTGACGGCAACCGGCCAAGTGGGACGATTACCCGTGAGCAGGTGGCCGTAGTACTAGAGCGATTCACCAAGCTACA
>JAAWBF010000170.1 GCA_022792555.1 Oscillospiraceae bacterium
AGGTGCCATTGGCGGACATGGTCGCCAGCTCCACCATACGGTTGAGCATGTCATGGACCTCAGTCAGGGCGCCTTCGGCGGTCTGCACCAGGGAGATGCCGTCCTTGGCGTTCTTCTGGGCGGTCTCCAGGCCGGTGATTTGGGCACGCATCTTCTCGGAAATGGCCAGACCAGCGGCGTCGTCACCGGCGCGGTTGATCTTGTAACCGGAAGAGAGCTTCTCCAGGTTCTTCTTCATGGCGGAGACGTTGTTGGTGTAGTTACGATAGGCCGACATGGCCATAATATTGTGTTGAATCCTCATTTTAAAGCTTCCTTTCAATAAAATGATGGGGTGGGAGGGACGAGCGTCGTGCCGGGACTTCCTTTCACCGGCACTTGGTGGAGCGTCATCAGGTCAGAACTGATGTGGCCACACAGCTCAAACACTGGACGCGGGACTCTATTTCAGCCGGCTGCGCAGACCGGGTGAAAACGAAAAAGCCTGAGACAGGTTATTATGGGGCTGGACAGACACCTGTGTGCTACTGTCCTGCTGGCTGTGTGTCCAAGTTATATAGAATCTGAACGATTCTCTCTCAACCTGTCTGCTTATACTATCGTCCACTTTTTTTAAAAGTTTAGACCATGATAAGGAAAAATTGAGCATAATCTTGAACACCTAAATTTTGGTGTTCTTGATGTTCCTATGATATAGAACTTGAACACATAGAACAGGATGGGCTTTAGAGCCCCAATCAAGCAGGAACTCCCCGCCCAAAGGGCAGGGAGTTTTTACAGTTTGTGACCTACAGATAATAGGTATAGATCCGGGTAGCGGAGCTGCCGGAGACTGGGGTAAAGCCCAATTTTTCAGCGATTTGGACAGAAGGACCGGGGAGGGCCCCCAGGACGATCCGGGTTTCGGGGGGATAGTCCTTCGCAGCAGCCAGCGCGGCGCCTAACAGCCAGCCGGCCACCTCTTTTTTGGTAGAGGCATTGGCGAACCACTCCAGGGAGAGATCTCCCCTCTGGCGCCGGGTGTGAAGGACGGCCTTGATCGCGCCGCCCTCCACATAGCAGCGGCTGGTCAGCGGGTCCAGCTCACCGGGATGGATAGCCGTGGCGGGGTGAGTCCGGTTGTAAAACCGCAGAAGAACCCCGTCCTCAATGGGAACAACGCCTAGATGAGTTCGCAGTTGCATGAGCCGCTTGACGGCGGGATTTTGGAGCAGATCTTCTAATACCGCCTCCATGGGCTGGGCGCTGCCCGCCCTAGGAAAATACCCGGCCAGCAGCATTCGGTCGTCCATGGCCTCCAGCGCCGTTTTGTCTCCCTGGTACACATAAACCAGTTCCTGAATGGTGCTGCCTTTGGCATTTTGGACCAGAGTCTCTGTCAGGGCACGCTCACAGGTGGCCATAGGGGCGTTACCGTCATACCGCAGGCTGAGGATATCCACCGTGCGGTTCCCCACCTCCACCAGGGCGGCCCCCCAGGCTGTATCCCCTTCATGGAGGGCCAGCCCCTGCCGGATCCCCGCCCCGGCGGGCGGCAGAGGATCGGGCAGATAGCGGGCAAAGACACCGGGGTGTGCTGCATCCAGCAGGCTAACCTTCATCCGTCGTCATCCTCCTCAAAGAGATCCTCGCAGTGTTCCATCAGATATTTGATTGTCTCTTCTGGGTCCTCCTCCACAAATTCCACCCGGCCCTCCAGCAGATCGTCCAGTTCCGCCAGAACATGGGGTTCCAGGGCCTGCTCCACCTCGCGGAAGGGGCCGAAGCGGAGGAAATGCTCCTCGGTGTCGCTCCAGTCCACCTGACCGGTCTGGGTGTCCGCCAGGGCGGCCCGCCCATCCTCGGTAGTCACGACATAACAGCCGCAGTTGTCTGTATATTTGACCTCAAAGTTCATGTCCCGCTCCCCTTTCAGGCATCTTTCGCCGGTGCAATGGGTTTGACCCCTCTGATGATTGCACCCGGGCCAACACCGGACACCAGATTGATCCTGAGGGGCGGCATCCCAGCGCGGCCATACTGTTCAGGGTTGGCGTTGATCTTTCCCACGCGGACTCTAATTTTGAACAGACTGTTCAGGAACTCATCGTTGGTCCGCACTTCAGCCTGCTTTTTGGTCTCCTTCATGCCATCGGGCCGCACCTTTATGATCACAGGCGGCTTTGTGACTGTGATCTCCTCCATGTCCCGCACGGTGACGTCCCCGTGGTATTGGAGCTCCAGATATTCCGTTATCTTGCCGCGCTCGGTGGCTGGAATATCTTTGTTCACCCGGGCCAGCACGGACTCCATATCCAGATCCGCGTCGGTCTCGCCGGGCTTCTTCCCCTCCGTGCGATACCGCTGGTAGGCGCTCATGATAAACGCCTCCTTGGCGTGAAAGCCCACACAGGCCAGATCCGGATCGCTGGCCAGGGAGGGGTTGCAGGTACGCATCTTATTGAGGCTGTCCCCCACTGTACAGGTGACCCGGCCCGCCATACGCGCCTTGTTCAGCTTCACCGCCACCGAGCCGTAACCGGCAGTCCTGGAGCGGTTGATGGAGGCCAGCACGGGACTGGCCATGTAGCCGTAGTTCTCGTACTCGCTTTTATCCAGGGAACCCACCGCGTTTCCAAAGGATTTTTCGGTAAACGCCATCCGCAGGGGTGCGTTGTTGGCCCCGCCGCTGGTCCCCGTCTCCATCTGGTTTTTCATCTTGTCATCCACCACCAAGCCGAACACTTCGCCGCTGCACCGGAAGCGGAAATCATTCTTAGCCAGCAGATCCTTGAGGTACTGCTTTACCAGCTCCTCCGCCTCCTTTTGGGTGATGGGCGGTTGGGGAGGGGAATCTGCGGCCAGCTTTTGGTTGACCGACTCCATGATGGCGTCCATCTGCTTCTGATAGGTGATCTCATGGATAGGATTCCCATATTTGTCCTTTTGTACAGCCCGCGGGACCTTGTTTTGCTTGTACTCCTCCAGCACCTGGGGGAGATGTTCCAGGGTGGCCGGGTGCATGGCACGGCGCTGGATCTCCCGCTCCGCCCCGCTTCGGAGGACGTTGGCGTTCTGCTGATAGGTCGCCACCCGCTGGTTATAGCGGTCTACCTGCTGTTCAGTGGCCAGGGCGCCGTGGAAGACCGCGTTATACTCGTCCCGGTAGCGGTTGAGGGTGTCCTCCAGGGCGGCGCGCTCCCCATCCAGGATCTGCATTTTTTTGGCGATATACGCCTCCGCCTGGGTCCCCAGCTTCTGACGCAGGACCTTGCTGGCAAAGGCGGTTTTGGTATACCGCTCCTTCAGCTTTGCGGACTGGGCTTCCATGGCCTCGAACCGCTGGAGATGGGTCTGCCGCACCTCCGGCGCGACTCCGTAATCCCCGCAGATGTTGACCTTCATCTGCTCCAGGGTCTCTGTGTGGAAGTCGAACTCGTAGTCCGCCTGTTCTGTCTGATAGGCCGCGGTTATCTGTTCGTCCAGCTGCTGCTCCAGCCGCTGGCGGACCGTATCAACCCCCTCCTTTCGGATCGCCTCCCGCTCCCGCTGCAGACGCTTGCGCTCCTTGCGGCCCGCCGTCTGTTCCTTGTCCGCCAAAGTGTTCAGGACCGCTTCCTGCTGTCCGTCTATCGACATCTGCTGTCCGTCCGCCGTCTCCATAGGCCCAAACAAAATTTCGGCGTTCTGCTTGGCCAGATTGCTGATCTGATCGGCGGCCTTGGACTCCACCTTGTTCAGCTTCTGGCGGCCCCGCTCCTCTAGCTGCTGTTCCTTCTGCTGATGGAGCTGCTGATGCTCTATCAGCTTGATATCAAGCTGTCCATACATATCCATCGCCTCCCCACTATTTACTGCTCTATGTTGGTACGAAAGACTGCCTGCCGGTCAAAAACAGACAGTTGGGTGTTGATTCCTGCGGTATGGTCGCCGCCTCCCGTGTCAAAGGCGCTCTTGCGCTTGTTGAGGGGGATAAAAGCGGGGAATTCCAGCTCCTCTTCGGTCTCCTCATCCTGGGGGGGAGAGGTGCGGCGCTTACGCTTGTTCTGCTCTTCGATGCGTTTGTCCAGCATCCCATTTCGCCAGCTCATGGGACAGACGCCTCCTTTCTGATGGTCGTTTTTCTGGCAGGCTGATATTAAAGCACCAAATGCGCATAAGGCTCAAAATCTGAGCGGGTGAACACCTTGCCGGTCTTGACAAATTCATATTTGATGGCCTGGAGGTAATGCTTCATATGAACCTCGCCCCCTGCCTCCGGGTCGGCGGCAGCCAGGAACGCGGCGTTTAAAATACAGTTTTTGATGTTGCCGCCCACGAACTCAAAGCGCTGGGCCAGGAAGTCGATGTCCACATCCTCGGCCAGAGGGGTGGATTTGGGGATGGTGGTCGTCCAGAGGACCTTACGGGTCTCCACATCGGGGAACTGGAATTCCACGATAAATTTCATCCGGCGGAAGAAAGCGGGGTCGATATTGTGCTTGTAGTTGGTAGCCAGGACAGACACCCCGTCATAGGCCTCCACCTCCTGGAGGAGGAGGGCGGTCTTGTTGTTGTTGGAGGACTGGTTGGAACCGCCGTCATCCGACCGTTTGGCGAACAGGGTGTCGCACTCGTCGAAAAAGAGAACTACATTGCACTTCTTGGCCTCCCGGAAGATCATGGAGATGGCCTTTTCGGTCTCGCCGACGTACTTGTCTACCACCTTGGACAGATCCACCCGGTAAAGCTCCAGGTTCATCTCATGGGCGATGACCTGGGCACACATGGACTTTCCGGTGCCAGGCGCGCCGAAGAGGAGGACGGACAGGCCGCGGCCATATTGATACTTCTTGGTGTAATTCCAGTCCTCATAGACCTGCTTGCGGTAGATGAGCTGGTCGCAGGCATTTTTCAGGGCCAGGCGCTGATCCGGGTTCATCACGATATCGTCCCAGCCGAAATTGGCTTGGATTCGGGTGGCCTTTTTGGTCAGCTCATGGCTCATCTGGTTGTAGCAGGACTGGAAGAGGACGCTGCGCATCACCTGCTCCTGCTTGGCCATGGCGGCTAGGCTCCGAGATTGGTGGAGGGCGTTTTTAATCTTGCCAGGTGTGAACAGGAATTTTGTGGCCATCTCGGACAGAACGACATCCTCCCCCAGGGGGTGGCCTTTGGCGTAATACTGCCAGACCTGCTCCCGGTCGCCGGTGCCGGGGGTGGGCAGCTCCAGCTGGGTGAAGTCCAGCCGGGTCATCTCCTTCATGGGCAGCTTTTCCTGGCTCACCGCAAAAACGGTGATCTCCCGCTCCAGCAGCTTTCCGAAGGCCAGATCCATGTAGCCGAAAAATTTGTCTTTTTCCTCCTCCCGGTAGCCCAGATTGTCCAGACACACACAGGAGTCTGTCAGGATACACTCCCGGCACACCGCCCACAGGGCTTTTTCCACAAAAGAGAAGTCGTAGACAAAGAGCTTGCCGCAGTCCACGCTGATGCACCCCAGAGACCGCCCAGCACAGAAGTGGGAAATCGTAAATTTTCGCCCAGACCCCTCATCTCCCCAGAGATTAAAGAGGGTGGAGCCTCCGTCAAAGGCGATATTCACCGCGTCCAGCAGGTGCTGGTTGGCAATAAAGGGTTCCAAAGCCTTTTTGCCGGTGAGCATGGAGAAAAACCGGCTGTAGCTCTGGTCAATCCGCAGGGGATCGCTGGAGAACAGGAAGTCGATGATCCGCTTGTCTGGGGAGATGACGGTGGTAAAAGGCATGGTGTCGTTGATCCGCAGGGAGAGGACGGGAGCCAGCTCCTCCAGGGCCTTAGACATGGCGCCAAAAGCCTTGGTAATGGTAAAGTCCTCCCCATAGAACACCCGGCCAGCGGACTCGATTGTTGGGGCGGAGAGAGAGCCGTTCTGGTTGACCACCTGGAAGATGGAGGCATAGTTGGTCTGAGTAGAGGAGAGGACCCCACAGGCAAAGACAAACGTGGTAAAAGGGGAGAAGTTCAACTTGCTGCACAGGGCATATAGAGGCATGGGGACCTCCTCCAAGTTGGTGAGGGAGGCCCGATGGCTGATATAGTCTAGTGTCTCTTCCACGGATACCCCGGCCTCGGCGGCTGCCTCCCCAGAGAAGGCGCCAAAGAGCGCATCCAGATCCCCCAAATCTTCCAAACTGTCCCCTGCGGGAACCTCTTGGAGTTCCTCTGAAATTGTGCTTTTCAGGGTAAAATCAGTCAGATGTTTCTCACATAAGTCATGGGCGATCTCAATATCGGGGTAGAGGATGTTTTTAAATCCGCCATTGTCGGCGGCAAAGAGGCCCATCAGATTCTCTATGTAGGCAGAGAGCTGTTTATCCACACAGGCAAACAGGGAATCGGTATACGCCTCATAGCTCTGAAACGGGACCTCCCGCAGTACTTCCGAGCATAGGATGAACTGCTCCATAGCCGGACCTCCTAATTTTTATGGATTCGATCTCCAATTTTTTCAATGGCGCTCGATATAGCGCCAACCACAATCAGCCCAATGATAATCTGGAGCCAATATTTGTGCCAAATTTCTTTCAAAAACTCTACCAAAGCATTTTCCTTGACAAATGCAATGAGGCCGACAAAGATTGTTTTATCATTAACAACAGAACAAGTGACGTCAGCCTCAAAAATACCTGCCTTTTGCTCATAAGCTTCACCCATTCTCTCACATATCAGAGAAGATATATCCAGCCCCGCGCACGGTTTCAATAATACCGGTGCGGTTGGGGTCAATTTTTTTGCGCAGGTTGGAGATATGGACCATCACAGTGCGTACATCCCCAAGGCTGTCACTGGCCCACACATTTTGGTAGATCTCATTATAGAGAAGGAGCGTATCTGGGTGTTCCGTCATGTAGAGCAGAATGGCGTACTCGATGGAAGATAGATCGACCATTCTGCCATCCCGAAGGACCTTTCGGTGCAGGGTATCCACCGAAAACTGCCGAAAGGTCCGCAGATGGCTCTGGCGGCGGCCGCCGGTCCGGCGGATGATTGCGTCCGCCCTGGCCAGCAGCTCCGCATAGTCCACCGGCTTGACCATATAGTCATCCCCACCAGCCCGCAGGGCGGAGATAATGGTATTGCTGTCATCAAGACAGCTCATAAAGATAATGGGACATGCACTATGGGTACGGATGGTGCGGCATAGACTGTCTCCACGGTCGTCAGGCAGAATTTCATCCAGCAGGATCAGATCATATTCCCGCTGCTCCAGCAGCTCAATGGCATGGCGGCAAGTAGATGCGACGTCAGTCTCGTAACCGCCATGGGCCATATGTACCTGGGCAATGGCGGCCAAGTCTTCATCGTCCTCTACAATCAGCGCCCGATACATCAGACATCCCCTCCATGCTTTGATATACGGCCTGGTCTTCTTCCCATGCTCTTCCCCAGGAGGGATTGCAGGCCCATAGATTTTCCGCTGTAGAGGAGAGCCTTTGGCGGGCAATTCCATCCTCTCCAGGGGCGGGAAATCGTGATCACAATGGGATTGCTTTTTCCATTTATCCAGATTAGAATAAAAACATCCGGTATCTCCTTGAAAAAAAGGTTCCATCTTGTATCACAGTCTTTTTTATTATATCTCATGTGTCTAGCAGGCGCAATATTGGGGGTGGGAATCTAAAAAATTCTTTAAGAACGAGGAAAGGAAGTTGAATTATCATGTCTAAACGCGAGGTTGTCCTGTGGTGCAGCGCACTGCTGCCCGCCTTGGTGGGCTGTGGCGCGGCGATCTGGGGACAGATGATCGTGTTAGTTTGCTGCTTGTCAGTCAGCATTATCTTGATGACCTTGTCTGCCGCTTTTCTGGCCCGAAGCTGTGTTCAGGTCCGACAGCAGAATATGCAGCTGAAAGAGGAGCTCGTTCGTCAGGCCCAGGAACACCAAAAGACGCTGCTCCAGACCAAGCAGACAGCGGAGGAGCACTGCCAGAAGGAGATAGACCAATTTCGCAGCAATCTGTCCCACAGTGTCCGGGTGCCGCTGTCCATTGTCCAGGGCTATGCAGAGCTCCTCAATGGACCGTTGATTCAGGACGAGACGGTCCGCAGTGAGTATCTGGAAAAATTAGTCCAGCGGACGAAGTACATCGCCTCTCTGCTGGGCCAGCATATGTCCCAGGCCCGCTCTGAGGACCCTATTGCCCTCTCTCCCTCCCATGTGGATTTGCTGGAGATGATCCGTCAGACAGCAGACGACTTCCAAAACAGCGCCAGCCTGCGGGGGATCTCCATCCAGGTCCTCTCCAGCCAGACGGCTGTGGAGCTTTACGCCGATCCCGGCCAGCTTGCCAAGGTCTTTTTTAATCTGGTGGAAAATTCAGTAAAATATATGGGCCGGGAAGGGATGATCACCATTCGTCTGGCACAGGTGGGAGACCAGGTGGACATCACGGTCCAAGACGATGGCCTGGGCTTGGAGGAGACCGAGACCGCCCGCATTTTTGAGCATAGCTTCCAGGGCTCTAACCGGCGCGGGGGTCACGGTCATGGCCACGGTCTGGCCATGACCCGCCGGATTGTAGAGGCCCACGGCGGCAGTATCTCTGCCGAGAGCCGCCCTGGACAGGGAATGAGAATTCATATCACCCTGCCAACGGGTATAGAAGAACCAGCCGCTGCCGTGGGTTAGAGTCTGTTTTAAAACCGTCAGCATACCAAACCGGCGCAGTTTTTTTGTAGTCTACCCAGGGTTCCCGTATTAAAACTGCTTGACAGAAGATCCCGCACCGCTGGGTAATTGTAAGTTTTCAAAGATACTCCAGACAATCTATTGTTTTCCTACTCCCCGGAATGAGAGGGTGAAAACAGTGTCAGCAATTTTGAAAATTGCGATAAAATACGGACGTACCGTAGAGAAAATGAACTGCGGTACGTCCGTATTTTTGATGTTTCCTGTTTACTGCGACTCGCGCAGGGCGCACAGAGCAACGGCAGCTTGAGCGGCTACCTTGGCGTTATTATACACCAACTGGATATTAGAGTTCAAGCTGTCCCCGCCGGTGATGGTCTTAACCGCGTCCAGCAGGAAGGGGGTGATATCTTTTCCGTGGATCCCCTTGGCCTGGGCGTCAGCTACCGCCTGATCGATGGCCTTGTTGATCACAGCCGGGTCCATAGAGTATGCCTCCGGGATGGGGTTTGTCACCAGCATTCCGCCCTGGAAGCCCAGCTCTAAGCTGGTATGGAATGCAGCAGCCAGCTCCTGGGGCGTGTCCATCCGGTAATCCACAGAGAAGCCGCTCTTCCTGGTGTAAAAGGCAGGGAGTTCCTGCGTGCCATAGCCGATGACCGGGACGCCGTGGGTCTCCAGATACTCCAGCGTGAGACCTAGATCCAGGATGGACTTGGCCCCGGCACACACTACCATGACCGGAGTTTTGGACAACTCCTCCAGATCGGCGGAGATATCCATGGTGGTCTCAGCCCCCCGATGGACCCCGCCGATGCCGCCGGTGGCGAAGATCTGAATCCCGGCCATGTGGGCGATGATCATGGTGGTTGTCACAGTGGTGGCGCCGTCCTCGCCCCGGGCGGCCAGTACTGCCAGATCACGGCGGCTGGCCTTGGCACAGTTGAGCCCCTTCTGGCCCAGATAGACAATTTCCTCCTTGGTGCAGCCCGCCTTGAGCCGCCCGCCGATCACGGCGATGGTAGCAGGCACCGCCCCGTTGTCCCGGACAACCTGCTCCACTTGAAGGGCAGTCTCTACATTCTGAGGATAGGGCATCCCATGGGAGATGATGGTGGATTCCAACGCCACGACAGGCCTGTTTGACGCAATTGCCTGGGCTACTTCGGGGGCGATATCTAAATACTGCTTTTTCATTGCTGCCATTCCTTTCTTACCTATCTTACCAATTGATATCTCCGCTCATTGCGGGGCATACTGCTTTCAAAATCTAGTCCACACGTTCTGTGGGGCTGCCGCCGTCGGAAAAACCGGCCCGCCGTTTCAGCTCGGCAGAGCACAGGGCGGGATTGATGGTCTCGCTGCCCTCCATGGCTACCGCGGAAGCGGCCAGCCCCGCCTGGGCTGCGCCCTCTAAGTCCAAGCCCTCCAGCCAAGCCCAGGCCAGCGCGGCCATAAAGGCATCTCCGCAGCCGGTGGTATTGACCATGTTGCCCGGCAGACAGGGGAGCTGAATCCGAGTTCCCAAGTGATCTGCGGCGTAGACTCCCTCACCGCCTAGGCTGATAAAAACCCGGTGGAGCCCGGTCTCCAGCAGGGCATCGGCACACCGCCTCAGACTGTCCGCATCCCCTGTAAGGGACACACCGGAGAGAAGCTCCGCCTCAATCCGGTTGGGCTTGAGGGTGTGGAGTTTGCCCAAAATGGGCTTGAGCCGCCTCGCCTTGGCGGTGGAGACCGGGTCGGCAAAGAGAGGCGCTGTACAGTGCTCGGCCAGCCAT
>JAAWBF010000171.1 GCA_022792555.1 Oscillospiraceae bacterium
TATTATGAAGACAGCAAACGTATTTATGATACAAGCTATGCCCACATTCCGGTGGAACGGGAGGAATTCTGCTTTCAGGGCTTCTTGATCCGAAACCCGGAACGAGAGCCGCGGGACAGCCTGAATCAATACCTGCGCTTTGTTCGCCGGTATCTTTCCGAGAAAAAACTGGAGCACATAGAGCTCCTTTAAACCGGACGTCACTTGCCGGCCTATCCCGCCCCATTCAGGGACTGTCCCCACAATCGGAAAAAGGCAGCCTACTGGGTGAGGCTTAAATTTATTGCCATGAACCTTAAAAAGCTGGCTAGCTGGAAAACGAGAAGAGCATCCTGCCTCCTTCCTTTCCGTTGTTTCCCTTTACTCCTTCCTTGTAATGTTTGCGGCCTGTCTGGCAAGAAGCCAGACAGGCCGCTTCTTTTAGCTGCGCATGAGTACACGTGATTAAATTATCCCATAAATGATGTGATTTTACCGTAAACAAGAAGAATTTGGAGGAGAGGAAACAAACGCTCTACATAATAACCATATGACTTTAATATGATTTGGCAATTTGACAAAAAATTATTATGTAATACCCTCTAATCTTGTTGTTATTTCTTCTTAGAGTGAAAATCAAGACATGGATTTGATTTGAACCGTTTTTATTTCTACATCCGTATTTTAAGAAAGAATTGAAATATAGATACGTATGTATTATGATTATTGTGCAGACAGCAAATTCATACTGATATAAGGAGGCGCCATCATGGAACATATCATTTATGCAGATCTATTGGTCGTGGGCGGTGGCACTGCTGGAACCATGGCGGCCATCCGGGCCAAGGAGTGCAACCCGGATGCGAAGGTAGTCATCTTCGATAAGTCTGACATTATGTACTCAGGCTCCATTGCTTCAGGGATGGACGCATTTAATGTCACAGCAGTTCCCGGCTTTTCTACTGCGGAGGAGTATTTAGAGACAGCACATGGGGCGCTGGATGGGATCGTGGACGATTCGCAGTGCTACGCATGGGTGTCTCGCACTTGGGACATGGTACAGCGCATGGAGGGCTGGGGGGTCAACTTTCCCAAGGACAAGAATGGAGATTATATTGTGCTGAACACGGCTCCCAAGGGCCGGTTCTGCCTGGCTATTTTGGAACCGGGACTCAAGAAGATCTTGGCGGATAAGGTCCATGAGAATGGCTGCACCGTCTACAACCGGACCATGGCCTTGGATCTCATTCGAAAGGATGGCCGGGTTGTTGGAGCGCTTGGCCTGAATATACGTACAGGTGAGACCATCGTTTGTATGGCTAAAGCGGTCATCCTCTGTGCCGGCGGCACAGCACGCTTTGGACAGACCACCAACGGCTATCCCTACGGTACCTTTGATTTCCCAGGCAATACAGGTGAGGCCTATCGGATGGCCTATCGGGCTGGGGCCAAGATGACCGGCTTTGAATATACCATTGTGGATTACAGCGTCAAGGACGCCAATGCGGCGGGCCTCCATATCTCATGTACCCGCGGAGCCTATGTCCTCAATGCCTACGACGAGCGGATTGAGGAGAGCGGCCTGTCCATCTGCAATATGCTGGCTACCCACAATACTGGCTGCGGCCCTCTGCGTGTTCATATGAGTCATCTTCCAGAGGAGAAAATCCAGGAGATTGAGGAGATCCTCTTTACCACCGAGCGGCCCATGCAGAAACGGTTTTTTGAGCAACGGGGCGTAAATTTCCGCCAGGACGATGTGGAGCAGTGGCCCAGCGAGTGCTTCCTGTGCGGCGGCCACGGGATTACAGGTGTGATGGTCAACGGAAAAGCGGAGTCCTCCATTCCAGGTCTGTATGCCGCTGGTGATGCCGCCAATGTACGGGGCTTCCTGCCTGGTGCGCTGGTGATGGGGGAGATTGCCGCTGAGAGCGCCACCCAGTATGCTGCTAGTATGGAGCAGGTTCCCTACGCCCCTGCCATGCTGTCTGAGCGTCTGGCCCAGATTGAGCAGATCAAAAAGCTGCGCGGGCCGGTCAGTGTGGAGGAATTTGAGAGCAAGCTGCGCCGCACCATTACAGACTATATTGTACCGCCCAAAAATGGCTATAAGCTGAACCGGGCGCTTCAGGAAATTGCGCGCTTTGACCGGGAGCTCAAGGAGCTGGTAGGTATCCGCTGTCAGGAGGATCTGTGCAAGTACTTTGAGGTAGAGAGTATTCTGGTCAGTGCTTACCTGTCCGCACAGGCTTCCATGGCCCGGAAGGAGAGCCGCTGGAACGGCTGGCACTACCGCACCGACTATCCTGAGCAGGACGATACGCAGTGGCTCAAGCACATTATCCTGGAAAAGGGTGATTCGGACTACTCAGTTGAGATCACTTATCAAGATGTGGAAAGGATGGTATAACCATGGTCTCTAATCTTGTTTCTGCCCTGTCGGATAACGTCAGCGTTGACACAGAAAAATGTCTGGGCTGCGGTGAATGCGTAGACCGCTGCATTTTGGACAACCTCCGGCTGGAACAGGCTCCCTGTGGGCATGCCTGTCCGCTGGAAATCAATGCCCAAGGCTATGCCCAGCTCATCAAGCGGGGACAGCCAGAGGATGCCCTGCGCCAGATCTATAAAAAGACGCCCTTTGCCGGCCTTCTGGGCTACCTGTGCAACCATCCCTGTGAAACGGCGTGTAGCCGAAACGAAGTGGATCAGCAGGGGGTCTCTCTACGGGCGCTCAAGCGTTATCTCTATGAAACGGTTTCTCTGGCCCCGGAATACACCCCGGAGTGTACAGCTAAAGGGCGCTGCGCTATCATCGGGGGCGGTCCTGCTGGCCTCTCGGCCGCCTGGTATTTGGCACAGGCTGGATGCGAGGTAACAATCTATGAGGCAGAAGAGCAGCTGGGCGGGATTCCCGCTCAGGCCATCCCCGCCTTTAGAATCCCGGATGAGGTCCTGCGCCAGCAGTGTGCACTGGTGACGGATCTGGGTGTTACAGTCCATACTGGTGTCCGGGTGGGGACCGATCTGCCCTTCCAGGCGGTTCTGGACGAATACGACGCCGTGTTTGTCGCCACAGGCGCACCTGCTGCCCGCCGTTTGCCCCAGGATACAGGTACACTGGAGGGTCTGCACTATGCGCTGGACTTCCTGCGGCAGGCGAAAAAAGGCGTCTGTGCAGGGGTTGGTTTCCAGGTTTTAGTAGTAGGCGGTGGAGACGTGGCCATTGACGCCGCCCAGGTGGCAAAACGTATGGGGGCAGAAGAGGTGACAATCCTGTCTCTGGAGACCTTGGATCAACTGCCGGCCTCCGCCGACACCCTTCGGGAGGCCCAGCAGGCGGGGATTCATCTGTCCTGCGGCTGGGGCGTCCAGTCGATTGAGGCGGAAGGAAACCGTGTTCGTGGCATAAAGGCCCGCCAGTGCGTCCAGGTTTACGACCAGGAGGGCCGGTTTGCGCCCACCTATGACGACAGCGTTCAGAGGGATATTTCTGCCGACACTGTGATCCTGGCCATTGGACAGCAGACCGACTTGGACTTTTTGGCTGGGGCCGTGGCTGTGGAGCAGAACCAGATTCAAAGTGACCCGCTCTGCCGCCAGAGCAACCAGGCCAAAGTCTTTGCGGGCGGCGACTGTGTATCTGGTCCAAATACACTGGTACATGCCCTGGCAGATGGCCGCCGGGCCTCGGAGTCCATCCTCCGCTACCTGAATGGGGATGACGTCTCCTACGGTCGTGATAACAGCCAGGCCTATCTCCATGATTTTGAGGTGGATCTCACGGCAGGTTCTCCTGCGGCCCGGATAGACACCACCCAAGGGGGAGGGGAGCGCACCTTGACAGAGGAGGAGGCCCAGACAGAGGCATCCCGGTGCCTGGGGTGCGGAAAACCCATCGGCTACCGGAAGACCTGCTGGATGTGCCTGCCCTGTGAGGTTCAGTGTCCCCAGGATGCGCTCACCATCAAAATTCATTATATTATGGCATAATAATATTGTTTTCCCCGCCCATAGGGCGGGGAAAACAGATGGTTTATACCGTCAGCCAAGCGCTCCTACCTAGGGAGCAGATTGGATTGGCAGTACAGCCGGAAGAGAGAGGAGGATACACGGTGGAACCAGTCAAATATGGCGTCCATGACAAACCCCCGTTCAAAAGAGCGCTTCCCCTTGCCCTGCAACAGGTGTTGACCATCTTTGCCGGTACGCTGTCCGGGGCGCTGATGCTCGCCTCTGGAACAGGAATGAATGAGAGTGAGACCGCGCTGGTCATCCAGTGTTCTATGTTTATCTGCTGTGTGGCCAGCCTGATCCAGTGTCTGGGTATCCCGAAACTTGGGATCGGTGCCCGACTGCCCATTGTCACATCAGGCAGCTACACACTAGTGGCCCCCATGGTCGTACTGGCGCTCAATCCTAAGGTCGGCCTTTCTGGCACGTTTGGCGCCGCATTGGTGGGCAGCCTGGTCCTGTTTCTGCTGGGTCCGATTATCATCAAATATCTCTACTTCCTCTTTACCCCAACTGTAACTGGAAGTGTGGTTCTCTCAGTGGGAATGTGCCTGATGGTTTCAGGCTACCGGCACGCCGTCAACGGAGCGCCAGACAGTCCAGAGGTCCTCAAGTGTGGACTGATTGCTCTGCTTACCTTCCTGATCGCCCTGTGCTTTAATACCTTCGCCAAGGGATTCTTACAGAATCTGTCCATCCTGATTGCCATTGCAGTGGGCTACCTGCTGTGTGTCGCACTGAATATGGTGGACTTTACCCCGGTGCAGACAGCGGCAGCAGTTTCCCTCCCACAGCCGGTGCGCTTTGGCCTCAGCTTTCAGATTGGGCCGATCATTACCATCTGTGTGGTCCATATCGCCACCATTATGGAGAACATCGGGGACACCACCAGTATTGTAGACTCTGCTGAACACCGGCTCCCCACCAAGGAAGAGCTGATGCGTACCATGCGGGGCAACGGCCTATCCAGCATGATTGCCGCTGTGTTCAACGGCCTGCCTGTCATCTCCAGCAGCGCCAACGCGGGTGTGATTGCCATGAGCGGCGTACCCAGCCGGTATGTCTCAGCCCTGGGCGGCATTCTGATGGGACTGTTATCCTTTTTTCCCAAATATGCTCAGGTGTTTGCCCTCATGCCCAAGCCGGTTCTGGGCGGCATCACCTTGATTATCATGGGACGTATCGCCGCCAGCGGAATCAATATCGTAAGCATGGCGCCCATGACCAAGCGTAATCTGACCATTTTGGCGGTATCTATCGCCATCGGTATTGGCGGCAACTACGGTTTGGCCTATTTGAGCTTCCTGCCGGAGACACTGGTGACACTGATGACCGGAATCCCAGGTACCGCGCTGAGTGCAATCCTGCTTAACGTTGTCCTGCCCAAGTCGGAGGAGGACAAGAGCTATCACGCCCAGTATGCCAAAAACATGATCGGAGAGAATTAATCCCATAATACAAAGACACGGACGGCTGTATCATGGCCGCCCGTGTCTTTTTTTCCGTTGAAAATGCAAGCATTATATATGACAATTTTATGTAGAAGCGTCTTCGACAAATTTGCATCCGCTGTTCACAACCGTCCTAATGTAGCCGTGTGTGGGATTATCAGGGGTTCAGTTTCTTGCGGATTTGACTGATTAGATTGGTAACGGCGGCATTACCATCCCCATCCGGGTCATTCCAAACTGCTTCATAAATCTGCTGCTTGCTGAATACCCAGCCGGGATGTTTTGCCAAAAAGCAGAGGGCAAAAAATTCGTAGTGACTCATGGGAATGAAAATTCCATTTTTATAGACAGCGATCTTTTTTTGGAAGAACCTTGGGATTGCTTTAGAATCGGGTATTAACCAAATGACTGAAAATCTCAATTCTCACGCAGTTTTTGAACAATATTGCTGATTTCTGCTTTCTGGTAAATCACGGCGAAAATTACACCACAGATGGCCCATATTATTCTAAATTACCAATATTGTCTTGTTCTCAAAAAACACTGTTTATCTCACTTATTCCGCAAGGGGCGTACTTCCTTCAAACTCTCCTGAGCGCCACACTCCAAAATATAGGGAGCTATTTCCTCATAAGCCTTTTCTGGTGAACCTGCGTTCGAAGGGATATATGTCCACTGCGTCAGAAAGCTGTGCGCATAGTTGCAATGAATATTCCCGGTATAAATCTGTACCAGAGGATCGGTGATCCAACTTCCGTCAGCAGATGCGCAGTCACTCCGATAAGTAAAGTACCTTTGGCCATCTTTCACATATATAATGTTCACAGTCAGTTGATTTTCTGCGATGTCCAGCCGTTCTTTTCTGCCAGCTAATTCA
>JAAWBF010000172.1 GCA_022792555.1 Oscillospiraceae bacterium
ATGTTCGCCCTGGCCGTTCTGGTCTATCTGCTGGCCGAGCAGAAGGACCGCCGGTTGTCCCTCTTCCTGTTCCTGGTGGAAACCGGGGTTGTATTGCTGCTGGCCGCGTTCCCCGCGTTCCGGGGGCTGGGCCATCGGGACGCCCTGGGGATGCTGCCTGTCCTCTCTGCTCTGCTGGCCGGCGTCCTCCTGTGGGTGAGCCATGAATTTTTGGAACAGCGTGTTTTGCATTGGATCGCCGGAAAACAGCGGGCAGCGCTGATTTTGATTGGCGGTATCTTGGGGGCGCTGATACTCTATCTTATTTTAGCCCTCCAGATAACGGGCAGTTATACCATCGCCCCCGGCGGAACCCTGCGCCGGTCGGTCTATCCGGAGCCGGGGCCCTATACCCTGGAGGTCCAGGCCAGCGGACAGGCCTTTGTCACCATCGAGTCACAGAACCGGGTGGATACCGTCATGCACACCAGTACAGTCCTCTACAGCGGCGCTTTGGAGGGGGCCTCCTTCATTGTCCCAGAGGACACAGAGGTTGTCTACCTGAACTTCTCCAGCCCAGAGGGTGCGAAATTAGACCGGGTGGCCCTCTCCAACGGGCCGGTTGTGAAATTGGGCTATCGCCTCCTTCCCGCCTTTGCCGCCAACCGGCTCCAGGGACTGCGGGCCAATCAGAACGCTATCCAGCGGGTGGCCTTCTTCCAGGACGGATTAAAAATCTTCGCCCAGCGTCCCTTGACCGGCTGGGGGTTAGGGGCAGTGGAGGGCCTGGTCCATGAGGTCCAAGATTTTTACTATCTCAGCCGGTACGTCCACAACCACTATATCCAGGTCATGGCTGAAATGGGGATCTTGGGTCTGGCGTCCTTCCTGTTTCTTCTCCTGGCCCCCGCCGCTGCTCTCTGGCGCAAGCGTAAGGAAGAGCAAGCGGCCCTCGACCCCCTCCTCCCCGCCCTGGCCGCCTGCCTGGCCATGGCCGCGTTCCACGCGTTCAGCGAAGTGGATTGGTCCATGGGGACCTATCAGATTATGGCCTTTCTGGTGTTAGGGATGATCGCCGTCTTCACCGCCCGCCCCCTGCCCAAGCGCCAAGGGAAAGGGGTCTCCATCGCAGTCCCGGCGGCCACCGCCCTTGTCTGTGTGGTATTCGGTGGACTGCTGGGTGGGAATTTATATGCGGAGTACGCCTACCAGGCCTTTCTGACAGGCCGCTGGGAGCAGACCCCCTACTCCATGACCGAGCTGGCCCGGATTGACCGCTACAATTGGGTCCAGTACAAGCTGGACATGGCGGTCAACGCCGCCGAATCCCAGAAAGAAAACTTCGCCGCCACTGCGGCCCAGTATGCCGAGGACTGCCGCGCCCTGAAAATTCACTCGGTTAACTACAGCCTGGAGCGAAATGTCTACCTCCAGATGGGCCGCTATGAGGAGCTCTTCCAGGCCTCCCGGGAGGGCATCCCCCAGCTGGCCTCCTTCCCTGAGACCTGGCAGGAGGAATTCTCCCTCTATGAGACCGCCTTTCACGAGCTCCGGTGGAATAAATTCCAGGATATTCCATGGTTTGCAGGCCAGGTCCGGCAGACCTATGAGATGCTTATCCATTATAACACAAAACGGCTGGAACAGATTCACCTAACTGGACGGAATCTACAATTTTTAGACCAAATGCTGGCTCTGGAATCCAGCGGGCTTGAGGGGGAGCAGGCGTTTGAGATCTCCGCACTCTGCTTTGACAGCGCCCACGCCGCAGATACCAACGCGGACGGCATCCCGGAGCGCATGACCGGCTCTACCCTGACCCCCATAGATGGAGGTTGGACACTCCAGGCAAATGATATCCTCCGGCTGCCCTTTTTTGCCTCCGGCGCCCAGGCCGTTCTGACCCTGACCTGTGACAATCCGGCTGCATTCTCCAGTATTTCTGTCAATGGGGTTCCCGCCGTCCTCCAGCCAGACGGGACCGCAATTCTTTCCCTAGATGGCTCTAGTGAGTATGAGCTCAAGCTCACAACCTGTGCCCCTGCCACAATCTACCGGCTGCTGGTGGAGGAGGCAAATTAAAAACCTGCTGCTCTCGCCCAGGATGGGAGGGAGCAGCAGGCTTTTTGTCTGTCTTATGGGGACAGAGCCAGCGTTTGGGCTGTACCGGCCAGCGTGTGATAGTGATCCATCACCTGGGGGAGGACGGCGGAGAGCCGATAGGGCTCCACGGCCTGGGCGCCCTTTTGACCCAGCTGGGCGGCAAAGGCGGGGCGCTCCAGCAGAGTTTCCACCGCTTTGACAAACGCTTCCCCATTTTGGAAGGGAAACAGCAGGCCGGTCTTCTCCTGGCGGATCAAATCCACATGGCCCTTGACCGCGCTGGCAATGACGGGCAGACCCAGATACATGGCCTCCATGATGTTGAACGGCAGGCCCTCAGACCGGCTGGCGGATACCGCGCAATCTGCCGTGGCATACCACGGCCCCATCTCCCGTACTTGCCCAGGAAATACCACCCGGTCCGAAACCCCAAGCTGCCGGGCCAGATCTATACACGCCTGCCGCAGTGCGCCCTCTCCGGGCAGGAGGAGCCCCACCCGATCTGGAAGCTGCGGCATGGCCTGAATCAGCATAGCCTGATTCTTCCGGGCTGAGAACTCGGCGGCATAGATCAGCAGAAAGGCGTCAGACGAGAACCCCCACTCCCCCCGCAGCATGGAGCGATCCGCCCCCTGGGGGGGCGTCAGACGTTCAAACTGGACCCCGATCCCCGGAATCTCCGCCACCTGCTTCCCCAGATGATGGGTCTGGGCGAATTGAGTATCCCAGGCGTTCATGGTCAGCAGGAGGTCGGTGACAGGGGCGGTGATCCGCTCCGCTCCGTATAATACAGACTGTTTAAGACGATTCGTATTGTCATCGAAGAGGTAGCCGTGTACCATATTGACCACCAGAGGACGCTGCCGGAGTCCTTGTACCGCTAGCCGGGTAAAAAAGGAGGCCAGACTGGTGTGGGTGCTGACAAGGTCGTACTTCTCCTGGGCCAGCTGTCTATGTAGGATCCGAACCGCACGGAAATTGGCCGGCGCTGTCATCCGCTTGACAAAGGGCAGGTGGATCACCCGGTCCGCCTCGGACAGCTCCATCTCGGCGCCGCCGCAGGCCACATCCACCTGCCAGCCCAGCCGCCGGAATTCCGCCAGATAGGGGCGGTGAAAGCTGGAGAGATGCGAGTAAGTAGAGGCCGTGTAGAGTATCTTCCGCTTCATGTAGGGCGCTCCTCATCTATGAATACAGTGACTTGTTTGCGCCATTATAACACAGATCGCCCCAGTTCGCAAAAGAGGTTGTTTCCAGAAAATAAGAATAATATGGAATGAAAAGAATTGGTTGTAAAACCATGAATCAGGACCTATAATAAAAGACATTGTCGAAGACCGTCGAAAGCAGCTCATTCCGCGGTGAGCCGCAGGCCGGAGAGCGTCACTGGAGCGCAGGTGGACAGCTCCAAACTGTATTCCCCAGAGTCGTCCAGAGAGAGGGCCGCAGTTCCATCCGACTGGAGGACGGCGGGAACCCCGTTGACAGAAACCCCGGCAAAGGCAGCCGGATTGTCACAGGTCAGGGTCAGAACGGCCTGGGCGCTGGAGGCAAAAAAGGGCAGCCGGAGGATATCATTTGCCTGGAGTGTCCAACCTCCATCTATGGGGGTCAGGGTAGAGCCGGTCATGCGCTCCGGAATGCCGTCCGCGTTGGTATCTGCGGCGTGGGCGCTGTCGAAGCAGAGTGCGGAGATCTCAAACGCCTGCTCCCCCTCAAGCCCGCTGGATTCCAGAGCCAACATCTGGTCGAGGAACTGGAGGTTGCGGTCCGTCAGATGGATTTGGCCAAGACGGCCCTGGTTATGGGTAGCCAGCATCTCATAGGTCTGCCGGACCTGGCCTGCAAACCATGGGAAGTCAGAAAAGTCATTCCATCTCAGACCGTTGAACGCGGTCTCATAGAGGGAGAGCTCCTCCTGCCAGGTCTCGGAGGCGGCAGAGTTTTGAGGGATCCCCTCCCGTGAGGCCTGGAAGAGCTCTTCATAACGGCCCATAGGCAGATAGACATATCGCTCTAAACTCTGGTTCATGGACGAAATGCGCAGGGCCCGGCAGTCCTCCGCGTACTGGGCCGCGATGCTGGCGAACTCCTCCTTGGGGGATTGGGCGGCGTTGACCGCCATGTCTAATTTGTACTGGGCCCAATTGTAGCGGTCAATCCGGGCCAGCTCGGTCATGGAGTAGGGGGTCTGTTCCCAGCGTCCGGTTTTGATCGCGTCATAGGCATATTCCGCGTACACGTTCCCAACCAGCAGGATGGCAAAAACACCGCAGGTCAAGCAAGTAACCGCCGGTACACTGTAGGATACCAGCTTCCCTTGGCGCTTGGGCAGGGGGCGGGCGGTGAAGACGGCGATCATCCCTAATACCAGAAAGGCCATAATCTGATAGGTCCCCATGGACCAATCCACTTCGCTGAACGCGTGGAACGCGGCCATGGCCAGGCAGGCGGCCAGGGCGGGGAGGAGGGGGTCGAGGGCCGCTTGCTC
>JAAWBF010000173.1 GCA_022792555.1 Oscillospiraceae bacterium
GGGGATGGCGGCCAGGAGCTTGTCGGCCCGGAAGGGGCGGTACAGGCGGACCTTCACCAGGCCCACCTTCTGGCCGTTGGCGTTCAGGTAGTCGATGACCTCCTCGGCCACGTCGCAGATGGAGCCCATGGCGATGATCACGCGGTCGGCATCGGGGGCGCCATAGTAGTTAAAGAGCTGATAGTCGGTGCCCAGCTTGGCGTTGACCTTACCCATGTACTCCTCGACGATCTCAGGGACGGCCTCGTAGTAGGGGTTGGCGGCCTCGCGGTGCTGGAAGAAGATGTCGCCGTTCTCGTGGGAACCGCGCATAATGGGATGCTCCGGGTTGAGGGCGCGGGCACGGAAGTCGGCCACGGCATCCATATCCACCATCTCTTTGAGATCATCGTAATCCCAGATGGCGATCTTCTGGATCTCGTGAGAGGTGCGGAAGCCGTCAAAGAAGTTCAGGAAGGGGACGCGGCTCTTGATAGAGGCCAGATGGGCCACTGCGGCCAGGTCCATAACCTCCTGGACATTGCCCTCGGCCAGCATGGCGAAGCCAGTCTGACGGCAGGCCATAACATCGGAGTGATCGCCAAAGATGTTCAGGGCATGGGTGGCCACGGTACGGGCGGACACATGGAACACGCAGGGCAGCAGCTCGCCGGCGATCTTGTACATGTTGGGGATCATCAGCAGCAGGCCCTGGGAGGCGGTATAAGTAGTGGTGAGGGCTCCGGCGGCCAGAGAGCCGTGTACCGTACCGGCGGCGCCAGCCTCGGACTGCATCTCAACGACCTTGACTGTCGTACCGAAGATATTTTTACGTCCGGCAGCAGCCCACTGATCAACATTGTCTGCCATGGGGCTGGACGGGGTGATGGGGTAGATACCGGCCACCTCAGTAAACGCATAGGATACATGTGCGGCAGCGGTATTGCCATCCATCGTCTTTAGCTTTCTTGCCATGGAAACGATTCCTCCCTTATCATGGTATTCCTTGTAGGAACAGCACTGTCATTTTACCACCTTCTCTTGCGTTTGTAAATCCGATCTTCGAAATTTCTAACATTTGAAGTTAAAAAATCAGTATTAATTTATTTTTAACTCTATTCCGAAAACTAAACCAGCCATTCTGATTGATTTTTTGCGCCAAACTGCCGGGTATAAGCGGCAAAAACCTATAAAATCGGACATCCATAATTTTCTTTTAGTTATTTTGACCAAAACATAAGGTTCTCTTTTTCCAGTGCGATATAAAAAATTGGTCCTACCTATAAAAAAGACAGATAAGGGCTATTTTGTGTCATTTTTCGATGCAAAATGGAAAAGAACGGCCTTTCCATTGCACTTGGGAAACTCATCCACCCCCGGTTTTCTCCTCCTCCAAAGCCAAAACCGCTATTGTATGGTGAATATGGATTGCCATGGCGTGCGCCGCTCCTTCTCCATTCCGCCGCCGAAAAAAGTCCAGCAGCAGGGCGTGATCATTTTGAGTGTCCTCCGCCAGCTGCCCCTGGCGGCCCCCGGCCTGGATGGCCGTAACCACTGCCTCATTGATCACGGGCAGCAGGCGCATCATAAATTCATTGTGGGTGGCTCGGACAATGGCCGCATGAAAGGCCTGATCGGCGGCGGTTCGGTCGGTCCCGGCCTGAATGCAGGACGCCACCTCGGTCCCCCGCTCCAGGATCTCCGTCAGCTCCTCAGGCGCCGCCCGGCGGCAGGCCAAGCGGGCGGCGCTCGGCTCAAAGATGAGGCGCAGCTCGAACAGATCCCGCAGCTGTCCCCGTACCTGGTCCAGCTCCAGCCTGGAAAATCCAAAATCCTCCTGCTCCCTCACCCTGCTGGACACAAAGGTCCCCTTACCCCGCCGGACCTCCAGCACTCCCTGGGCCGTCAGGGTACGGATGGCCTCCCGCAGGGTGGCCCGGCTCACCCCCAGAGCCTGGGACAGCTCTACCTCGTTTGGAAGCTTTTCACCCGGTCCTCTCTGCTTCTCCACTACAATTATGGTATACAACCGCCGGGCGGTCTGCTGGGTCAGATTCTCTCGTTCCATGACGGCAACCTCTCCTTAATAGAACCCTTCTCGGAAATGTTTTTATGGTTTTATAGATCGTTCGCTCTTTCGGAAATGGCTGGTAAGACATTTCGCTCCCGCAGGAGCGAAACGCCCCCTCTCTCACAAAAATGGGATTGACATTTGCAGAACTATTCTATAATATATAGTCAGACAAATCAAGCGTTGTCTGACATCGTGATACAAATTTCCCCCGGCAGCCGGGGGGAGGCGAGAAAAAAGGAGGCTTTCCCAATGCGCAGTGACAATGTTACCAAAGGTGTAGAGCGCGCACCTAACCGCTCTTTGTTCTATGCCCTGGGCTACACCAAGGAGGAGCTGGAGCGCCCCCTCATCGGTGTGGTATGCTCCTATAATGAGATCGTCCCCGGCCATATGAATCTGGATAAGATCGCCGAGGCAGTCAAGGCCGGCGTTCGCCTGGCAGGCGGCACCCCTATTGAATTCCCGGCCATTGCTGTGTGCGACGGGATCGCCATGGGCCATATCGGCATGAAGTACTCCCTGGTCACGCGGGATCTCATCGCTGACTCTACCGAGGCCATGGTCCTAGCTCACCAGTTTGACGGCCTGGTTATGATCCCCAACTGTGATAAAAACGTCCCTGGCCTGCTCATGGCCGCTGCCCGGCTGAATCTCCCCGCGATCTTTGTCTCCGGCGGTCCCATGCTGGCCGGACGGCTGAAGGACGGCCGCCGCTCCTGCCTGTCCCATATGTTTGAGGCGGTAGGGGCCTACAAGGCGGGCAAGCTGGACGAGGCCGGCGTAGAGGACTATGAGAACAACGCCTGTCCCTCCTGCGGCTCATGCTCCGGGATGTACACCGCCAACTCCATGAACTGCCTCACGGAGGGGATCGGCATGGCCCTCCGGGGCAACGGGACCATTCCCGCCGTCCACTCGGCCCGCCTGCGCCTGGCCAAGCACACCGGGATGCAGATCATGGAGCTTATCAAGCGGAACATCCGCCCCCGCGACATCATGACCCCGGCGGCCTTCCACAATGCGGAGACCCTGGACATGGCCCTGGGCTGTTCCACCAACTCCATGCTCCATCTGCCCGCCATTGCCCATGAGTGCGGCATCTCCCTGTCCCTGGAGGACGCCAACAGCATCTCTCAAAAGACCCCCAACCTGTGCCATCTGGCTCCCGCCGGGGACACCTATATGGAGGACCTGGAGCGGGCCGGCGGGGTGTACGCTGTCATGAAGGAGCTGACCAAGGCGGACCTGTTGGATACCTCTCTGATCACTGTCACCGGCAAGACGGTCGCAGAAAACCTGGAGGGGGTGGAAAACCTGGACGAAACTCTTATCCGGCCTTTGGAGAATCCCTACTCCTCCTATGGCGGAATCGCCGTTCTCAAGGGCAGTCTGGCCCCGGAGGGCTGTGTGGTCAAGCAGTCCGCCGTAGCCTCGGAGATGATGGCCCATACCGGTCCTGCTCGCGTCTTTGACAGCGAGGAGGAGGCCATCCAGGCCATCTATGCAGGACAGATCGTCTCTGGGGATGTGGTGGTCATCCGCTACGAAGGGCCCAAGGGGGGGCCGGGTATGCGGGAGATGCTCAACCCCACCTCTGCCATTGCGGGGATGGGCCTGGACAAGGAGGTCGCCCTCATCACCGACGGGCGCTTCTCCGGCGCTACCCGTGGGGCCTCTATCGGCCACGTCTGTCCCGAAGCCGCCCAGGGCGGCCCCATCGCCTACGTCCAGGAGGGGGACCAGATCGCCATTGATATCCTCCACTGTAAGATCGACCTGCTGGTAGACCCCGCCGAGCTGGCGCGCCGGAAGGCCGCGTGGCAGCCCCCGGAGCCCAAGGTCAAGACCGGCTACCTGGCCCGGTATGCCAAGCTCGTCACCAACGCCGCCCAGGGCGCTGTGCTGGAATAAGTCCGATCAAGACCCGGCCCCCGGCGGTTCAGCAGAACCGCCGGGGGCCTCTCATTACACCTGCGCGGGTGTTCCTGTTTTTAGGATGGTGATCTGCCCGTTTACGTTGGCCAGAGCGCCCCTTGTAGTGTGGATAAATAGGCGGTATTCCCCAGGCGCCACAGGGGACTCCCAGGTAAACTGGGACTGGATCTCCAGCGTCCCGTTTTGACGCTGGTTGGAGACCTGGTAATAGCGCACATCAAACTTGCCCTGCTCCGGGTCGGCAAAGCCGATGTCCAGGCGGTCTCCTGTCTCTGCTGAGACGTGATAACAGACCTGGTCTCCCTCCTCCAATGGGTAGATCCCCAGCGAGACATACGCCCCAGCCTCCACCTTGGCAAGCGCCACCGGGATCATAATCTCCTGTTTGTCCTCTGGAGCGCTGGTATCGTCCTCCATATCCCGTAACAGAGCCTCGGCTTCCGCCTGGGTCATCCGCTCCACCCGCAGGAGTCTGCCGTTCTCATCGCGGACGGTTTTCAGATCAACCGTCCCCGCCGGATTGATCTCCAGGACATAAAACGCCCCGTTGGGCTTCTGGTCCATATAGATACGGACCAGTGTACCCTGGTAATAGTAATCCTCTCCATCCGTTGTGACGCCCAGAGCCGGGTGTACCCTCTGCTCCAGCTCCGCTTTCTTCTTATCGTCTTCCTCCCAGTCCCAATCATCCAGGTCATCGTCATCCTGCGCGTAGGGGCCAATCTCCATCTCGCGGAGCAGGGCCTCGGCCTCCGCCTGGGTCATGGTCTCCACCTGTTGGATTCTGCCGTTCCCATCCCGCGTCACCTTGAGGTTGACCGTCCCTGCCGGATTCATCTCCAGGGTGTAATAAACTGTGCGGTTCTGCTGGCGGTCCACGAAGATATTGACCAACTCGCCCTTGTAGTAGTACTTCTTGCCATTCTTGGTGATACCATGGGCCGCGTACTCCTCCAAACGCTGCCGGTCCAGCTCCGCCTCCAGCGCATTCCTCTCCTGCTCCATCCCCAATTTTCCATACAGCGATGACTGGAAGTTAAATTTCTCGTCTTGAAGCGCCCGATCCAACCAGGACTTCAGCTCTTCCTTTGGCATTTCATCCGCCAGAACGGAGAAGAAGGAGATATATCCGTCTCCATAGGCTTTCCCGGCAAAGTCCGTCAGCAATGGGCTGTCCTGCTCCAGATTGTTTACTGCCACTGAGAAAAAGGCGATCTCATCATTTTGATAAAACCGATCCATCCAGGCCTGCTGCTCCTCTTCGCTCAACTGGGGAAACACCATCCCGAACAGCGGCAAACTTCCCGTCTCATAGTACCGCTCCGCCTGTGCGGACAGAGTGTTGTCTTCCGTTTTTTGCGGGCTATCCTTCCGCCAGCCCTTCACCGTGTCCCAGATTCTATTCAGCTCGGACAGCGCCAAAGCTGGCCTTGCCGCTTCTCTGACCGGACCGGAATAGGCGCCCGCCTCCGCCCCGCTTACGGCCAGTACCCCCGTCAGGAGGATGGACAGTACCGCTGTCCGTCTGGACCCCTTTTTGAACTTCATAACTGCCTCCAACCTTTCTTTGAGTAATTTTGCCCCTTCGTGGAGAGGGACGACGGCAACACTCATTCGATAACCTCCGGCGGTCTCCGCCGTGCGGAGCAGGACAGTCCCATAGGCCCGCCGTCCCGGATCATCCAGGGTCTGCAGAACCGCTTCATCACAGGCCAGCTCACAGGCCCGGTCGATCTCCCGGCCCATCTGCCAGACCAGCGGGTTAAACCAGTGCAGGCAGACCGTGAGCTGCACCAGCCATTTATAGCACAGGTCCATCTGCTTACAGTGGATCAGCTCGTGAAGAACGGTGTATTGAAAGTCTTCCTCCGACAAGTTCAACTCCGGCAGGACAATACAGGGACGAAAGAACCCCAGAAGCATAGGGGAGGCAGCCAGAGGATTGATGTATAGCTCCACGGGCCGTCTGACTCCGAGTTCCTCCCCTACCTGGGCCAGACGGTCCAGATATGCAAGGTCCATCACCTCGGCACAGCCGGCCTTAAGGCAGCTGACAAAGCTCTGATAGGCGGTTATCTTCCGCACCAACAAAAGCAGGGCTGTCCCCAGCCATACTATAAAAAGGACGAGGCTCCAATCCAAGGCGGCTGTCTCTGGTTCAGCTGGCATGGGCGGCTTTTCCCCCTGTATAGAGGGATTGTCAACCGGCTTTATGTCCTCTGACGGCATTGGGAGGATCGCTGTACCTGGCGCCGGCTCGATCTCCTTCTGAATTTGGAGCCTCCTCTCTGGCAAAAAGATCGTCTCCATCAGGTTCCCCTCTGGCGCAAAAGGGAGGAGAAGCCGGGCCAGAACTACCAGCCAGATGTAATACTGCCATCGTTTGCTCAGTCTGTCCCGCACCAGCGGCTTTATGAGGAGCAGTACAAGGATCAGCAGAGCGCCGGACAGGGACA
>JAAWBF010000174.1 GCA_022792555.1 Oscillospiraceae bacterium
CCACTGCTACGCTCAGGGCCAGTACCCGTCTGTACTTCATACAATCCCTCCAACGCTGCGCCGCCTAAACGGCGGCACATGGCTTTAAGCTAAAACCATTATAGCGGCTTTTGTGGCAAAATGCAATAAATGCGGTACAGGACAGCAGAAATCAATTTTATCGGAATCTTCAAAATTATTGACATCGTCAAACTGTCGAAAAAAGCCTCGCAGAGTTCGCGCTCACAGGCGCGAAAAAAGTCAAATTCGTTTTTCCCGGCGGCGTGTACGTCAGGAAAACACATCTCGGCCCGCAAGTGTGCATTCTGTCCGCCTTTGGCGGACAGAGTGTGCGCGCGGGCCGCAAACCTACTCGAAAAAGTGACAAGCACTTTTTCGACACACTCGTGTTTCCCCTTCCCCTCCAAGGAGGGGGAAGCCTGTCATTTATATAAGAGACGCCTTTCCTCAAAAAATTTTTCTAGGGGCTATTCAAATTTAGCAGGTTGGTTTATAATAAATAAGATAATAAGAAGAGGTGTTTCTATTTGGATACGAGGTGCAATCATGATGAAAGAAACAGCACCGGCTATGGTAAAGACCATTACCGTGAAAACTCTGGGCGGATTCAGCATCCAGGTGGACGGGAATTTGCTAACAGACTCCATCAACCGTTCAAAAAAGCTCTGGAATGTGCTCTGTTACCTTATTGTACACCGGGACCGCAACATCCCCCAAGCTGAGTTTATCAAGCTCTTTTGGCCGGGCGATCGCAGTGTAAATCCAGTCAATGCTCTCAAAACACTTCTATACCGTGTCCGGGCTCTGCTGGCCCCCATGTTTCCGGCGGATCTGGACCCCATCCTCTCTCAGCGGGGCTCTTACTCCTGGAACCGCTCGATTGTGTGTCAGGTAGATGCAGACCGGTTTGAGGCCCTATGTCTGAATGTCCAGGAGAGCGGCCTATCAGATGGACAGCGTATAGAACTTTACCAGGAGATTGTATCTCTCTACCAGGGAAATTACCTGCCTAAGCTCTCCAAGCAGGCCTGGGTCGCCTCCCGCTCCGATTACTACCACGGCTTATACATCCAGGCAGTCAAAGCCTATGCAGCTCTGTTGGAAAACGCCCAGGCGTTCAGGGTTATGTCCGAGGTGTATACACGGGCTATTCAGCTCTCGCCGTTGGACGAAAGTCTTCATGTCCTGCTAGTCCGTGCCTTCCTGCGCCAGGGAAAAAACGCCGATGCGTTGGAGCAGTATATCAAGGCAACCGATCTGCTCTACCGGAACGTAGGGGTGCAGTCCGCCGACGAGCTGCGCGCCCTCTACACCGAGATTATGGCCGTAGAACAGCATCTGGAGACCAATCTGGAGATTATACAAAGCAGTCTCCAGGAGTCCAGAATTCGGGTAGGGGCCTTCGTATGTGAGTTCGGTTATTTTCAGGAGGCTTACCGGTTGGAGGCCCGACGGCTCTCACGCGATGGAGTCCGTGTTCAGCTCGCCCTGCTGACCGTCTCTCTGCCGGAGGGAGGACTCCCGCCCCTTGGTACACTGAATACCACCATGGATCAGCTTTTGGATGTCTTGGTCCAAAACCTCCGCCTGGGGGATGTCATCTCCCGCTACAGCGGCGCCCAGTATATTATTCTCCTCCCCGCAGCCACTTTGGAGAACGGCGCCATGGTTATGGAGCGGATCTTGACCGCCTTCTATCACCAGCACCGGCGGAATTTTCTCAAGCTTACTTATCGGATTCGAGGGGTAGAGGCGATTTAGAACCATGCTCGAAATTGCTGATATCCTCTCCAACCCAGGGTAAGAAATCTCGATGCGAAAAGGGGGCAGAAAAATTGAAGCAGATTTTAGAAGCAGTGCGGCGGCAGGCCCCGCTGGTCCACAGCATTACCAATTATGTCACAGTCAACGACTGCGCCAACATGCTGCTGGCCTGTGGTGCTTCCCCCATTATGGCGGACGACATAGACGAAGTTGAGGAAATTACATCTCTGTGCCAGGGGCTGAACCTCAACATTGGCACCTTGAACCGAAACACCATCCCCGCCATGCTTGCAGCCGGGAAGAAGGCCAACGAGCTGAACCGCCCTGTGGTGCTGGACCCGGTGGGTGCGGGGGCGTCCAGACTGCGGACCGAGACCGCTTTGGCCCTGCTGGGGGAGGTCCGGCTCACCGTCCTTCGGGGCAATATCTCAGAAATAAAAACCCTGGCTTTGGGCAGCGGCACCACCAAGGGGGTAGACGCCGATCTTGCCGACCAGGTTACAGAGACCGCGCTGGACGGGGCAGTCAGGTTTGCCAAGGACTTCGCCCGGCGTAGCGGCGCTGTTATCGCCATCACTGGAGCGATTGACATTGTGGCGGACGGAGAAAAGGCATACTGCATCCGCAACGGACACCCCATGATGGGGCGTGTCACCGGCACCGGCTGTCAGCTCTCCGCCCTGACGGCGGCCTTTTTGGCGGCCAATCCAGGTGTCCCGCTGGAGGCTGCCGCTGCTGCTGTGTGTGCCATGGGGCTGTGCGGGGAGCTGGCCCACCAGCGGTTGGGCCACTTGGACGGCAACGCGGCATATCGCAATCTTATCCTCGATGCGATGTACCAGCTGACACCGGCACAGCTTGAGGAGGGGGCCAACTATGAAGTGCGATAGACGGCATATGCTGCTCTATGCCGTGACCGACCGGGCCTGGACTGGCAAACAGAGCCTCTATGAACAGGTGGAGGCCGCACTCAAGGGCGGGGTGACCTGCGTCCAGCTCCGGGAGAAGGACTTGGACAAAGCCCATTTTCTCCAGGAGGCCAAGGCGCTGTGTACCCTGTGCAAAGCCTACCAGGTCCCTTTTATTGTCAATGATGACGTAGAGATCGCCATTGCCTGCGGCGCGGACGGCATCCATGTGGGACAGGAGGACATGCAGGCGGGCCAGGTCCGCCGCCAGGTGGGAGAGGGGATGATCCTGGGGGTGTCCGTCCACAACGTGGCGGAGGCTCTGGAGGCGGTCCAAAACGGCGCAGATTATGTGGGCGTCGGGGCCGTCTTCCCCACAACGACCAAAGCCGATGTGGATCAGATGTCCCCCCAAACTCTGCGGGCCATTCGGGAGGCGGTGACGGTGCCCATTGTGGCCATCGGGGGCATTCATCAGGATAACCTCCTCACGCTGGCAGGCAGCGGGGTTGACGGTGTGGCCTTGGTGTCCGCCATCTTCTCCGCGCCGGATATTCAGTCCGCCTGCCGGGAACTGCGGGCGTTGTCAGAGCAGATGATTCGCCGGTAAACTTTGGGCACTCCTCTTTTGAGGGATGCCCATTTCTCTTATCTTGCAGAAGAGCATATTTTACCGATAGTGGGAGACGCTAATTCCATTGAGGTGATAGGATGGATTCTATCTGGACGCAAACCGCAAAACTGCCCTGCTTTGATACTTTGAAGGGGGACAGAAAGACTGATGTGCTGATCATTGGCGGCGGTATGGCGGGAATTCTGTGTGCTTTTCTGCTCTCCCAGGCGGGGGCCTCGGTCCTTATAGTCGAGGCTGACCAGATCTGTAGCGGCATAACCAAGAACACCACGGCAAAAATCACAGCGCAGCACGGTCTCATC
>JAAWBF010000175.1 GCA_022792555.1 Oscillospiraceae bacterium
ATCAGACAACCCAGAACGACGGAAGCCAGCTGAACCCCTACGCGGGATTTGATGTTGTTTTTTGCCCACCGGCCAAAGGCAGCCGAGCCGCCCGCCTTGTTCATCAGGCACACAATGGCACCTAGAATTACCAGGAAGATGAGGATGCCCACATTGTAGCTGTCCGCCAGGGAGGCCACAATGCCATCGCTGAACACATGGGTGACGGTTCCCTCAAAGGAGAAGTTGGAATAGAGCAGACCGCCCACCAAAATTCCGATGAACAGGGAGGAGTAGACCTCCTTGGTGATCAACGCCAGCGCAATGGCGATGATCGGGGGCAGAAGGGAGAAAAAGGAGTTATAGAACCGGCTGGGGGATAGGATGTAACCGGTACCCTCACAGGTAGCGCACTGGTTGGAACCGCCGCAGTCCTCACAGTCCGCGTCCAGCCCGTAACAGGTCATACAGGCCGTGCTGGCGCCGCAGTCAGGACACTCAATCCATTTGGTTCCGGTCTCCTCGGTGGGGTCCCCGCCGGCGCCCAACGCCGTGGTCGTGAGTGAGAGTACCATCATCACCATGAGGATGATACGCAGGAACGTTCGCTTTTTCATAGACTTCCCTCCAAAATTTAGGGGTGCGCCCTCCCCCGTCTGCACACAAAAAAACCATGGGCGCGGCCAAGCGCCCATGGTAACCCAAGGTCCCTCCTGGGGAACCCCGGATAGCGCTCCACACAACGGTGACAGTCCGTAAGATATTCTCTCACGGCCCAGGCCCTCCCCGCGCAGGCCCACGGGAATGCCTTCGGCGGCACACCCTCTCCCGGAGAACTGGCTGCCTGTCCTAACTTCCCCGCTACGCATGAGTGCCGCGCCTCTATCCAACTTTCATTTTTGGTGGTCTCTATCTTATCACGGTCCAGCTGGTTTTTCAACCTCTTTCGTGTATTTTATCACGTCTATTTCATAAGCTCCTAAATTTTCTATTTGTGCTGCCCATAGTTCAGCGCTCCGTCTCCCGCCACAGCTTGACAATCCCGCAGGTATGGAGCTGCTTTAAGAAGGTGATAGCCAGAGGAGAGAAGATCATGCCCCAGATGCCAAAAATCTGGAACCCAAGGTATAACGCAACCAGTGCGGCCAGAGGGTGAACCCCCATACGGTCCCCTAACAGCTTGGGCTCCAGCAGGCTGCGGACCAGGGAGACCAGCATATAGAGGACCAACAGACCGGCGGACCGCCCCGTCCGGCCCCCCAGGAGGGAGAACACCGCCCAGGGAAGCAGGACGGTTCCGGTGCCAAAAATGGGCAGCGCGTCTACTAGGGCTACCAACGCGGCCAGTAGGATCGGCGTCTCCACGCGGAGAAAGAGAAAGCCAAGGGTCAGCTCTCCAAAGGTGATCAGCATCAGCAGTCCCTGGGTACGGAGCCAGCCGCCCAATGTTTCCCGGAGCTGCTGCTGGAGGGTATGGAGGACCAGCTGCCAGCGGGAGGGCAGCTGGGCGGCCCAAAAGGTGCGCAGATAGGGGCGGTGAGCACTGGTAAAATAGGTTGCCAGGACGCAGGTAAAGAGAAAGAGCCCCGCCTGGGGCAGTGCGGCAGCAGCCCAAGCCGCCCCCTGGGTCAGCCAGTCATACAGACCCTGGGGGAGACTGAGACCTTGGGCGATCACACTGTCCAGCGTATCCTTGAAAAGGGTGCGCAGGGTGGGAGGGGCCGCCACTAAGAACCGGTAGGACCAGGTATCCACCCAGCTCCCCAACTCAGACAGACGGGAGAACAGTGCAGGCAGATGACTCACCAGTGCGGCGCCCTCCACGCCAATCCGCCACAGCATCAGCCCCAATAAAACGGCAATCACCAGGGTCAAGCCCGCAGTACACAGAGCGGCTGCTACCCAGCGGGGGAGGTGAAGGCCAATAAGCTTACACACTGGCGGCTCCAGCAGTGCGGCCAGGGCATAGGCCAGCAAAAAGGGCAGCAGCCACGGAAGGAGGACCGTAAGTCCCAGCCAAAGCCCGATCCCCAGGGCCAGGGCACAGGCCAGACCGGACAACAGGCGAATCTGCCAACGCTCCAAGAACACCCTCCTCTGCATCGATTTGCAAACTCGCAGCCATCCCCCAGACACTTTTGGTCAGGAAGAGGCCGGATTATGTACAAAATGACAGGAAAACCAGCGCGTTTGCTGTGAGATCTTGTAGGGCTTCCAGGTTGCGACAGTGGGTGCGTTTATGCTAAAATAGGTTCTATCCTGTGAACAAATGGCTTTCTATCAAGGACACACCAGGAGGGACGCACATTGGGAAAGACGCCGAACTATTTTATTGTGGAGGCGGACGCACTACCGGAGATTTTTCTCAAGGTAGCCGAGGCAAAGCGGCTGTTGGAGACCGGCGAGGTGGATACTGTCAACAGGGCAACCCAGCAGATGGGGATCAGCCGAAGCGCATTTTACAAGTATAAGGACGCAGTCCGGCCTTTTAATGACATGCTCCACGGCAGAATTGTGACGTTTCAGATTTTGCTCAAAGATGAGCCGGGCGTCCTGTCTGCCGTCCTCAATATTTTTGCCCAGTCGGGAGGAAATATTCTCACCATTAACCAGGGAATCCCCTCAAACGGCTGTGCTGTGGTGTCCATCGGTGCCGAGACCTCTGGCCTGGAGATCTCCATGCAGGAGCTGCTCTCCAATGCCAAGGGTGTAGAGGGGGTCCTTCGGTGCGAGGTTTTGGCCGGATGATGCCGGGATGCGGCTTGAGATTGATTGAAAAACCGGAGAGGAGTTAAAGCAGATGATAAACGTAGCGATTTTAGGGTTTGGCGTTGTGGGGTCCGGCGTGGCCGAGGTGCTCACCACCAATGCCGGACACATCGATCAGAAGACGGACAATCTGATCCGGCTGAAATATATTCTGGATGTGCGGGAGTTCCCAGACAGCCCCTACGCCAGCCAGGTGATCCACGATTTCTCCATCATCGAGCAGGACCCGGAGGTCCAGATCGTGGTGGAGACCATCGGCGGCGCCAAGATCGCCAAGGAATTTACCGAGCGGGCACTGCGGGCGGGCAAGTGCGTTGTGACGTCCAACAAGGAATTGGTGGCCGAGCACGGTGTAGAGCTGCTGGAGCTGGCCAAGGCCAATGGGGTCCACTATCTCTTTGAGGCCAGCGTAGGGGGCGGAATCCCCATCATCCGCCCGCTCAACCAGTGTCTGGCCGCCAACGAGATCGAGGAGATCTGCGGTATTTTGAACGGCACCACCAACTATATCCTCACCCGGATGATTAAGGGAGGGCTGTCCTTTGACGCGGCCCTCAAGGAGGCCCAGCGCAACGGCTACGCCGAGCAGGACCCCACCGCAGATATTGAGGGCCACGACGCCTGCCGCAAAATCTGTATTTTGGCTTCTCTGGCTTTTGGCCGCCATGTGTACCCCAGACAGGTCCCAACCGAGGGGATCACCCATGTCACCCTGGCCGATGTGGCCTATGCCGACACCTGCGGCAAGAAAATCAAACTTTTGGGCCGGGCCATCCGCCAGGAGGATGGGAAAATCTGCGCCTATGTCGCCCCCCATCTGGTGGACTGCGAGAACCCCCTGGCCGGTGTAGAGGATGTTTTTAATGCCATCAGTATCCGAGGCAACGCCATCGGGGATGTGATGTTCTATGGCCGGGGGGCGGGAAAGCTTCCCACTGCCTCCGCTGTGGTGGCCGATGTGATGGACGCCGCCCGGCATCTGAACAGCAAACGCCAGCTCTACTGGGGACCTGGCGGTGAGGATGTGACTGTCCCCATGGATGGTCTCTCCTGTCCCTGGTATGTCCGGGCTAATGCCAAGACCGAGGCCATCAAAGCGGTCTTTGGGACTGTGTCCTTCCTGGCGCGGCCTGGTGCTCCAGCAGGCGAGGTGGCGTTTCTCACCGGCGCGATGGATCGGTCCTCCCTAGATCAAAAGCTGGCAGGTGTGGAGCAGCTCTCCATCATGCGGGTGTTGGACTGACCGGGGACCTGCTGCATAGACTGGGGTGGGAATGACCCGTATCAAATGACGGCACAGCGGCTCGTGTCCGCCCCGGAGGGCGGACGGAATACACATAGGCCGCAGGCCGTGCAAAACAAGGGGGTACCAAGGAATGGGACTGATTGTACAGAAATTTGGCGGGTCCTCCGTTGCCGATGCAGACCGCATCCGCAACGTGGCCCGAATTATTACCGAAACCTACCGGCGGGGACATAAAGTAGTTGTCATTCTTTCCGCACAGGGGGATACCACCGATGATCTCATTACAAAGGCCGCTGAGATCAACCCGGAGGCCTCCCGGCGGGAGATGGATATGCTGCTGGCCACCGGGGAGCAGGTCTCCTGCGCCCTGTGTGCCATGGCTATTGAGGCGATGGGCTACCCTGTCATCTCTCTCACCGGCTGGCAGTCTGGGATGAAGACCAACTCCAGCTTTGGCAATGCCAGAATCAAGCGGGTGGTCCCGGAGCGTGTGCTGGACGAGCTGGACAGGCGGAGCATCGTCCTCGTCACCGGCTTCCAGGGGGTGAACAAGTACGGCGATATCACCACCCTGGGCCGTGGGGGCTCTGATACCTCGGCGGTGGCTATGGCCGCCGCACTCCAGGCCGATCTGTGTCAGATCTTTACCGATGTGGACGGGATCTACACTGCCGACCCCAGAATCGTCAAGAACGCCAGGAAGCTGGAGGAGATCACCTTTGACGAGATGCTGGAGCTGGCTACCCTGGGGGCGCAGGTACTCCATAACCGCTCGGTCGAGCTGGCCAAGCGGTACAATGTTAATCTGGAAGTGCTCTCCAGCTTCACTGGAACGCCGGGGACCAAAGTCAAGGAGGTAGTAAAGCCCATGATGGAAAAAACCTATATCAGCGGCGTCGCTAAGGATAAAGATGTCGCCCGCCTGGCCGTGATCGGCCTGGCCGACGAGCCTGGTATTGCGTTCCGCATTTTCTCTCTGATGGCCAAGGAAAAAATCAATGTGGATATCATCCTCCAGTCCATTGGCCGCCATAGCACCAAGGATATTAGCTTTACTGTGTGCAAAGGTGACCTGGAGCAGGCCCAGAAGGTCCTTGATGAAAACAAAAGCCTACTTGGCTTTGATCATGTGGATGTCAGCGACAATGTAGCCAAGGTCTCTGTGGTAGGCGCAGGGATGGTCAACAACTCCGGCGTGGCCGCTACCATGTTTGAGGCCCTCTATAACGCTGGGATCAACATTAATATGATCTCCACCAGTGAGATCAAGATCTCCGTCCTGGTGAACATTGAGGACGCCGACCGGGCCACCCAGGTAATCCATGATCGTTTTTTTGACGAGTACGGCCATCGCGATTAAAAAATATCCGCCCTCCCCGTATCGGGGAGGGCGGCCTTCCATTTTCTCTTAGACCTACTGCAAACGTAGGGATTTCCCAAATTTAAAGTAAAATGATATAGAAATGATGCAAAAGATATGATACAATCAAGCTTATATTATTGCATAGGAAATGCCATTGTTCTTTCGCAGTATAACACATGGACCTGATTGGATGGCGCCTGTACGGGAAGCTGTAAGATGTGATGAGACGGAAGGTGAAAAGCAGCGGTGAAAAAAGAAAACAAATATATCCTTCCAATTCTTACAATTATCGTTGCTGGGTTGGCGATTTTATCAATTGTTGTTTTTACACTCAAGAACCGTGAAAACATTACAAAAAATAATCGGGAATATCTGCTCGATAATACAAATCAAGCGGCTCTGCTTGTAGACAATTCTCTTGTACAAGGACTTACCAATATACAGGTGCTGAGTCATTTGATAAGCGGGATACTGAAATCTCCGGAACTGGATATTGCCAGCATACAGTATATTTTAGATGACTCTATTTTTGATTTTATTGAGTTCTCTGATAGAAAGGGGATGAATTACAATACGACCGGCGGCGTATCATATGCAGGCGATCGGCAGTATTATTTGGACGCCATGCAGGGAAATTCCGGAGTTGAGCTGATTTTTAATTCCCGCGCAACCAATCAGACCCTTTTGGTGTTTTATTCTCCTGTGTATTATCAGGATGAACTTATCGGCTCACTGATGGGTATATATGACGAAGCAATTCATCTGGACAGGCTTTTGTCAATGGATATGTTTGGATGTCATGCAGAAGTTTACCTGTGCAATGAGGATGGACTTATTATCTCAAGCAATCAGAATATAGATACAACGGCAGAGATATCAATCAAAACAGCACTTGGCCCGCGCATTTCAAAGGACATGCAGGCGGACAGCTTCATCTATGAAGACGAAACGGCTATCATCCCATTAGCGGGCAATAAAACAGGCGCTTGTATCATGGGGTTGGAGAATAGCGACTGGTATCTTGTTCAGATTTTCCCGGAAGAAGCCAATGAGATGATGATCGCAAATGCAAATCGTATCGGCATTTTATTGGCGGTATTTCTTGTGGTCATTCTAGTGATCCTTCTAATTCTGACCTACCCGATTTTAAACAAGTCCAGACTGGAGACGCAGAAAGCGCTTGTAAAAGCGGAGGCGGCCAGCAAAGCAAAGACAGAGTTCCTATTTAACATGAGCCACGATATCCGAACGCCAATGAATGCCATCACCGGATTCCTGCGCCTGCTGAATCAACATCAGGAGGACTCTGTCAAACGCAGAGAGTACATCCGCAAAATTGGTGATGCCAGTGAGTTTCTGCTGTCCATTCTCAATAATGTGCTTGAAATGTCCAAAATTGAAGGCGGAAAAGCGGTGTTAAATGAGACCGTATGGAGTGCAGAACAGATGAGAGATTCTGTGTATTCCCTGTTTGCCACACAGATGCAGGAAAAAAAGATTACGTTTGAAATTACCGTGGATGTACAGCATCCTTTTGTTTGGTGTGATATAACAAAGATTCAGGAAATCTACTTAAATCTTCTGAGTAACGCATATAAATATACCTTGAGCGGCGGAAAAGTGTCCATGCGGCTGACAGAGCTTTCATCGCATCAAGAGAAATACGCGCTTTTCCAAACAGAAATTGAAGACAGCGGTATTGGAATTGCGGAAGCGTTCATGCCCCATCTCTTTGAAGAATTTTCAAGAGAGCAGAATACAACCCACAGTAAAATTGCCGGAACTGGACTTGGAATGCCAATTGTAAAGAGGCTTACCGAGCTGATGGGGGGAACTGTTGCGGTCAAAAGTGAAGTTGGAAAAGGCACACGGATTACCATCATAATCCCCCATCGCATTGCACACGAACCAGATATTTACTGTGATAAAGCAGAGGATACCGCGCTTGCGGCTTTTTCTGGAAAAAGAATTCTGCTTGCAGAAGACAATGAGCTCAACGCCGAGATTGCAATGGAGCTGTTAGGTGAAATGGGATTGGAGGTTGCGTGGGCGCAGGACGGAGATATCTGTGTTGATATGGTGGAACAGGCTGAAACGGGATATTATGACCTGATTCTCATGGACATTCAAATGCCGAACATGAACGGCTATCAGGCGGCTGAGGCCATTCGCAAACTGGACAATCTGGCAAAGGCAAGCATACCGATTGTCGCCATGACAGCAAATGCCTTTGAGGAAGATAAGAAGAATGCTTATGCGGCTGGAATGGATGCCCATCTGGCAAAGCCAATTGATAGTTCAAAGCTGATGGAGACATTGACAGAGATTTTAGGGGAAACCGCCGAAAGAGCATCCAAATAAAATCGAAAAGAACGTTGGCTTTGTTTTGAACTCAGCCCTTTCTATGCTAGTACTCCACCAAGCTAGAAACTTGGTAGAGTACTAGAGTCTGTATTCACAATCTCAAACACCGCTGGAGGACGGCCTGTCCAGGCAGCTTCCACGTCTCCCCATCCAGCGGCCTGTCCTCCAGCAGAGCAGCGGGCAGTTCCGAGACTGGAGGCAGATCCAGCGCCATTCCCCGGCGGCGGGCCAGCTTCCACAGAGCCAGGTCGTAGGGAGCCAGCGTGGTGAGGGATCGCTCATAGCCTGCCCGCATGGCGCGGATATCCTGGATGATTTCCTTTTCCAGCCCTCTTTTGTCCCGGTCCAGCAGCAGGCGAAAGACGGCGCAGTCCTCCTCCCAACAGTACCATGGGTATAGATGGGGCCATAAACACTCGTCAGGTGCGGGGGGCCGCCGCTGGCGTTTGGACTCCTGCTCTATGAGAAACCGGGCCTGTTCGTCGTCCCCCTGAACCAGGGCCAGCCAAACCTGTACGGCGGGGATCCTCCGCCAAGAAGCCGGCTTTCCCCGCAGCTTGAGGGGCTTGTGCCAGCGTTTCAGCAGGCCCGCTGCTAGTTTCCAATCCCCGGCACAGATGGCATAGAACGCGGGGCCGGGCAGGTACTTATGCAGGGAATTTTCGTAGGCCAGATACTCTGAACAGGGCCAGCCCTGTTCCAGCAAAGCATAACAGGTCTCCTGGGCACGGGCAGACAGCCAAAACAGCCCCCGTACCTGCTCCGGGTCCTCTGTACACGCCCAGCAGGATTGGGCCGCCAGTTGGAGATGCAGGGCGAAATAGTTGTAGATCTCCGCAAAGCACTCCGGCATGGGCCAGCGATGGATGACATGCTGGATCAGCGGGTGCTGGATGTTGCAATCGTTGGGTGATTTGTCGGACCAGTTCAACCATGTATCATATAGTGTGAGCTGTTCCCGCTCCCGATCCCAGTCGTCCAAGCCCCGCTCGTCCCGCTGCTTGGCCGCCTCGGCATATGTATCGTACCGCAGGTGGGTATACCGCAGGGCAGGGAGTTTTTTTGCTTTGCGCTTCAATGGGGGATAGCTTGGGTAGCCGGGGAACCAGCGCTCCCCAAACAAGGACTCTACAGGCTCCGTTCGGCACTGACACACAAACGCAGTCTTTTCCTTGTTTGGAATTGCGCAAAGCCGTTGGCACAGTGATTGCTGAAAAGCCAGCTCTGCGGATACAAGAGGATGATTCTGGGTGCATGCCTCCCCGCAGGTACACAGAAACAGGCTTAGACAGCGGAAATTCTGCCCGGCCAGTGTTCCAGCAGCTTTTTTATCCTTCTTCCAAAAGATGTGGATAAGGGAAAGACAAGCCTCCACCATATAGGCTGCCGCTTGGTCCCAGGGCTCCTCCAATGGTTCCACCGGATTTTCCTCCAGCAGAAGCAGATACTTATCGTCCAAACGCATTCCGGTAGGGACGCCTTTCCAGAGCCGGTCCAGCACCTGGCGGACCTCCTTTGCGGCGCCCCAGGTCCGGCCACCCGCCAGCTTTTGATAGATCGGCCACTGCCGTTCTAACAGCAAAACGCCAAACAGCGCGGTTTTCCAAAAGGCCTGTCGGTTCAGTTGGCTGGACAATGATAAAAAATGTTCCTGAAATGGGGTTGGATCCCAGTCCATCGCGCACACCTCTTGTCTATGATACTGGCAATTTATCTTTCCGACGTATTGAGATTGGAAAAGCAGGACTTATCAATTTTAAAGACCGCTGTCAATCTTACCATATCCAGATTCCCGTAACAAGAGGGATGTGTGAAATGTCCAGAACCTTTGCCCTATCGAATAAGAACCGCATGTTGTCCTATTGCGTTCTGTCCCGCAAAGAGATATAATGAGTTTCAAACTTCACAGTTTGTAAGAGAGGGTTCATACATCTCTGTCCGCAAGGTGGGGAACACTCCCTTTATGAAACCCACGGCAAACTTATGATTCAAGGAGGTATCGGCATGATGACAAAGCTACTGCGGCTTTTGGAGGAGGACTGCACCTACACCAGGGAGCAGCTGGCCGCCATGGCCAATATGAAGCTGGAGGACGTAGACGCCGCTATCAAGCAGTATGAGGAGGACAAGGTAATCCTGGGCTACCAGGCTATTGTGGACTGGAACAGCACCGACCGGGACGACGTAACCGCTCTCATCGAGGTAAAGGTGACGCCACAGCGGGAGGAGGGCTTTGACCGGGTGGCCGAGCGGATCTACCAGTATGACGAGGTAGAGAGCGTCTACCTGATGTCGGGTGCCTTTGACTTGACAGTGATTATCTCAGGCCGGAGTTTGCGGGAGGTGGCCCAGTTTGTCAGCGACCGGCTGGCCCCCCTGGAGGACGTGACCTCTACCGCCACTCACTTCATCTTAAAGAAATACAAAGAAAAGCACCTGATCTTTGAAAAGCAGGCGCCGGGAGAAAGGGAGTTTATTTTCGTATGAATTACGATCAGATTTTGTGTCAGCGGATTCAGGAGGTCCCTCCCTCCGGCATCCGCAAGTTCTTTGATATTTTGGAGGAGATGAAGGACGCCATCTCTCTGGGGATCGGAGAGCCCGATTTTGTCACCCCCTGGCACATCCGAGACGCAGGGATCTACTCCCTGGAAAAGGCTAGGACCAAGTACACCTCCAACGCCGGCCTGGCCGAGCTGCGGCGGGAGATCGCCTCTTATATGGAGCGCCGCTTTCAGTTAAAGTACGACTTCGCCAGCCAGATCGTAGTGACGGTAGGGGGTAGCGAGGGGATCGACCTTGCGCTGCGGTGCCTGATCAATCCGGGAGATGAGGTCATCGTTCCGGTCCCCTCCTTTGTGTGCTACGGCCCCCTAACCAGCATGGCAGGGGGAACCCCGGTCTATGTGCAGACCAAAAACGAAAATCAGTTCCGGCTCATGCCGGAGGAACTCAAGGCGGCGATTACTCCCAGAACCAAGGCTCTGATCCTGCCCTACCCCTGCAACCCCACTGGCGGCATCATGGCGCAGGAGGATCTGGAGGCCATTGCGGAGGTCCTGCGGGGGACGGACATCATGGTAATCTCCGACGAGATCTACGCCGAGCTCACCTACGGCCAGCACCACATCTCCATGGCGAACCTTCCCGATATGTATGAGCGCACCGTGATCATCAACGGCATGTCCAAGAGCCACGCCATGACCGGCTGGCGCATGGGCTACCTGTGTGGGCCGGCTCCGGTGGTGAAGCAGATGCTCAAGCTCCACCAGTTCAGCATCATGTCCGCCCCTACCACCAGCCAGTATGCCGCCGTGGAGGCCATGCGCAACGGGGACCGGGACATCCAGAAAATGCGGGAGGAGTACGACGGCCGCCGCCGGTATCTGCTGGAGGGCCTGCATCGCATCGGCCTGCCCTGCTTTGAACCCAAGGGCGCCTTCTATGTCTTCCCCGATATCCGCGGTACCGGCCTGTCCTCGGACGACTTCTGCGAGCGCTTCCTGCGGGAAGAGCGGGTGGCCGTTATCCCCGGATCGGCCTTTGGCCCCGGCGGAGAGGGCTTTGTCCGGGCCTGCTACGCCGCTTCCATGAAGGACATCGCAGAAGCCCTCACCCGGCTGGACAACTTCCTGACCAACCTCAAGCGCAAGCAGTCCAGAGAACAGGCGGGTTAGATCGCATCCCTCCCTCTCCTCTGGAGGGGGAGGGGGAGTACACAAGGAGATGGGACGATGAAATATCTACTGGTGATTGGCGACGGCATGGCGGACAACCCCGTACCGGAGCTGGGGGGCAAGACCCCTTTGGAATATGCGGATATCCCCTATATTGACGCCCTGGCCGCCAAGGGAACCGTGGGCTCGGTGCGCAACTGTCCCCAGGGCCTGCCGCCGGGGAGCGATACCGCAATCCTCTCTATTTTAGGGCATGATCCCAGACGCTGCTATACAGGCCGCTCCCCCCTGGAGGCCGCCGCCACAGGGATTGTACTCTCCCCTGGCGCGGTGTCCTATCGATGCAACATGATCGCCCTGGAGGATGGGGACCAGCCCTTTGCAGAGAAAAAAATCCTCTCCCATTCGGGCGGATCCATTGACGGGGAAGAATCCATCGCCCTGATCACCTATCTGCTGGAGCAGCCCGCCTTTCAGGCCGCGGCCCAGACCGCCGGAATGACCATTCACCCCGCCCCTTCTTTCCGGCACATCGCTGTGCAGGCGGGGACAGACATCACAGGGATCCAGCTCATCCCCCCCCATGACCACCTGGGCGAGGTCATCGGTCCCCTGCTGCCCTCTGGATGTCCCAATGCGGCCGCACTCAAGGAGCTGATGGCCCTAGCCAACCAGCTTTTGGACCACCATCCCATCAATGAAGCGCGCCGGACTGCGGGAAAGCTGCCTGCAAACGGGATCTGGTTTTGGGCCGAGGGGACCGGTGTAGCCCTGGAATCCTTTTGGGAGAAGTATCACAAAAAGGGGCTGGTTATCTCTGCGGTCCCCCTGTGCCACGGCATTGCCCGCCTGTCCGGCCTGGATATTATCCAGGTAGAGGGGGCCACCGGCGAGCTGGACACCAACTATGAGAACAAAGCAGCGGCCACCTTGACTGCCCTTTGCGGAAAGGAGTATGACTTTGTCGCCCTTCACATCGAGGCCAGTGACGAGTGTACCCACAACGGCGATCTGAAGGGAAAGCTCCAGGCCATCGAATGGCTGGACACCCGCACCCTTCGGCCCATCTGTGAGGCTCTGAAGCAGAAGGGGATCGATTACCGGCTCCTCTTCCTCTCGGATCACAAGACCCTCACCGCCACCCGCGGCCACGATGGAGATCCGGTCCCCTACCTCCTCTATGACAGCCGGATTGACACGGGCCGCGGCCTGCCCATGACTGAAAAGAGCGGTGAACAGGGCCCCTATCTGCCTGACGGGGCGTCCAGCCTAATGCCCCTGCTGTTTGAACAGTAAACCGCAGGGACCGCCGATCCCTGCAAAAATCAGGCGGAATTTCAAGAAAAATAAACCAAGTGGAGTAGCAATTTTCTGCGGTATCTGCTACAATAGAAAATAGCATTGTTTATGTTTACGAATGGAGGTCATTCCCATGTCCGTTGATTTCTCTGGCATCTCCTTTACCCCCGCTGATATCCTCCTACCCCGCGACTGCGATATGAACAAGTGGTCTGTTGTAGCCTGCGATCAGTACACCTCCCAGCCAGAGTACTGGCAGCGGGTGGAGGAGTATGTGGGCACCGCCCCCTCCACCCTGCGGCTGGTCCTCCCTGAGAGCTGCCTGGACGGCCCCAACGTGGAGACCGATATCGTGGAGATCAACAACACCATGAGCCGCTACCTCAAAAAGGATATCTTCCAGACTCTGGACAACGCCATCATCTATGTGGAGCGCACCCAGGATAATGGAAAGGTCCGGCACGGTCTGGTGGGCAAGGTTGATCTGGAACAGTACAATTACGAGCCCGGTTCCGAGGCCCAGGTCCGCGCCACCGAGGGGACTGTCCTCTCCCGTATCCCGCCCCGCGTGGCCGTGCGGAAGAACGCCCCCCTGGAGCTGCCCCACGTCATGCTCCTGACCGACGACGCCAAGCGCACCGTTATTGAACCCCTGGCCGCCCAGAAGGACCAGATGGAAAAGGTTTATGACTTTGACCTGATGGAGCGCGGGGGCCACATCGCCGGCTGGAAGCTGGGCGAGGCCCAGCTGGCCGCCGTGTCCAGTGCGTTAAAGGTCCTGGCAGATCCAGCACATTTTAACGCCTACTACAACACCAAGGACAAGCCCGTCCTCCTCTTCGCCGTGGGCGACGGCAACCACTCTCTGGCCACCGCCAAAGAGTGCTATGAGCGCCAGAAGAAGATCACCCCCCAAGAGCAGTGGGCCACCCTGCCCGCCCGCTATGCCCTGGTGGAACTGGTCAATCTCCATGACGACTCTCTGGAGTTTGAGGCCATTCACCGGGTGATCTTTGATGTGGATGCCAAGGGTTTGCTGGACGCTCTCATCGCCCACTATCCCGGCGCCCACCTGGGTGAGGGCGACGGCCACACCATCCGCTATGTCTATGACGGCAGCGAAGGGGCTGTCACTATCCCCAACCCCAAGGCCCAGCTTGAGGTAGGCACGCTCCAGTCCTTCCTGGACCAGTACACCAAGGAGCACGGCGGGAAGATCGACTACATCCACGGCGAGGACGTGACCCGTGAGCTGGGCAGCAAGCCGGGCAACATCGGCTTCCTCCTCCCCGCCATGGGCAAGGATCAGCTCTATCCCACCGTCATTCACGACGGCGTTCTCCCCAGAAAGACCTTCTCCATGGGTGAGGCCAACGACAAGCGCTTCTATCTGGAGGCCAGAAAAATCCGGTGATCCTCCCTCTCCGGAGAGGGGGTACGATTGCCCCCTCCCCCGCACGGGGGAGGGGGTCTTTTACCGTCTCTTTAAAGTGAACATCATCAAGCTGTCTTCCAGATGGACCGTCAGCGGAAGGCAGACAAGAAAGGGAGCGAACGCCATGCCAGCCATCGAGAGCAACGCCTACGCAAAGCTGAACCTGACCCTGGACGTGCTTGGCCGGAGGCCGGACGGCTATCATGATATGTGTATGGTCATGCAGACCGTCAGCCTGTGTGATCACCTGCTGCTTGAATACGGCACCGGTATGCCGGTACAGGTACGCAGTAATCTAGAGTATCTGCCCACCGGCGGAAGTAACCTGGCCGCTGCCGCCGCGCTGCGCCTTTGTGAGGCCATAGGCCGGGAATGTGGTGTATCCATTGCCATTCAAAAGGGGATCCCTGTATGCGCCGGGCTGGCCGGCGGCAGTGCCGACGCCGCCGCTGTCCTCCGGGGACTCAATCAGCTGCTCTCACTGGGGCTGTCCTGGGAGCGCCTGGCGGAGATTGGTCAGCGTGTGGGATCGGATGTCCCCTACTGCGTCCTGGGCGGTACTGCTCTGGCTGAGGGGAGAGGCGAGACACTGACCCCGCTGAATTCGCTGCCGTCCTGCTGGGTGGTGCTATGTAAGCCCAATTTCTCCATCTCTACTCCGGAACTCTTTGGCCGCCTTGACAGTGTCCATATCCGCTGCCGCCCTGATACCGCCGGGGTCTTAGCCGCCCTTGACCATGGGGATTTGATGGGCGTGGCCCAGCGGATGTACAATGTGTTTGAAGACGTACTCCCGGAACGGCGGGGCGCCGAGGTGGCGGAGATCAAAAACACCCTGATTCAGCAGGGCGCCCTGGGCGCCAGTATGAGCGGCACAGGTCCCACCGTGTTCGGCCTCTTCGACCAGCGAAGCCAGGCCGGTGCTGCCTTTCGCATTTTGAGGGAGAGCTATCGGGAGACCTACCTGGCTGAGACAATCGGTCAGGTGCTGTAACGTCGTCCCTGGGGGATTCGCCGCCAGTCGTTAAAGAGAGAGCATCTGCACAGAAGCGGGAAAAGTTTCTCTTGACTTTACCGCCAAAAAGCGTTAAAGTGTATGGCAGAACCTAAAAGAGAGGCATTATGAAATGAACTGTGTTTCCTTTACTGCCCACTATTCTGATACTTGGACAATCCACTATATTAGGAGCGGCTTTTTTGCCTGTCCATCGCTGGAATGCCGGGGCAGAGGGTTCTAAGAGCCTATTTAATATCTTGAAAAATGCCAGTTGGCGAGGGATTTTCCCGCCAGACAAGGCGAATTTTCGCAGGAATACTTTATGTATTGCAAGAAAATTTAACGCAGTATGGTGGGAAAAGACCCGCCAAATGGTGTTTTGAGAGATTTTAAACAGGCTCTAAAATACCTGCCCATGCTGCGGCAGTCCCTGCGGGGACTGCCGCTGTTTTTATGGACCACAGGAGGAATTGTGTTATGGTTGTCATTATGAAGCGAGCATTTACCCCGGAGGAGCTCCAGGCCGCCATTCAGACTATGGAAGAGGGCGGCGTACAGGTTATGGTCTCTAAAGGGAGCGAGACCACCATTTTGGGCGCCGAAGGCAACGCCGCGGGGATTGACCAGGAAAAGCTCTCCCTGCTGCCAGGTGTGGATCGGGTCATGCGGGTGAGCGAGCCCTACAAAAAGGCCAACCGAAAATATCATCCGGACAACACCGCTGTGGACCTGGGCGGTGGTGCGCTGGTAGGAGATCAGCGGCTGGCGGTCATCGCTGGGCCGTGCTCTGTGGAGGGCGAGGACCAGATTGTCGGGATTGCCCAGGCGGTCCAGCACAGCGGCGCTGCTGCTCTGCGGGGCGGGGCCTACAAGCCCCGGACTTCCCCTTACGCCTTCCAGGGGCTGGCCCAGGAGGGAATTAAGCTTCTCCAGGAGGCCAAGGCGGCCACCGGTTTGCCCATTGTCACCGAGATTATGTCCACAGACAACATCGAGATGTTTGAAATGTGCGTGGATGTCATCCAGGTAGGCGCCCGGAATATGCAGAACTTTGATCTCCTCAAGCAGCTGGGCAAGACCTCCAAGCCCATTCTTTTAAAGCGTGGGCTCTCCTCTACCATTGAAGAGTGGCTGATGTCCGCCGAATATATCATGGCCGGGGGAAATACCCAGGTGATCCTCTGCGAGCGGGGGATCCGTACCTTTGAGACCTTTACCCGCAACACTCTGGATCTCTCCGCTGTGCTGGCTGTCAAGCAGCTCTCCCACCTGCCAGTGGTTGTGGACCCCTCCCATGCCTGCGGCAAGGCCTGGATGGTGGAGCGGATGAGTCTGGCTGCCATCGCTGCCGGGGCCGACGGCCTCATTGTAGAGGTCCATAACGACCCGAAAAACGCACTGTGTGACGGCGCCCAGTCCATCACCCCTGACGACTTTGACCACCTGATGAGACAGCTCAAGGTGCTGGCCCCCTGCGTGGGCCGGAGCCTATAGGGGGCGCCGGGATGGAACGCAAGTCGATTGTGATTGTGGGCCTGGGCCTGATTGGCGGCTCTATGGCGCTGGCCCTCCAGGGATTTGAGGACTATGAGATTGTGGGGGTGGATGTCTCTCAGCCCACCCTGCGCTTTGCCAGCGAGCACAGCGTGGCGGATCGGATCTGCGCAGATGCAGGCACTGTGATCCCGGAGGCGGATCTCACCATTTTAGCCCTCCACCCCAGAGGGATTGTCCGTTTTCTGTCTGAGCACCGGGACCACTTTAAAACTGGTTCGCTGGTGATCGATGTGTGCGGCATTAAGACCGCTATTATGGAGGGTGCCAAGGTCCTGCCCGATTCTGTGGACTTCATCGGCTGTCATCCCATGGCTGGGACCGAGTTCTCTGGGATTGAACACGCCTTTCGGGAGCTCTTCCAGGGCTCCCACCTGATTCTCACCCCCCGCCCTGAGAGTACGCAGGATCATCTGGACCTGCTGGAACGGTTGGCCGCTTATCTCGGCTGTCAGGACGTCTTCCGCACCACCCCGGAGGCCCACGACGCCATGATCGCCTACACCAGCCAGATTATGCACATCATCGCCGTCTCGGTGTGCGATGACCCGAATCTCTTCTCCTGTAAGGGCTTTGAGGGGAGCTCCTTTCGGGGCTGTACCCGCGTGGCCGCCCTGGACGTCGGGCTATGGACCGAATTGTTCTCCATGAACACCCCTGCTCTGCTGGAGGTACTGGACCGGCTCATGGAGAATCTGACGGCCTACCGAGACACCCTGGCCGGTGCTGATCCCCAGAAGCTGGCCGAAAAACTCTCCTACTCCGCCGCCCGCAAGCGTCAGATGAACCTCCAGGGGCCAGATCTGCTGGCATAGCCACACTGAAAAACGCGAGAAACAGAAGGAAGGGAACTTTTATGGCCGCTTTGGAACCGCTGGGTCCATACCAATACCAAACTGGGTCCTGCTTTCCTCTGGGGCAGATATCTCTGCTGCTGGGGGCGTTTGCGACGGTTCACCGCGGCGATCGGGTGTGTGATTTGGGGTGCGGCGGCGGGGTGCTTCTTCTGCTCCTCGCCGGCCGGGCAGAAAACCTCCGGCTCATGGGCGTAGAATTAGAAGCCGAGGCCGCCGCCTTGGCCAGAAACAATCTGGAGCGCAACGGCCTGACCGGTCAGATTCTGACCGGCGACCTCAGCGCTTACCGCACCCTTTTACCTGCGGGACAATGGGACTTGGTGATCTCCAATCCCCCCTGGTTTGCCGCAGGGACGGGACAGTCAGGCGGGCCCCGCCGGGGAGAGGAACGGTGTACCCTGGACCAGGTCTGCGCCGCTGCGGGCTATGTGCTGCGCAATGGCGGGCGCTTTGCCTTGGCCCACAGGCCAGAGCGGCTGACCGATGTGATGGAGGCCCTGCGGGGACATGGCTTGGAGCCCAAACGGCTCCAGATGGTCCAGCACAGTATCAACCACCCTCCATCCGCCATTCTGCTGGAGGCGGTCCGGCAGGGACGGCCTGGCTTAACTGTGGTCCCTGTACACATGATACAGAGTTAACGCCTGATGGAAAACAGACCGCGCTGGTTTCTCTCAGCCGGAGAGAAAATCCCGATGTCTGTTTTACATTTTTATCAAACTGGAGGTAACTTAAACATGGCCGGAACGCTCTATCTGGTTCCAACCCCCATCGGCAATTTAGGGGATATCTCCACCCGTACCGTGGACGTTTTGACCGCAGTGGACTTTATTGCTGCGGAAGATACCCGCGTCTCCCTCAAGCTTCTCAATCACTTAAGCATCAAAAAGCCCCTGGTCAGCTACTATCGGCATAACACACAGCAGAGCGGACAGGCTATCCTCGCCCGGCTGCTGTCTGGGGAATGCTGCGCCCTGGTGACAGATGCGGGAACGCCTGCGGTGAGCGATCCGGGGGAAGACCTAGTCGCACTGTGCGCCGCCCATCAGGTAGAAGTGGTGGCCCTCCCCGGCCCCTGCGCCCTGATAACCGCTCTGTCGATCTCAGGTCTGCCCACCGGCCGGTTTACCTTTGAGGGCTTTCTGGCTATGAATAAGAAAAACCGGCAGGCCCACTTAGCCTCCCTGGCGCAGGAGACCCGCACCATGATTTTTTACGAGGCCCCTCATAAGCTGTGTGCCACCCTCCGGGACCTGGCGGGGACCTTTGGCGGCACCCGCCGGATTGCCCTGTGCCGAGAGCTGACCAAGCTCCACGAGGAGGTGCGCCGCACCACCCTGGAAGAGGCAGTCCAATGGTATGCCATAAACCAGCCCAAGGGAGAATTTGTCCTGGTGGTAGCGGGTGCCGCTCCCCAGGAGGAGGACAGGCCCACCATAGAAGAGGGTGTGAAGCAGGTATCCGCCCTGGTCGCGGAGGGCTGGTCTCTGCGGGACGCGGCCAAGCAGATCGCCGAAACAACCGGCCTGCCAAAGCGAGCGCTCTACCAGCAAGCCCTCATCAATCAGCCAAAATCCTAACGTCCAATTCCACAGGATACCGTAGCCGTCCTGTGTACTCCTCTCATAAAAGAAAAAACCTGCAAGTTCTAACATTGAGAGTTCTTCTTACAGACTATAAAAGCGCCCACTCCGGTCCGGACTGGCCGAAGGGGCGCTTCCTATTTGCGGCATGCCTTTTTACTTCCCTTGGAGCTCCTTGATACAGTTAGGGCAGACATTTTTTCCCTTGAAATTGACCACATCTTTTGCGTCATCGCAGAAGATACAGGCGGGCTGATACTTTTTCAGGACAATTGAGGCGCCATCTACATAGATTTCCAATGAGTCCTTTTCCGCGATATCCAAGGTACGGCGCAGCTCAATAGGGAGCACAATTCGGCCCAGCTCATCGACTTTTCGAACAATTCCGGTTGATTTCATACATTCCTTCCTTTCTTCTGAAACTGCCATGAATTTCTATGTTTATGTAGAAACTGACATCATTATAACATATGCCCCCTTAATGTCAATTGTTATTTGGGAAAACGCAGGATTTTTTTCCGATTTTGTAATAAAAGCGGTAACAGAACATAGCCAGATCTCTTTTTATGTACTTAAAAAGGATAAAAAAGCAATTTTAAGTAAAATAAATTTCTTTTTTAGTATATCCTGCAAATAAAACCCAGTTTTTAGCCGAATATAAGGCTGTTAGAGCGAAAAGAAACTTGACGGTTTATGTAGGAAAATGTAATTTTCACAAAAACAAATAATTTGACACTCCCCCCGGCTAAAGCCGGGGGATTCTCGGTTCAGCGACCGTAGCCACTCCAGTTCCTTTTTCAGCACAGTCAAGGCTTTGTCCTGCTGAAAACGTGTCGGAGCATGACCGGTTTGCTTGTACTGACCCATCCGCTCAGCAAGGAAATAGTTGAACACAAACCGGCAGCGGCCGAAAGTCCTTTGTATCAAGTTTTCCTGCGTTTTATTCGGATATATCCGAAATTTGTAGGAATACTCCATTAAATCACCAAGAATATTTCACCGCAAAATCTTTGAAAAGGGAAGCGCCTTATATCCCCATGCCTAAAGGGGCTTTACGGCGCATTTGGTAAAAATCGCAGAGATTTGCTGTTCCAACAAATCTCTGCAATAGCTCTAAGAACCAAATTGAGAGACACTCTGTGTCCTCCCCATCTCAGTGCCTCCTATCGCGCTTCATCTAGGCAAGCAGGGTTCCACCAGGTCCAGCTCAATGGGGCAATGATCGCTGCCATAGACCTGGGTGAGGAGCTTACTGTCCGCTACCTGGGAGAACAGGCGCTGGGAGGCGATGAAATAGTCCAATCTCCAGCCGGCGTTGGTCTCTCTGGCGCGGTGGAGGTAGCTCCACCAGGAGTAGGCGTCAGTGGTCTGGGGATAGAGGGCGCGGAAAGTGTCCACAAACCCGGAAGAAAGCAGGGCTGTCATCTTCTCCCGCTCCTCATCTGAAAAGCCGGCATTGCCTCGGTTGGCCTTGGGGTGCTTGAGATCGATCTCCTGATGGGCCACATTGAGATCTCCGCAGTAGATCACCGGGCGGATCTGATCGAGCTTTTGGAGATATGCCCGCATGGCGTCCTCCCACCCCATGCGGTAGGGCAGGCGGGCCAAGTCACGCTGGGTATTGGGTGCATAGCAGTTTACAAGAAAGAAGGATTCAAAGGCAACCGTAATCACCCGGCCCTCATGGTCAAATTCCTCCAGACCTAGGCCGTATGTCACCGACAGGGGTGTTTGCCGGGTAAAGATGGCTGTACCAGAGTACCCTTTTTTCTCCGCGCTGTTCCAATACTGAGCATAGCCAGGCAGCTCTAGTGTCACCTGTCCTGGCTGGAGCTTGGTCTCCTGTAGACAGACAATATCTGCATCTGCTGCCTGGAAGAAGTCTAAAAACCCTTTGCCCAGACAGGCCCGCAGGCCGTTGACATTCCAGGATATCAGCTTCATGGGTTAATAGTACCGGACTACGGCGATTACCTGGCCCAGCAGCTCGGCATCCGTACCGTTGATGGGCTGGTAATTCTGGTTGGCAGGCATAAGCCAAGTGATTCCATCTTGGCGCTGGAGGGTTTTCACGGTAGCTTCCTCTTCAAAGAGGGCAACGACAATATCGCCGTTATGAAAGGTCTGCTGCTGATGGACCACTACAAGATCACCCGGCAGAATGCCGGCCTCCAGCATGGAATCTCCCCGTACCTTGAGTGCAAAATGCTCTCCTTTCAGATGGCCTGTATCAAAGGTGAGGTAATCCTCTATGCACTCCTGGGCCAAGATAGGGGAACCGGCAGCCACATTGCCTACAATGGGAATTTGATCGCTTTGGGAGATCGGCTCCTCTTCCAGCTCCAGTTTGAAATCCGTGTTGGGGGCGAGGGTAATTGCTCTGGTCTTGCCCTTGGTTCGGACAATCGCTCCGGCAGCCACCAGCCCCTTGAGGTGGAAGTGGACCGTGGAGGGAGACTTGAGACCCACAAGTGCTCCAATCTCTCGTACAGAGGGTGGGTAGCCGTGTTCGCTCTGGTAGGCGGCAATGCTTTTATAAATTTCTTGTTGTTTGGGTGTCAGACGTTTCATAACAGGGCCTCCTTTTTAAAAGGGGATATGCGATATGTCAGGTGACAGCCGATATTTGATAGGACTATTATACCATAGAGAAATCGAAAATGCAAACAGCCGTTCTAAATTTTCTATAAAATTTGCAGTATATTGATGGGAAGCCCAATTGATCCCTAGTTTCCGCCTTTTTGCTCCGGGGCTGCACCTATCGAGTACAAAACGGCTTCTCCATCAGGACGCCCGGCCCGTTTCCAATAGCAGACGGTAGACAGCATCCTGGACATAGTCAATCGACTCAAAGCTGGTAAACGGCCCCACCGAGAAACGGACCGTTCCCTGGGGGAAGGTCCCCAGGGTCTGGTGAGCCGTGGGGGCGCAGTGGAGGCCGCAGCGAGTCTGGATGCCATACTCCTGCTCCAGCCGGAAGGACATCTCGCCATTATCGGCGTGCAGAAAGTCCACAGAGACCACGCCGGTGCGCTTGGTGAGATCGTCCACCCCCACCACCCGCAGGCCCATCCCCTCGAATTCCTTCATCCGCGCCCAGAGATGACCGGCCAGCTTGGCTTCCCGGCCATGGAGGGCCTCTCCCTGTTCTTCCAGATAGGTCAATGCGGCATGGAGTCCATAGATCCCCGGCAGATTAAGGGTCCCGGCCTCAAATCGATCGGGCAGGAAATCAGGCATAACCAGCTCATGGGAGACACTACCCGTTCCGCCCGCCACCAGCGGCGTAAGCCGGGCGGCCAGGGCGTCCGTTACGACCATGCCGCCAATCCCCTGGGGACCCAGCAGGCCCTTGTGCCCTGGGAAACCCAGGCCGTCTATGTGCATTTCGGCCATATCCACTGGGACTACTCCAACACTCTGGGCGCCATCCACTAGAAATATAATCCCCCGCTCGGCACACAGCGCTCCAATCTCTTTCAGCGGCAAAATAGTGCCGCAGACATTGGAGGCGTGGGTGAGGACCACCGCCGCCGCCCCTGTGAGCTTGTCCGCCGCTGTCTCCAGCTGAAGGGTCCCCGTATTATCACAATCGAAAAAGGCCAGCTCCACCCCCTGGGCCTGGAGCTGGGTAAGAGGCCGCAGGACCGCGTTGTGCTCCATGGGCGAGGTGACAACCCGATCTCCCGGCTTTAAAAGCCCCTTGATCAGGTAGTTAAGGGAGTGGGTGGCGCCGGGGGTAAAGATCACATTCCGGGCGCTGGGGCCGTGGACCAGCCGGCACAGCTGTTCCCTGGTCTCCAGGGCCAGGGCCGCGGCATCATAGGCACTTTGATAGCCGCCCCGGCTGATGTTGCAGCCTACATTGGTAATATAGTCGGCCATGGCCTCCCCTACGCCGGGGGCCTTTGGATAGGATGTGGCTGCGTTGTCCATATAGACGGATTGCATGACAATACCTCCCTGATATCTAATACGCGCACTTCGCGCAATCTTCAAAATTGTCGGTGCCGGTTTCCACCTCTCCTCCAAGAATGGGAAACCATTGACTGTCATTAAAAATCGCTCTCCAGCGGCGCGAGGATGCGGCATTTTTCTTCCAGCAGCTGGCTAAGGATGCGCGGCAGGGCGGAGAGGGTGGCAGAGCCGCCGTCCAGCGTAATCCTCGCAACGGTCTGCTGCCGGTCTAACGCGTTCAAAATCCGGGCGGGCAGAGTGTTGGATGGACTGGAGGTCGGGGATAGGTTGTCCTGCCAGCAATGCCAGCCCTGTTCTGTAAGCTGGTTGATGGTCCGCTGTCTTCCGCCGGAGACCATGGCGATGCGGGTGCGCGTCCAGGCAAGGCGCTCCAGCTGTGCGTTTCCCGCGTCCAGCGCGGCCAAAAGGGTCTCTGGATCATTGCCAGAGACTATCAATCCCAGGCTATGGCCTCCCCCTACCACCTGGCGGACCTGATCGGCCTGCTCCGCCAGCTGTTCCGGCTCAAATAGAAACAGGGCGGTGATCCCCCGATTGGACAGGATAGATAGCAGCTGCTCCACCCGGCTGTCCATACCGCACCGGAACGCCAAATAAACTTGAAGTTCCTTCTCGTCCGGCTCGGGTGTCTCTGCCGGCTCTGTCTGGGTTGGAGAGGGAATCGCCGCCGTCACTACCGCAGGCGGGACAGAGGGTGGGGAGGGGGGCGCCGGGGTGGGGAGGGGGGTTACAGCGGTAGTAGGCACCGTGGGATTGGCAGGACTGGGAGAGGGGGAGGGACTGGCAGCCGGAGTCGGAATCAGGCTTTGTAGGTAGCGTTCATATCGGATACGCATAGAACCCATGGCGGAGGATTTGAAGGCGCTGTCAGAGAGGACCGCATCGCCGTTGCGCAGCCGAACCAGGCTTCCGTAGTCGGTAGAGGTGTAGACATACTGGATCACCGTCTCCCCCGCCAGGCGGTTGAAGTAAGTACATACCGCTTGGATGGGGATGAAGGGCCGGCCGTTGCGGAGGATGGCGCTCATATTGAGCTGCTCCCCCGACTCGCCTACAGCAGTTCCGCGCACCAGGTCAAAGGTCAGCCTGCCCTGGAGGCTGTAGAGGGTGAGGGTGTACTCCCCGCCCCCCCTGGACTGGCTGTAGGAAATGTGAAAATCCACCCCAGCAGCCGAGCTGTCAAACACCATATACGGCACATAGATAACATTGCCGATGCTCACCGGCATGGTAGACAGGTTAAACTCCCGGTCAAAAAAATGATCGTTGACCGCCAGGTGAATAACCTCCGTCTGGCTCCCGGCCGCCAGGGCGGGCAGCAGGCTCAGACAAAAGGCCAGTACACACAGCGCAGCCACCACCCGTTTTTTCATGCCGTCCGCCTCCTTTCTCTTCCTATAGCCAAAGTAGAAACCAGGTATGATATGGTCCCGTTTCGGAGATACTGAACAAGATATTATCAGACAGTCAAAAAAGCCACGCATCGGCCCGCAAGTGTGCGTTCTGCCCACCAAAGGTGGACAGTGCGTGCATGCAGTCGGGCCGCAAACCAACTCGAAAAAGTGCTTGTCACTTTTTCGACACACTCTAATGGCTGCCTTGCGGCTATTATACCATAGAATTGACGCTTTTCAACGATCCGGTTTTATCCGGTGATTGGCAGCACGCCTGCACACCCCAAAAGCCCCCGGCCAGATGACCGGGGGCTTTTGAGGTGTGTGTTATGTGTCTGAGGGGGATGAATTGGAAGGGATAGGATGTGTTGAGAGAATTTCTTGGGTCTCTTTCCGTGTCCAAAGATATGATACTGTGAAAATGCGGCGAAATCATGACTAAAAAATGAATAATTTATAAATTAAGAGGGGTACTTCTGGCACCCATGTCCGTTTCATACACTCCTAAATCTCCCATTTGTGCTGTCTTTCAGAACTATTTTACAGAGAGGCCGATGTCCCCATCGGCCCCCGTGCTGTCCATACCGTTCAGCTGGATAGGAATTTATGAGACGAGCGTGTCCCGATGTCTGGGTACACTTGACATCACGGCTGGAAGGTAATATAATTCACAATTAGGCGGATAGAGAGGGAAATAAAATTCACTCTATGAAAGGATGAAAAAGAGACATGGAACAACACCAACACCCGTGGCATACCTGGGACCCGCAGCAGGCATTACAGCAGCTGGGGACGGATGGACAGCAGGGCTTGTCTGCCGGAGCGGCGGCCCAGCGCCTGGAGGAGTATGGTCCGAACACCTTGACGGAGGGCAAGCACAAGACCCTCTTTCAGGTTTTTATCGCACAGTTTCAGGACCTGATGGTCCTCCTCCTGCTGGTTGCGGCCGGGGTTGCACTGGCAGCCGGGGAGGGAGAGAGTACCCTTGTGATTTTCGCAGTGGTGATCCTCAATGCTATTTTAGGGACTGTTCAGCACCAGAAAGCAGAGCAGTCTCTGGAGAGTCTCAAGGCCATGTCCGCCCCGACGGCGAAAGTCATCCGGGACGGGACCAGAATGGTCCTCCCCTCTTCCCAGGTGGTCCCAGGTGATCTGGTAGAGCTGGAGGCAGGTGATCTCGTGGTAGCCGATGGTCGGGTGCTGGCCTCCTATTCCCTCCAGGTCAACGAGAGCGCGCTGACCGGGGAGTCCACTGCGGTAGAGAAGGTGGAGGCCGCCCTCCCCCAGGCGGAGACCCCGCTGGCGGACCGCAAGAACATGGTCTTCTCCGGCACCCTGGCTACCTATGGCCGGGCGACTGTCCTCGTCACCGGGACGGGGATGGCTACTGAGCTGGGTAAAATCGCCGCCCTGATGAATCAGACCCAGCAGCGCAAGACGCCGTTACAGCAGAGCCTGGACGCCTTTAGCAAGCGGCTGGCGGGGATGATTCTGGTGGTCTGCGCCCTGGTGTTCGGCCTGTCGATCTACCGGCACAAGCCGGTGTTGGACGCCCTGATGTTTGCCGTTGCCCTGGCGGTGGCCGCCATTCCAGAGGCTCTGTCCGCCATTGTCACCATCGTCCAGGCCCTGGGGACTCAGAAGATGGCCAGGCAAAACGCCATCATCAAGGACCTCAAGGCGGTAGAGACCCTGGGGGCGGTGTCTATCATCTGCTCGGATAAGACGGGAACCCTCACCCAGAACCGGATGACCCCCCAGAGCCTCTATGTGGGCGGCGTCCTGCTGGAGGCGGAGGCGCTGGACCCGTCAGATCCCCTGCAAAACCGCCTACTTCAGGCGGCCCTCCTGGCCAGTGACGCCACCACGGACGAGGCCGACGGTACCCCAATCGGAGATCCCACCGAGGTGGCCCTGGTCCAGCTTGGAGACCGTCTGGGGATTGACGAGCGGCAGTACCGGGCACAGCACCCCCGCCTGGGGGAGCTGGCCTTTGACTCGGACCGCAAGCTCATGAGCACCCTCCACGACCTCGACGGCGTTCTGACCCTCTATACCAAGGGGGCCATAGACGTCCTGCTGGCCCGGTCTGCCCTGCTCATGACCCGGGACGGCCCGGTCCCCATGACAGAGGAGCGCCGGGCGGAGATCGCCCAGGTCAACCAGGCGCTCTCCCAGAAGGGCCTGCGGGTGCTGGCCTTTGCGTGCCGGACCCTCTCTCAGCCGGATCCCCTCACGCTGGAGGACGAGCGGGACTTCACCTTCCTGGGGCTGATCTCCATGATAGACCCGCCCCGGCCTGAGGCGATCCAGGCGGTGTCAGACGCCGTCCGAGGCGGAATCCGTACCATTATGATTACCGGAGACCACAAGGTCACAGCTTCCGCCATTGCCCAGACCCTGGGAATCCTGCGGCCAGGAGATACTGCGCTTGACGGTGTTGAGCTGGACGGCATGGATGACGCCGAATTAGACCGGGTTTTGGACCAGATTTCCGTCTACGCACGGGTATCACCAGAGCATAAAATACGAATTGTATCAGCCTGGCAGCGGAAAGGACGCATTGTCTCCATGACAGGAGATGGGGTCAACGATGCTCCGGCCCTCAAGGCAGCTGACATCGGAGTGGCCATGGGGATCACGGGGACAGAGGTCTCGAAGGACGCCGCCTCTATGATCCTGGCGGACGATAACTTCGCCACCATTGTCAAGGCGGTGGTCAATGGCCGGGGGGTGTATACCAACCTCAAAAACGCCGTTACCTTCCTGCTCTCTGGCAACATGGCCGGGATCCTCTGCGTCCTCGTGACCGCCCTGGCCAATCTGCCCATGCCCTTTGCCGCGGTCCACCTGCTCTTTATCAATCTGATCACCGACTCCCTGCCCGCCATCGCCATCGGGGTGGAGCCGGCGGGAGATTCCCTTTTGGACCAGCCCCCCAGAGATCCAAAAGAACCCATCCTCAGCCGCCCAGTCCTCCTCCGCATCCTGGGCTATGGCCTTCTCCTGGCCGCGGCGTCCATGGGTGCCTATACGGTCGGCCTGCGCGCCCCCAACGGCGGTGAGGGCCTGGCCATGACCCTGGCCTTTGCGACCCTCACCCTGGCCCGGCTGTTTCACGGCTTCAACTGCCGTAGTTCACAGCCGCTGGTCCGCCTGGGGCTGGGCTCCAACCCAGCCAGCCTGGGCGCCTTTGCCGCCGGTACGGTGTTGCTGGCCGCTGTCCTCCTCATCCCCGGTCTGAACGGCCTGTTCCAAATCGCCCCCTTTACCCCCGGACAGCTGGGTCTGGCCGCTGTGCTGGCCCTCCTGCCCACCGTCGTCATCCAGCTTTGGAAGCTCATCCAGAGGGATAATAATCTTCAAAAATAAGGAAAACCAGTCTGTGGAAAAACGGCCTGTCTAACTTCATGCCAGACAGGCCGTTTTTGCTGCGGATAGGCTATTTTTCATAAGGCTTGGCCAGGGCCGCAGGGCGGGCCGAGGCTTTTCCGCGGATGAGAAGGACCATAATCAGCGCCAGAGTCATGGGGATGACCAGGAGCAGGTCGGTGGGGATGGGGACGCCATAGGCCTGGAGACGCATCTGCAGGGCGTTGCCCGCGCCGAATATGAGGCCGCCAGCCAGGGCGCCGAAGGGATTCCACTGACCGAGAATGACGCAGGCCACTGACATATAACCGCGGCCGGCGGAGATGTTGTCAGTAAAGAGGTTGGTAAAGCACAGAGAGAGGATGACCCCCGACACACAGGCACAGACACAGGCGAAAACTGCGGCGGCATACTTCCAGCGCAGGACGTGGATTCCCATGGTATCCGCGGCTTTGGGATACTCGCCGATGGCCCGGATCTTGAGCCCCCAGGTGGTTTGGTAGAGGAAGAAGGCTGCGGCTGGGACCATGAGGTAGGCCAGATAGACCAGGGGGGTATGGTCAAAGAGGATGTGCCCCAGAACCGGGATTTTGGAGAGCAGGGGGATGGGGAGTGCCGTAAAGGAATCGACGGTGGTAGGGACCTCCTGAACGCCCCAGATCATGCGTCCCAGCAGGGAAGTCAGCCCTAAAAACAGGATGTTTAACCCGGTGCCGGTCACGGCCTGGTTGGCCCGCAGGGAGATGGTGGCCCAGCCGAAGAGTAGTCCAATCAGAACGCCGAAGCAGATGGCGATCAGCAGTCCGCCCAAGGCGCTGTTGGTCCAGTAGGCCCCCAGGACGCCGGTAAAGGCCCCCAGGAGCATACAGCCCTCGATGCCCAGGTTAAAGATCCCCGCCCGTTCCAGAATGACCTCGCCGACGGCGGCCAGGATGATGGGAGCGGCCATACGGACAGCTGCGTAGAAGAAATCCGCACTAAAGATGGACAAAAACGCTTCCATAGCAGAGTCTCCTTTCTCTTTTATGCGGCCTGGGAGCCGCCCGATGCAGGACGGCGTCCAGCGGAGCTCATGGTGCGCAGGGCCAGATAGCGGGGCAGCTTCATCAAAATGGGGCTGATGGCCACAAAGAAGATGATCACACCGCTGAGGACCATGGAGAAGCTGGTGGGCAGGTCGGCCACCTGGGCCATCCCCCGGCGGCCCGCCTTCAGCGCGCCGAAGAGGATCCCCGCGATGACCACACCCACTGGGTGCTTCTGCCCCAGCATGGCCACGGCCAGGGACTCATAGCCGTAATTGTTCAGGAAGCCGGAGCGCAGGCGGTACTGCGCGCCCAGGATCTCGGTGGAACCGGCCATTCCGGCCAGTCCGCCGGCCACAATGACAATGAGCATCTGCATCCCGAACACGTTGATCCCGGAGTGCCGGGCGGCGGTGGGGTTTTCGCCCAGGGTGCGCAGATCGTGGCCGTAGGAGGTTTTAAACAGGACGACGTAGGCGATGACGGTCAGCAGCAGCGCCAGGAGAATCCCCGCGTGGAGCCGGGTTCCGGGCAGGAAAATGGGCAGCTTGGCGCCCTCGGCCACCATCTCGCTCTGGGGGGCGGTGCCCGGCGGGGCGAGCATGGGGCCCTTGACCAGGGCTGCGGTGATACCGGTGGCGATGTCATTAAGCAGCATGGTGGTAATCATGAAGTTTACCCCGTGCTTGGAGAAGAAGTAGCCGGGGACGACCGCCCACAGCGCGCCGCCCAGGAACGCGGCGATGAGGCACAGGGCTACATGGAGGGGCGGGAAGAGTCCCTGGAGGGCGGGCATGGTCCCCACGACGGTGGCAAAAATGCCCCCCATCATGATCTGTCCCTCACCGCCCAGGTTGATGATCCCGCAGCGGGCGGCCAGGGCGATCCCCAGTCCGGTGAGAATCAGGGGGGTGGCTACCACCAGGCTGTTC
>JAAWBF010000176.1 GCA_022792555.1 Oscillospiraceae bacterium
CAGTTATACGCTTGCGCCCTTGGCCGGTGTTATGTTTGGCCCCATCCCCGGCGCTCTTTCCGCCCTGATCGGTGACTTTATCGGCACGCTCATTGCGCCCCACACGGCAAATGTCGGCATTTTCACCTGTCTTACCGGGGCCTCCAACGCTCTGGCCGCCGGTTTTATCTGCCGGAAGAACTGGAAGCCAGCTGTACTTATCATCGCCTTGGGGACCGTTTACTGGCTGTTTTTCCCTGCGGCACGGGAGGCCTGGATCTACAGTGTTACCGTCTGGGGTGTCGGTATTGTCATGTCTCTTGTCGGCGGTATTCTGGGCGCCAAACTGCTGGAGCGGCAGACCCTCTTGGTCAAGGCGATTGGCCTCTATCTCTGCATCTATCCCTGCTACATCGTAGCGCAGGCGGTCAACTGTGTCTTTGTGATGCTTCTCATGGAGCTGCCTGCGGATCTGCTCAAGCTGTTAGCCGTCACCGTTCCGCTGGAGCGTCTGATCTTTACCCTTGGCGCGGTGATCATTGGGATTCCGCTGTTGTCAGGACTCCCTAAAATCGGAATTTTTGTGGGCCCGGCCTACGATACCATGGAAAACAGCTCCGCGCTGGACGCAGAGATGCGCAGGCAATATGAGGAGCACAAGCACCAGTCATAGGCACAGGGCGGGTCCACCGCGAAGCCTTATTTGCGCGGTTCCCCCGCCGGAGGCGGGGGAACACAGATAAAAACGCTGTGCTTGGGACACGTCCATAGGCACGCAGGACGGAGCGGGTCCGGCGGCCCCTCCGTCTCTTTTTGTGAAATTTTCGATTGCTTTTCCATAAAGGGGGCGAAGCTGTATGAAATATTATCCTGGAACTTCTTTTCTTCACCGGCTGGATGCCCGTGTCAAAATCATCCTGCTTTTGATGCTGACCATCTTAGTCTTTATGACGCGGAATTTCCCTGTGCTGGCTGTCATTTTCGTCTTTCTCCTGCTCGGCTGGAAGATCTCCGGGATTCCCATGCGGGAGCTTGGCGGGTATCTCAAGCTGTTAGTTGGGCTGATCGCCTTTGTGGTCCTCATCCAGTGTCTGTTCCAGCGGGGAGAAACCTCGCTGATCGATCCCATCCTTCCGGAGTTCCTTCCGCTGGTGGGCGGGATGGGCCGGATTACAGTAGAGGGGGTCCAATTTGGTCTTCTGTTAGGCTTTCGATTGTTGGTGATCATGTGTCTGATGCCACTGGTTATTATGTGTACCCGAATCCGGGAGCTCTCTCTCGGCTTTGTCAAGCTGGGGGTCCCCTACCGGATCGCCTTTATGATTACGACCGCCCTGAATCAGGTTCCGCTGCTCCAGGATGAGATCACCACCATCACCGACGCACAAAAGCTCCGGGCTTTTACGGTATTTGAGGACGGAACCCCACTCAAAAAGCTGAAAGCCTACCCAACCCTTGTCATTCCCCTGGTCATGGGCGCTATGAAAAAATCCATGCTTATTGGAACTGCGATGGACGTCCGGGCCTTTGGCAGCAGGAAAGGCCGCAGCTATCTCCATGACATCCAGATGGGGCGGGCTGATATGGTGACTTTAGTCGGTATGATTCTCTTTTGCGCTGTTCTGGCCGCAGCAAATTATATGTTACAGCGGTGACCCCGTTGGAGGTTCTTATGGCAGAAATTATGGTTCGCGTGGAAAATGCCTCCTTCCGTTATCCTAACGCGAAGGAATACAATTTAAAGAACATCAATTTTGAGGTGGAAAAGGGCGAATTTCTGGTCATCATGGGGGAAAATGGCGCCGGAAAAACGACATTATGTAAGGTCCTCTCTGGGATCATCCCCCACAGCCAGGAGGGGAGTTATTTTGGAGATGTGACCATCTGCGGACTCAACAGCAAAGAACATGCCTTGTCCACCCTGACCCAGCACATTGGGATTGTGCTGGACGACCCGGAATCCCAGCTCTTTACCACTGAGGTGCTGGATGAGGTCGCCTTTGGCGCAGAGAACCTGGAACTGCCCGTGGACGAGATCAGGCGCAACGCCCAATGGGCCATTGATGTCGTCCGGATGCAGGGGTATGAGGAGAAGGACCCCACCCGGCTGTCCGGCGGACAGAAGCAGCGGGTGGCCATCGCCTCCGCGCTGACCATGCAGCCGGAGATTTTGATTCTGGATGAACCCACCAGCCAATTGGATCCCATCGGTACTCTGGAGGTCTTTCAGGTTGTCCGGGAGCTGAAGGAGACCTACCATATGACCATTATCATGGTGACCCATAAGAGCGAGGAGATCGCCCAATTTGCCGACCGGGTTTTAGTTCTCCATGCCGGTGAGGTGCTGGCCCAGGGAACTCCACAGGAGATTTTCCGGAATCAGGAGGTCCTTGACAAGGCCTGGCTGGCCATTCCCCAGGCCTCTGAGGTCTGTGTCGCGCTGGAACAGCAGGGGATCGCTCTCAACGGCTTTCCGGTGGTCTTGGAGGAGGGGGTACAGCAGATTGGGCAGCTGCTGAACGGCGCGAGGAAGGAGATGGGAGCATGACAGAGACCGCTATCTCGGTGGAGCGCGTTACCTACCGTTACCACAACGGATTCCAGGCCCTTACGGATGTAGACTTCCAGATCCGCAAGCATGAATTTGTGGCCATCATCGGGCAGAACGGGGCGGGAAAGTCCACCCTGCTTAAAAATCTGGTGGGCCTGTATAAACCTACCCAGGGCAATATTGTTGTAAACGGCATCAATACCCGCGACATCAGCATTGCCCGTCTTTCTACCAAGGTGGGCTTTGTCCTGCAAAACCCTGACCGCCAGCTTTTCGCCAATACCGTGGAGGAGGAGATCACCTTCGGCCCCAGAAACCTAAAATTGGAGCAGGCCGAGATTGACCGGCGTTTGGAGCACGCATTGGAGATGACCGGGCTGGGGCCTCTACGGGAGGATTTCCCTATGGCGCTCTCTGCCGGGGACAGGGCCAAGGTTGTCATTGCCTCCGTGATCGCCATGCAGCCCGAAATCATCATCCTGGACGAGCCCACTACCGGCCAGGATCGCCGGGGCTGTGCTCAGATCATGGACATCGCCAAGGATTTTCAGAACAGGGGCTTTACCGTTGTAGTCGTCACCCACCACATGGCCCTGGTTGCGGACTATGCCGAGCGGGTCATCGTCATGTGCCAAGGACAAAAGCTGCTGGACGGACCAACGGCAGAGATCTTCACCCAGACGCAGGCCCTGCGGAAAGCCTTTGTCATGCCACCCCAGGTCACACAGCTTGCCGCCCGGCTACAGCCTCAGTTGGGACAGCAGGGCGCCGTTTTACATACAAAAGAACTGGCCGATTTGGTGGCCCGGCAGTATTTCTCTGGAAAGGAGTCCTCAATTCAATGACGAAGAAGCGCTATGAAACACTAGGCTGGCTTGATATCGACGCGCTGGACAAGGAACACACAATTGTGATGATCCCAATTGGGGCCACCGAGCAGCACGGCCGCCACCTCCCCCTCGGTACCGACAGCATTGACGCGCAGTATCTCGCCGATCAAATTGCTGAAGATGTGGGGGAGTCCTTTCCTCTGCTGGTCTTTCCCCTTCTCCCAGTCGGCCTGAGCATTGAGCATATGCACTTTCCGGGCAGCGTCACCCTCCAGCCGGATACCCTCTACCATGTGGCCCTGGATATCTGCGAGAGTTTGGTGCGCCACGGCTTTAAACGGATTGTCTTCCTCAATGGACACGGCGGAAATTCCGCTATCCTCACGGCGGTCAGCTACAAGGTGCGGGCGGATCACGGCGTCGGGGTATTTCTCCTTGATATCTCCGTACTGCTGAGTCTGCCCAATAAGCCGGTGATAGTCCAAACCGAGGGCTTTGACGGCCATGCAGGTGAGCTGGAGACCGCCCTGATGCTGGCAGCCCAGCCAGAGGCTGTCCGGTTAGAGCGCGCCGTTCCCACCGCGCCGGATCGGTTTGCCTCCCACCAGGTCTTTACCCTGGAGGGGCCGGTGACCGTCGGCTGGCTGGCCAACGATCTCTCTGCGGCCGGCAGCTGCGGCAACCCCAGCTATGCCAGCCCGGAGCAGGGTCAGGCCATGTTAGACTTTATGACGGAAAAAGCCTGCACCGCTCTGCGCGAAATTCTGACCTGGCCTCTGGATATCCAGCTGGATCCTCTCCTGCAACACAACGGATAAAACCGTCAAAAATCCCCCACCTCTTCAGGACTTGTTTCGCGTCCAGAAGGGCGGGGGATTTCTCAGGTAATATGCAGTTGTTTTCCCCCTCCCGGAGGAGCTGGGAAAACAATATCAGCCATTTTGAGGCTTCTATCGGTCTAGATTCGCCGGCTGATGGCCCGCGCCACCTTGACGCCGGATGCCCCGGCCTGGGCCAGGCCGCGGGTGATCCCCGCCCCGTCTCCAATGGCGAAGAAGTTGGGCATGGCGGTCTCCAACTCGCCGGAGAGAACCAGGCGGGAGGAGTAGAACTTGACCTCTGCGCCGTAGAGCAGGGTATCATAGTTGGCGGTTCCGGGGGCCAGCTTGTCCAGCTGATAGATCATCTCAATGATATCGTCCAGCTGCCGTTTTGGGAGGGCCAGGCTCAGGTCTCCGGGGACGGCGGCAGTGAGGGTGGGACGGGTGAACGACTTTCCGAGGCGGTGCTCGTTGGTACGGATACCGGCCACCAGATCGCCAAAGCGCTGGACCAGCACCCCCCCCGCCAGCATGTTGGACAGGGAGGCAATGTGCTTGCCGTAGCGATAGGGTTCGTTAAAGGGGGAGGTAAAGCGGTTGCTGACCAGCAGTGCGAAGTTGGTGTTCTCACTGCGGAGGGCAGGATCGGAGTACGAGTGGCCGTTGACTGTGTTGATCCCCTCCACATTCTCGGCTACCACATGGCCATAGGGGTTCATACAGAAGGTGCGCACCTGATCTCCGTACTGTTTGGTACGGTAGACCAGCTTGGACTCGTAGACCACCTGAGTGATGTGCTCAAAGACCTTGGCGGGCAGCTCCACCCGCACGCCGATGTCCACCTGGTTGTTGATCTGGTCGATTCCCAGGTCCCGGCACTGGTTGGAGAACCACTCGGCGCCTGAGCGGCCGGGG
>JAAWBF010000177.1 GCA_022792555.1 Oscillospiraceae bacterium
AGGTGACGAGGCTCGAACTCGCTACCTCCACCTTGGCAAGGTGGCGCTCTACCAGATGAGCTACACCTGCGGGAACAAGGAGTATTATAGCGGGTTTCCGGGCGGCTGTCAAGGGTTAATACGATAGCAATCTACAAAAATAATAACAGTCAATTGTTTCCCCCTCCCCGAAGGGGAGGGGGAAACGGCTAAAAGGCTAGATTCTGCGTTTCGGGCCGCTCGGCAGAGGTGTCCCGGCAGGTGTGGTACTGCTCGGTGTTCCACTGATAGCCAAGGCTTAACAGCGCCTCATCGGTCAGCAGGGCGGCGGGCTGGGTGGCGTCGATATGGCGCCAGGTTCCATCTGTCTGCCGGATCTGGTTCCAGAAGTGGGGCGCTCCCTCCAGACTGCCCTGGACGAGCACACACTCCAGCTCTAATTGCTGGGCCAGGAGCTGAAAGGCCAGAGCCATCCCCTCGCTGTCCGCTGTGCCGTCCAGCAGGGCGGCCTGGGTGGTGTTTTTCCCCTTCTCCCTGGTGGTATAGGTCACGCGCTCCTGAAGGGCGGCGTGGATGACCAGGGCGGCCTCCTGCCCTTGGGCATTGTCATAAGAGAGGGAGAGCACCAGAGCGGCCTCCTTCCGGAGCTGTTCGGCGGCCTTGCGCAGAAGGTCCGGATCCTTGGGATAGGAGAGTAAAATTTCCACAATACGCGGTCCGCTGGGGGCCTGGTCCGGATAGAGGGTGATGGTATACTCCGGCATCCCGAATGCGGCCTCTGGCGTGTCATAGTAGGCCTGACGGATGAGAGAGGCGAGATTGTCCTGATCTGCGTTAAAGTAGCCCACCCGCAGGGCACATTCAGGCTGAAAGGACGCCAATGCGTCTTTGAGTTCCGCGCGGATGGCGCTGGTGCCGGTGACATTGACCAGGTTTTTCACCTGCTCCTGGGTGCGGCGATAGGTAATCTGGATATTCACCTCGTAGTATTTCACGACACGGGTGTAGTCGCTCTTGATAAAATCCACGGCGTAAGCCCCTAGTGGGTCATCATTGGCCACTTCATTGCAGGCCGCGCTCAGATCTCCGGCCACATCCCCCGTCTTGCTGTTGTAGTTTTTGAGCCGGATGACCCCATTTTGGACGCCGTCCTCCACAAAGCTGAAGATCTGGTTGACCAGATCCTGATAGGTCCCGGCGTCTGGGATCCCAGAACTTCCAGAGGCTGTAGAGGCCCGGTAGGCGTGGGGGGTGATCACTTGATAGGGCCGGTTGAGGATGGAGGCACAACCGCCCAACGCCAGAATCAGCGCCAAGGCCAGGGGAAAAAAGCGGAGCCGCATCAGAGGCCCAGGGCCTCATTGACGAGCACAACCTCCACATAGGGGATACCATTGGGCTTGTTCCACAGGACCGTCAGGGCCCGGCAGATCCGCTCCGGACTGCTGCAATTGTAGCAGCGGTCTCCCTGAACAGCACAGGGGGTCTTACGGCCCAGCCGCTGGGCGTTTTTAGGAGCGGCAATATTCCGCGCCCGCCACAGGGCCTCGTCATAGGTGGGGGCGATTTTATTTACCCCCACTACCAGGTAGAGTGCCTCGTGGCCGAAAATCGTAGAAGCTACCCGGTTCCCTGTACCGTCGATGTTGATGATCTCCCCAGTCTCGGCCAGCCCGTTGACCGAGCTGAGGTAGACTTGGGCCTGGGCAGCGCTGGAGAGGGTATCTCCGTCCCAGTGCCAGTAGAGGGTGTTGTGAGCGGCCAGCTGCTCCTTCAAGCCCATGGCCTGAATGGTCATAGAGCCGCCAATTCCGACCGTCTTGCCGTCGATTTTGCCGTCCAGATAGGCGGCGGCCTCCGCCGCCGTCTCAAAGTACGCGGTGGCAAAGCCGCGCGCTTCTAGCGTGGTCTGTAATGCTGTGAAGTCTGGCATAAAAATGGCCTCCTTTTTATGTTTATGTGTCCCCAAGGGGGCATGATCCTATCGGGTGGGCGCAGGCCGCCCCTACCAACCGCCGAGCAGGGTGCAGCGAGGAAGCCCATGATTCAGTGGTTGAGCAGTGCGCGGCCCTAACAATGAATAAACGCTAAATTTCATTCTGCTGATAGCTGCGGAAGCCGCCGCCCAGGACCTCGTGGGCCTCGCAGACAATGAGAAAGGCGTTTGGGTCTAGGGCTTGGACCATGCGCTTGAGGGAGACGATCTGCCGCTGCTTGAAGGCCACCAGCAGCACCTGCTTCTCAGTGCCGGTATAGGCCCCCTCTCCGTGGAGAATGGTGACCCCCCGGTCCATGTCGTGGACAATGGCCTGGGTAATGGCCTCGTGGTGGTCGCTGATGATATAGGCCACCTTGGCGTGGTCCATACCGTAGAGCACCATATCCATCACAATGGAGGAGATATAGAGGGCCACCAGGCCATACAGAGCGCTCTCAAACCGGCGGAAGACAATGGCGGTGGCCACAATCACCGCCAAATCCACCGCCATAAGCAGCTTCCCCATGGGCAGCCAGGCAAATTTCAGCTTAAGCAGCCGGGCGATGAGATCGGTACCCCCTGTGGTGGCCCCCTGGAGAAGGATCATACCGAGAGAGGCCCCAACCAGCATCCCGCCAAAGATACACCCCAACAGGGGATCCATGGGTTGGAAGGTATAGACTGCGGAGAGCATATCAATGGTGACAGAGGTCAAAACAGTGGCAAACAGAGAGGAAACAAGCATCTGTCCGCCCAGCAGCCGCCAGCCCAGCAGAAAGAGCGGGAGGTTGAGCAGCAGGATTGCCATACCTACCGGCAGAACAGGAATAAAAACATTGAGGATCTGTCCAACACCTGTGATGCCCCCAAAGCCAATCTGATTGGGAACATAACACCAGTTAAAGCCGATGGTGTGTATGACCGAGGCTATGGCGATCCAGAGATAGGGTAGGATATACTTTTTGATATGTGACATAAAAACCTCCCACTGTTCCCCCACAGGAACCGATAACTGATATTTTTATCATAGCCGCTGTGCGGCTATTATACTGGTTCCACACCCCCTTTTCAAGCACGCAGAATGACTGATAATTTAACAATGCAATGCGTGAAAGTTGGGAGATTTTGCGGGAGAAAAGCAGAGGGGCATCAGGACAGGAGGGAGAGCTGCTGGGCGTCTCGGTCCTCCTCTCGGAGCAGTGCGCCTGGGGCGGGCAGGCTCTTGGCCCGGTAGCGGGGGAAATTGACAATCTGAGTCTCGGTCAGAGGTTGTGCGGCAACCAGGCGGTGTTTGGACTTGAGGGCCATGAGGGCCACCCCCTGGGAGGACCGGGTGGCCTTGGGGGCCAGGACTGCGGTATGAACGATCAGGCAGCGCCCGTCGGAGGAGGTGAGGGCTACCTCCTGGTCCGTCTGGATCAGCAGGGCACCGGCCAGGGGAGACTTATTGGCATAGGCTCCGGTGAGCCTTTTCCGCCGGGTCTGGGTCTGATAGGCGGTCAGCTCCACCCGTGCGGCCTTGCCGTTTTCAAAGAAGAAAATCACATGGCCGCTGTAGTCCGAGGTGATGCAGGCCCAGCGGACGCTCTCCCCCTGTTCCATCCCCAGTTTGGTTGGCAGGTACTCCCCCAGTACGCTGGCCTTGGTGTCGTCAAAGGCGGCCAGGCGGGTTTTATAGCACTGGCAGCGGTCGGTAAAAACCAGTAGCTCGTCCCGGTTGTTCCCCTCCCACTGGAGGAAGGGACCGTCCCCCTCCTTGTACTTCTGATCGCTGCTCATGTTCAGCGATTTTGGGGTAATTTTTTTACAGTACCCCTCTTGGGAGAGAAAGACGTGGACGGGATAGTTGGGGACGTCCTCCTCCGGGTCGGAAGGGGCCTCTGCCTCGTAGTCGTAGAGGATTTCAGTCCGGCGGGGCTGGGCGTATTTTTTCTTTACCGCGTTCAGCTCGGTGATGATAATTTTTTTGATGCGCTTGGGGTCGTCCAGCAGGGCTTGCAGGTCAGCGATCTCCTCCTCCAGGCTGGATGTCTCGGCGATCCGCTTTAAAATATATTCCTGGTTGATGTTACGCAGCCGGATGTCGGCCACATACTCGGCCTGAATCTGGTCAATTCCAAAGCCGATCATCAGGTTGGGGACCACTTCCGCGTCCTCGGCGGTCTCCCGGATAATTTTGATGGCCCGGTCGATGTCCAGTAAAATCTGCTTGAGCCCCAGCAAGAGGTGGAGCTTTTCCTGCTTGTTGCGCAGAACAAACCGGGTCCGCCGGCACACCCCGTCCATCCGCCAGCGGGTCCACTCAGACAGGATCTCCTGCACCCCCATCACGCGGGGCATCCCAGCGATGAGCAGGTTGAAGTTACAGGCAAAGGAGTCCTGGAGGGGGGTGGAGCGCATGAGGCGGGCCATGAGCTTATCGGGGTCGGCCCCCCGCTTGAGATCAATTGTGATTTTCAGGCCGTTGAGATCGGTCTCATCCCGCATGTCGGAGATCTCTCGGATCTTTCCCGTCTTGATCAGGTCGGCCACCTTGTCCATGATGGCCTCCACCGTGGTAGTATAGGGGATCTCATAGATCTCAATGAGGTTTTCCCGCTTGAGATAGCGCCACCTGGCCCGGACCTGGAAGGAGCCACGGCCCGTCTGGTAGATCTGGCGGAGCACCGCGGCGTCGTACAGCAGAATGCCACCGGTGGGGAAATCGGGGGCCTTGAGGACGGTTAAAAGGTCGGTCTCCGGGTTTTTCAGATAGGCAACGGCGGCATCACATACCTCGCCCAGGTTAAACCCGCACAGGTTGGAGGCCATACCCACCGCAATGCCCTGATTGGCGCTGACCAGCACGTTGGGAAAGGTGGTAGGCAGGAGGGTGGGTTCGGTGAGAGAGCCGTCATAGTTGGGGACGAAGTCCACCGCGTCCTGGTCGATGTCCCGGAAAAACTCGGTACACACCTGGTCCAGCCGGGCCTCGGTATACCGGGGGGCGGCCCAGGCCATGTCACGGGAGTAGACCTTGCCGAAGTTGCCCTTGGAGTCGATCAGCGGGTGGAGCAGCGCCCCGTAGCCCCTGGAGAGGCGGACCATGGTGTCATAGATGGCGGCGTCCCCGTGGGGGTTGAGCTTCATAGTCTGGCCGACAATATTGGCCGACTTGGTTCTGGCGCCGTTTAACAGCTTCATGCTGTACATGGTGTAGAGCAGCTTCCGGTGGGAGGGCTTAAAGCCGTCAATCTCCGGGATGGCCCGGGAGATGATGACACTCATGGCATAGGGCATGTAGTTCACTTCCAGCGTCTCGGTGATGGGCTGCTCTACTACCTGGCCCTTGAGACCCATGACGCTGGGATGATTGACCGGTTTCCCCCCTTCTCCAGGGGGTGTTTTCTTTGCCATTTAGACTTCTCCTTCTCGCAATTGAAACGATCCTGGCCTATGAGATATCCGCCAGCTCTAGATATTTGTATCCGTCTCCGGCGATATGGTCCTTTCTGCCCTGGAGGTTGTCCCCCAGCAGAAGGTCGAAGATCTGGGCGGTGCGCTCCGCCTCCTCCGGCATGATCTTAATGAGACGGCGGGTGGCGGGGTTCATGGTAGTCATCCACATCATATCCGGCTCGTTCTCACCCAGACCCTTGGAGCGCTGGATCCCGTACTTCTTTCCCGCCAGCTTGCCCAGGATTTGGGCCTTCTCTGCCTCGGTATAGGCAAACCAGGTCTTGTCCTTACAGGTGATCTCGTAGAGGGGAGATTCCGCGATGTAGACATAGCCCTGCTGGATGAGGGTGGGGACCAGGCGGTAGAGCATGGTGAGAATTAACGTGCGGATCTGGTAGCCATCCACATCGGCATCGGTGCAGATCACAACCTTATTCCACCGCAGGTTCATCAGGTCAAACTGGGCCATATCCTTAGCCCGCTTGTCCTGCACCTCTACCCCGCAGCCCAGGACCTTGAGCAGGTCGGTGATGATCTCGCTTTTGAAGATCTTGCCGTAATCGGCCTTGAGGCAGTTTAGGATCTTGCCCCGGACGGGCATGATCCCCTGAAACTCGGCATCCCGGCTGAGTTTGACGCTTCCAAGAGCGGAGTCGCCCTCCACGATATAGAGCTCCCGGCGCTCTGTATCACGGGTCCGGCAGTCCACAAACTTCTGGACCCGATTGGAGATATCCAGACTGCCTGAGAGCTTTTTCTTGATGTTCAGCCGGGCTTTTTCGGCGCTCTCGCGGGAACGCTTATTGATCAGGGCCTGCTCGGCAATTTTCTCGGCGTCCTGGGGGTTTTCGATAAAATAGACCTGGAGCTGGCTCTTGAGAAAGTCAGTCATGGCCTCTTGGATGAATTTATTGTTGATCGCCTTTTTTGTCTGATTCTCATAGGAGGTCTGGGTGGAAAAGTTATTGGAGACCAGCACCAGGCAGTCCTCAATGTCGGCCCAGGTGAGCTTACTCTCATTTTTTTGGTACTTGTTCTGGGCCTTGAGATAGCTGTCAATGGCGGAGACAAAGGCCGATTTAACCGCCTTTTCCGGTGCTCCGCCGTGCTCCAGCCAGGAGGAGTTGTGATAGTGCTCGATGACATTGACTGTGTTGGAACAGCAGAAGGCCACCGACAGTTTGACTTTATACTCCGGCTTGTCCGCCCGGTCCCGGCCTTGGCGCTCAGCCTGCCAGAATACCGGCTGGGTGAGGGAGACCTCCCCAGCCAGCTCGGACACATAGTCTACAATGCCGTTCTCATAGCAGAACTCGGTGATCTCAAAGGTGCTTCCTACTTGATTGCGGAACCGGAAGGTGACGCCTGCATTGACGACTGCCTGCCGTTTCATGATGTCCAGATAGTAGGAGATCGGAATGTGAATGTCGGTAAAAACATCCAGGTCGGGCTTCCAGCGGAATTTAGAGCCCGTCTTTTTCCCCTTCCAGGGGACCGACTGCAGGCCGCCGAGGTTCTCCCCTCGCTCGAAATGGAGGGTGTACTCCTGGCCGTCCCGGTGGATGACTGCGTCGAAGTATTCGGAGGCGTACTGGGTGGCGCAGGTTCCCAGACCGTTGAGGCCGAGAGAGTACTCATAGTTATCTCCCGTGAGGTTGTTGTATTTGCCGCCGGCATAGAGCTCACAGAAGACTAGTTCCCAGTTGAATTTCTGCTCCTTCTCGTTCCAGTCCACCGGACAGCCCCGTCCAAAATCCTCCACCTCTACAGACCAGTCCTCATACCTGGTGACCGTGATCAGACTGCCGTGGCCCTCTCTGGCCTCGTCGATGGCGTTGGACAGGATTTCAAACACCGCATGTTCGCATCCCTCCAGGCCGTCGGAGCCAAAGATGACCCCAGGCCGCTTGCGGACCCGGTCGGCCCCCTTGAGGGCTGAGATGGAGTCATTGCCGTAGTGTTTGGCTTCGCTTTTTGCCATTGCGTCTCTCCTCTTCCCCGTACCCTGGCAGCAGGCCGCATACGATACGGATGTTTGAGTTATAGCTTGTTAGTATTCTATCCCAATTCCCTCCGGCCTGTCAAGAAAGCTCTTGCAGTTCCAGGCTGTTTCCGCCCTAAAATAGAGAAAAAAATACCGCCTCCTTTCGTGGAGACGGCATAGCCGGTCGAAAAAACCGGCCTATTCAGGGGGAAACGGTCAGAATATCCTCCATCAGTGCGGAGCCGATGAGGCCAGCCCCAAGGACCACACAGGCCATGGTCTGTATGTAGTCGCCATAGGCCAACAGGAGCAGGGCGTCCGCTGAGGGCCGCCGGGCCTGGAGGAAGACCGCAAGCGCGGTGGTCAACAGTGCACAGGAGAGTAAAATCCCCCGTGTCAGTATGTAATGGGAGAGCTCCCGCATACCGGAGCACCAGGTGAGAAAGGACATGACAGGGACTCCTCTCAATACAGCGCCGCAGCGGTCTTCCCCCGCCGGCGGAGCAGGAATTCCGATCTCATCCTACCAGATCCCAGGACGGGTGGCAAGGCGTAAATTCTGCCAGGTACTTTACAGAAAAATAGAACCATGATATCATAAAAAACAAGAATCGCGCTGGAACGCTCAATAGATTGCGGACAGGAGTTGTTTGTATGAAAAGGTCCATATCTCTACTGCTATGTCTGGTGATGCTTACCTCCAATGCAGGTGCAGCTGGCTTCCAGGATGTCCCCAGCAATTATTGGGCTTATGACGCCATTCAAAAGATGGCGGATCAGAAGGTAATTGAGGGCATTGGAAATGGGAAATTCGCCCCCACTCAGCCGGTAAATTATGCGTCATTTGTCACCATGCTGGCAAAGGCCTTTTATCCTGCTGAGACAGCGGCTCAGGGACAGGGTACCCCTTGGTGGCGGCCCTATGCTGTAGTCCTGTCCGCTCAGGAGCTGACCAGCGGCACGAAGCTAGTCAATGAGAGTGTCTGGGCGCAGGTGATCGAAACCCCGATCTCCCGCAATGAGATGGCGGTTTTGATATACAATCTGGCGGTGAAGCAGGGTTTTACCCTGCCCGGCGCCAGCGCAGTCCAGGCCGCCCGGAGCGGTATTGCAGATTTTGACGCCATTCCCAGTCCGTACCGGACCGCTGTGGCCACCTGCTACGCCGCCAAGCTCCTGACTGGAGGAGACGGCGGGAAATTCAACGGGGAGAATACCATGACCCGCGCCGAGGCGGCTGCGGTGATGTCCCGCCTGCTGGATCTGAGAGAGGCCTCCCGGCCCCAGAGTTCCACCGCAGGTCCCCTCAAAAGTGGACTGGACTGGAAGGATGCCAGCCGTTTTGGCCGGCTGGATAACAGTGTTTCTCGCCCCAAAACGGGATACGCCATTGGATATTATACCATCGCCAACGGGGACGGGACAGTCTCTGGACTGGTGGTGAACGACGGGACAAATACGATCTCGGTGGAGCGCTTTGATGCCAGCGGAAATGTGGTCTCGACGAAGGAGCTCTCCTGGGAACTTCCTATTTTTGGTACATTTTTTGCCGGGAAGACCTACAATTACCTCGTCTTTGGGCAGATGAATGAGAACCAAAACGACAGTCAGGAGGTCTGGCGCATCGTCCAGTACGACAAGGCCTGGAATCGGGTGGGGGCTGTCTCGGCAAACGGCGGACAGACCTATACCAAGCAGCCATTCCGCTCTACGGTGGCCCGCATGGCAGAGACCGAGGACGGCAGCACGGTCGTCCTCTACGCCGCCCGTACCAGATATGACGGCCATCAATCTAACATTACCTTCCTCATGAATGCTACCCCCTTCCAAATGCAGACCATCATGGGCGAGGAGTTTCCCTCCAACCACGTCAGCCACTCTTTTGGGCAGTTTGTCCAGTTTGACGGCGATACCATGGTAACAGTTGACCATGGGGATGCGTATCCCCGCGCCTTTGTCCTTCAGGCAGACGGAAAGGAACTGGAGCTGTTCAAATTTGCCGGAAACATTGGAGAGAACGTCACCAACGCCATCGGCAGCGGCTTTGAGTGTTCAAAGGATGGCTATCTCTTCCTGGGCTGCTCAACAGCCCAGACAGATTCCGCTCAAAACTGGAAGGTCGCACTTTTCTACACAGACAAAAATCTGGGCCCAGTGAAGTTGAATTGGCTGACTGATGGCAGCACCTCTGTCAAATGTGCCCGTCTGGTCAAGTTGGACGACAATACCTTTACGGCCATGTGGGGGGAGGACAATACACTGTACTATCAAGTGCTGGATGGCAGCGGCCAGCCTACAGGTCAAGTAGAAACGATCCCCAATACTCCCATGCCCCCCACCCAGCCGGTGGTCCAAAACGGCAGAATCTACTGGATTCAATGCAACCCCTCCTCTAATAATCCTTGCCTATATACCTTGGCACCCTGATAATAAAAGCTGAAAGAAGCCCGGTTCCTCTGCTGATTGCGGAGGGATCGGGTTTTTGCTAATAAGAGATCGAACAGCTGAAAAAGCTCTGGTTATTTTTCGACTGACAACCACAATGACGGTTCCATTTTGTAGACATAAACAAATAGTCCGATAAGGTTCCAGCTTGCTATATACGCAAAGTAGCATGGGAAAAGCTTTGAATTATACAAGCAACATGGGAAAAGACCTTATCAAAGTTCAAAAAAATGTACAACATCGAACCCTGTCGAAAGATTGCGATCAACAATGCTATACAAAAGCTGGAAAATAAGATATACTATGGAGAAGGAAGGCAGTCGAGATGTAAAAATTGCAGAGAGGGGTACATAAGATGAGAGAACTTTATGTAAACACCCAAAAAGAAACCGGCAGTGAAGCACAATTGAAATTTGATTATTATATCCTTATTGATCAAATGGAAGTCAATGGCGGGCTGTTCTGTGAGAGCTATGGCATCAAAATTGTCGGTGCGGAGGAGAGTATCTCTATTCCCAATCTGACAACCAGTATTGCCCGCATTGATGGCTTGATGGAGCTGCTGATCCGCAATTTTGTTACACCAACCACTGCAATGGACGTGGTAAACGACTGGCTGTAGGAGAGATCAAACGTACTTTGGGATGCCCCCAATATTGCACAGGGGATACCAGCTACACGGATAGTACTCAAATAGAGATTGACATTTTTAAACCCTCTGGTTATGATAGTAGGACGACACCAAAGATACTATTTACTATAGGGGGCATAAGTGTGAAAGAGCGAGAGACCTTTGCATCCCGGCTGGGGTTTGTGCTAATCTCTGCCGGGTGTGCCATTGGCCTTGGAAATGTGTGGCGGTTTCCTTATATTGTAGGTCAGTATGGAGGGGCATCCTTTGTATTGCTCTACCTGGTCTTTTTGGCCATTCTGGGCCTGCCGATTATGGCGATGGAATTTGCCGTGGGCCGGGCCAGCCGGGCCAGTATTGCAACGTCCTTCCACAAGCTGGAGCCAAAGGGTAGTCATTGGCACATCTACAGTTGGTTTGGCATGGCTGGAAACTATCTGCTGATGATGTTCTATACCACCGTGGCCGGCTGGATGCTGATCTATTTTGTCAAAATGGCGGTGGGGGAATTTACGGGGCTGGACGCCGACGGTGTGGCCAATATTTTCGTTACCCTGACAAGCCAGCAGCCCGGCGTGATGCTGATCTATATGGCATTTGTGGTTGTGCTTTGTATGGGAGTGTGTGCGCTCGGCCTGCAAAATGGCGTAGAGCGGATCACCAAGGTCATGATGAGCTGTCTGCTGATCATTCTGGTGGTGCTGGCCGTCCGTTCTGTGACGCTGCCCGGAGCTGCGGAGGGACTGCGGTTTTATCTAATGCCCAATTTTCAGCATCTGATGTACGATGGAGAAGGGAACTTCCGCTTGGGAGAGGCCGTCTTTGCCGCCATGGGACAGGCGTTTTTTACCCTCTCTCTGGGAATTGGGGCAATGGCGATCTTTGGGAGTTATATCGGAAGGGAACGTCGTCTGATGGGAGAGACCCTCAGCGTTGGCCTGCTGGATACCTTTGTGGCACTGGTGGTGGGGCTGGTGATCTTCCCCTCTGCCTTCGCCTTCGGCGTGAATCCAGGCCAGGGTCCGTCCCTGATTTTCATCACCCTGCCAAATATCTTTAATGCCATGCCAGGGGGGCGGCTGTGGGGGGCGCTGTTCTTTGTCTTTATGTCCTTCGCGGCCCTGTCTACCGTGATTGCTGTCTTCCAGAACATCATCACCTTCCCCATGGACAAGTGGGGGTGGAGCCGGAAGAAGTCCGTGCTGGTCAATCTGGTGGCGATCTTCCTGCTGAGTCTCCCCTGCCTGCTGGGCTTTAACCTGTGGTCTGGCTTTCAGCCTCTGAAGCCGGGCAGTAATATCCTGGACTTGGAGGATTTCTTCCTCTCCAATAACCTGCTGCCCCTAGGCTCGCTGGTCTATGTGCTCTTTTGTGTGTCCCGCCGGGGCTGGGGTTGGGATAACTTCATGAAGGAGGCAAACGCGGGAATGGGGATCCGTTTCCCGGAGGCGATCCGATTTTATATGAAGTGGATTCTACCTGTTATTATTCTGTTTATTTTTGTAATGGGCTACCTGCAAACCTTTGGATAGCTGTATTCTAGTATTATGGCGCGGCAGCGGAGATCCCCCGCTGCCGCGCCGGTTTTGTGAGCACGTTTGAATTTATGTACAAATTATGTACAACATTTTTGGAATAATTTGTTGGTCATTTCCAGTCTGGTTGGGAAAACTGTTCTTTTTCCAAAGGAAAGATGGAAATTTCGATTGTTTTGAGAAAAAACCGGTCGGTTAAACCGGCGATAAATTATCGCTAAACTATAAATTTTAACTTGCATTTTGGTAACATCTACAGTATCATTTTACTATTGTCAGGTTTGAACAGTGGGACAAAAACCAACTGGAAAGGCGGTGAAAGGATGTCTCTTGATGTCATCAAGCGCGTGACAGAAACGGAGCGGAAGACCTTGGAACGAAAAGCGCAGGCACAGGCGCAGGCAAAGCAGATCCTGGATGAGGCCCAGCGGGCTGGGCAGACCAGGATAGAAGCGGCCCGTTCTGAGGCGGAAGCTCAAGCACGTCAGTACAGAAAGGAGGCCGAGGCCAAAGCGGCTAAGCGCATAAGCACCATTATGGACGAGACGAAGGAGCAATGCAGCGCCTTGCGCAAAACAGCCCAGGGACGCATGTCAAAGGCTGCAGGGCTCATTGTCAGAAGGGTAGTGAATAGCTGATGTCCATTGTAAAAATGAAGCGGCTGCGGCTCATCGGCCTGCAATCAGAGCGAGATACGCTCCTGCAGCAGCTTCAGCACCTGGGGTGCGTGGAGATCGCCCAGCCGGACGGACCGGCGGACGACCCGGAATGGGCCGCCCTTGCCCGGCCGGATACCCAGGCCGCCGCCCAGGCGCGAGAGGTGGAGAGCGCACTGGAATCGGCCTTAGCAACCCTCAAAAAGTATGCACCGGAAAAGACCGGTCTGTTCCAGGCCAGGCCCCAGGTGACGGAGGGGCAGCTCTTCGATCAGGCGGCCTATGACACTGCCTTGGCCGCGGCAGAGCAGGCCAACGAAGCCGAACGCCGCATGGCCGGGATCAGGGCGGACCAGAACAAGCTCCGCGGTCAGAAGGCCACCCTCCAGCCATGGCTGGAGCTGGATGTCCCTTTGGATGTGGCTTCTACTAAGGATGTCACGATTCTATTGGGCGGTGTGGGGGCTACGGCTCCCTGGGAGACCCTGACTGCCGAAGCGGCTGCGGCAACGGACGATCTGGTCCAACTTACCAAGGCGGGAAAAGATAAGGAGTTGCAATACCTGCTGTTGGTGTGCCACAAGCGGGCAGAGGAGGCGGCCATCCAGGCGCTGAAACCCTATGGCTTCACCAGGGCCAACCTCCGGGGTTGGACCGGGACCGCCGCCGAGAACAACCGCAAGCTGGACGCTGAGATCGCCCGGCTGGACCAGGAGCTGGCAGAGACCACCAAGGGAATCTCCACTTTAGCCGGACAGCGGGACGGCATTCGGCTGGCGCTGGATCGGATCCGGCAGGAGATCCAGCGGGAGAGCTCTAAGGAGCGGCTACTGGAGACTGGGACTGCCTATTATTTAGACGGCTGGTTCCCCGCCAGTGAACAGGCTAAACTGGAAAAGGTATTAAATTCCTTCTCCTGTGCCTGGGAGAGCGCCGACCCAACCCCGGAGGAATACCCCGTGGTACCGGTGCAGCTGAAAAACAACGCCTTCTCCCGGCCCATGAACATGGTGACAGAGATGTACAGTCTGCCCGCCTATGACGGACTGGACCCCAACCCGCTGATGGCCCCCTTCTTTATCCTCTTCTACGGGATTATGATGGCCGACATGGGGTATGGCCTGATCATGATGATTGCCAGCCTGGTGGTCTTAAAGAAGGCAAAGCCCAGAGGAACCATGCTGTATATGTTCTCCCTGCTGGGCCAGTGCGGGGTGTCCACCTTTATTATGGGCGCCTTGACCGGCGGCTTTTTCGGGGACTTCATCCCCCAAATTCTGAAGATCATCAACCCTGCCAGCACTTTCGAGATGCCGGCCCTGTTTACTCCACTGAATGATACCCTGGCAATTTTGATCGGATCCTTGGTCCTGGGCTTTATCCAGGTCATTGCAGGTATGATCATTAGCTTTGTCAAGCAGACCCAGGATGGACACTTCCTGGATGCCCTGTTCAATGAGGGGAGCTGGTGGGTCATCTTCCTGGGGGCTGGCCTGGCGATTGGCGGCATTGGCTCCATCGGTGGGATCCCTGTAGTCCTGGCCATTGGCGGTGTGATGCTGGTCATTGGCTGCCTGCGGCAGACCCCCAGCATCGCGGTGCTGGGTACCCTGATTGGCGCCATCTACAACGGCGTGACTGGGGTCTTCCAGGATGTTCTCTCCTATTCCCGCCTTATGGCCCTAATGCTCTCCGGCAGCATCATCGCCTCAGTGTTTAACACCCTGGGATCCATTACCGGGAATGTCATCGCGTTTGTCATTATCTCCCTCATCGGCAATGCACTTAACTTTATCCTAAATATTCTGGGATGCTTCGTTCATGACCTGCGCCTGCAGTGCCTGGAGTATTTCGGGAAATTTTATAAGGACGGCGGAAAGCCGTTCAAACCACTGGCCATCAACACAAAATTTGTGGATATTATGAAGGAGGAATAGTAAAATGGTAGCGTTTCTGGAAATGTTTGGTGGAGTAGGCCTGGCCTTTATTGGAGCCGCGCTGGCAGTACTGCTGTGCTGCATCGGATCAGCCAAGGGAACCGGCATGGTGGGTGAGGCCGCCACTGGTGTCCTGAGTGAAGCCCCTGAGCACTTCTCCAAGTGCCTGATTCTCCAGGTTCTCCCCGGCACCCAGGGCCTGTACGGTCTGGTTATCTGGTTCTTTGCTCTGTTTACCATGGGCGCTTTCTCCGGCGGCATTGACTTTACCCGCATTGGCGTCACCGAGGGTATGACCATCTTCGTGGCCTGCCTGCCCATGGCTTTCGGCGGCTGGCTGTCCGCCAAGTATCAGGCCCGCGTCGCCGCCTCTTCCATCAACATCGTAGCCAAGAAGCCCGATGACTGGTCCAAGGGTATCATTCTGTGCGTTATCGTGGAGTTCTACGCCATCCTCTCCCTGCTGGCTTCCATCCTGCTGCTGATGAACTCCCTTCCTGCGTAAGGGTGGGTGTGAACCATGAATGGAATTGATAAGATCACAGGTCAGATTGACGCCGATATCCAAAAGGAGATCGACGCCCTGACTGAAAAGGCGAAGGCCGAGGCAGGCGAGATTGCCGCCCGGTTTGAGGCCGAAGCAAAAAAAGAGACGGAGGCGCTGCTGGAGCAGGGCCGCAGGAGTGCCGGAGAGCATGAGGAGCGCTTGGTGAGCATGGCCCGGTTGGAGGCCAAAAAGCAGGTCCTCGCCGCCAAGCAGGACTTGGTAGACGCGGCCTTTCAGAGTGCCCTGGAACAGCTTTTGAAGCTCCCCGAAGAAGAGTACATATCTCTGCTGGCCAAGCTGGCGGTGAATGCCTCCGCTACAGGCAAAGAGCAGGTGATCCTCTCCCAGAAGGACCGCACCCGCTACGGCAAGCAGATTGTCACCAAGGCCAACGAGCTGCTGGGCAAATCAGCGCACCTCACCTTGAGCGGCGAGACCCGGAGCATCCAAGGCGGGCTGATCCTCGCCGGTGAGCGCATGGAGGTCAATTGTAGCTTTGAGACCCTGGTCCGCCTCCAAAAGGAAGGGATGACGGGCGAGGTGGCCCAGACGCTCTTTGGCGCGTAAGGGCGAGAAAGGAGGAAGTGTCTTGCCGAAAAAGCTGAAAGACACGGATTATCTCAGCATCTCCACCCGGATACGGGTGATGGAGAACCGCCTTCTCACCCGGGAGCGTATGGAGCGGATGCTGGACGCCCGCACCGACGATGAGGCCGCGAAAATTTTAACCGAGTGCGGCTATGCTGAGCTGGGCCGTCTGACCCCCACCGCCCTGGAAGAAATGCTCTCCCAGGCACGGGAGGGGACTTACCAGGACCTGAGCGATGCCATCCCCAACCCAGAGCTGGTGGATGTGTTCCGCATCAAGTACGACTATCACAACGCCAAGGTCCTCCTCAAGGCCGAGGCCAAGGGGACCTCCTCCGACCGTCTGTTGGTGCGAGGGGGCCGGTACAGCCCAGAGGATCTGCGGGCTGGGTACGCGGAGAGCGACTTGAGCGCCTGCTCGGAGCCCTTCCGCACCGCAGTGTCCGAGGCGAAGGACGTTCTGGCTGCCTCCGGCGATCCCCAGGCTGCGGACATGATTTTGGACCGGGCCTATTACGATGAGATGATCGCGGCGGCCCAGGCGGCAGGAAGCGACTTTCTGCTGGGCTATGTCCGCCTGGCCATTGACGCGGCCAATCTGCGCTCGGCGGTCCGGGCAGCCCGCATGGAACGGGGCGCTGAGTTTTTAAACCGGGTGCTGGTCCCTGGCGGACAGGTCCCGGTGGAGAAGATCGCCGCAGCTGGGCCCGGGGAACTGTCCGCCCTCTTTGGTGGAGCGCTGGCCGAGGCCGCAGCCCTGGGCGCCGAGCGCTCCCAGCCGGGCAGCGGACGGCTGACCGAGTTCGAGCGGCTGTGCGACAATGCTTTGATGGGCTATCTGGCAAAGGCCCGGCGGATTCCCTTTGGGGAGCAGCCGGTCATTGGCTATCTCTACGCCAGAGAGAGCGAGCTGACCGCCATTCGGATTATTCTTTCGGGCCGGATGGAGCACCTGGGGGCCGACGTGATCCGGGAAAGGCTGCGTGATTCCTATGTATAAAATTGCAGTTTTGGGCGACCGGGACAGCGTCCTGGGCTTCCAGGCCCTGGGGCTGGATGTATTTCCCGCCGAAAAGGTGGAGGAGGCCAAGCATATCCTCCACGATTTGGCCAAGGGAGGGGAATATGCCATTGTGTATCTGACCGAGCAGTACGCCGCCCATATGCAGGCCGAGATCGGCCGCTACAAGGATGAGCTCACCCCGGCGATCATCCTGATCCCCGGCAAGGAGGGCTCCCTGGGGATTGGAATGGCCAATGTGAAGAGCGCAGTCGAACGGGCGGTGGGCGCCGATATCCTCTAGCGGACGGTGTCCGCCCTGCGACGGGCAGAGAGAACGGCTCCGTTGTGCGCGGAGTTTTGAGGCTTTGGAAAACAAACCTGAAAGAAGGTTGAAAATTTGAGCGGAAAAATTGTCAAGGTTTCCGGTCCGCTGGTGGTGGCCACCGGCCTTAAGGACGCCAACATGGCAGACGTGGTCCGCGTGGGTGAGCAGCGGCTCATCGGCGAGATCCTCACCATGAACGGCGATTCTGCCTCCATCCAGGTCTATGAGGAGACCTCTGGCCTGGGGCCGGGCGCGGCGGTGGAGAGCACCGGCGCCCCCCTGTCGGTGGAGCTGGGGCCGGGCCTGATTGAGAACATTTACGACGGGATCCAGCGGCCCCTGGAAGAGATCATGAAAAAGGTCAAGGGGAACAACCTCCCCCGCGGCGTGGAGGTTCCCGCCCTGGACCGGGATAAAAAGTGGGAGTTTAAGGCCACCGTGAAGGCCGGGACCAAGGTAGTGGGCGGCGATGTCATCGGCACTGTCCAAGAGACCGCCGTAGTGCTCCACAAAATCATGATTCCCCCCCGTATGAGCGGCACCATTGAGTCTATTCAGAGCGGCAAGTTTACCGTTCTGGACACCGTTGCCGTCCTCAAGGATGACAACGGCAAAAAGCACGAGTTGACCATGGTCCAGAAGTGGCCCGTGCGTGTGGGCCGCCCCTATAAGCATAAGTATCCCCCCAAAACACCCCTGCTCTCCGGCCAGCGGATTGTAGACGCCATGTTCCCCATCGCCAAGGGCGGCACGGCGGCCATCCCCGGCCCCTTTGGTTCGGGTAAGACCGTCATGCAGCACCAGCTGGCTAAGTGGTCCGACGTGGACATCGTGATCTACATCGGTTGCGGCGAGCGCGGCAATGAGATGACCGACGTGCTTCGGGAGTTCCCCGAACTGGTGGACCCCCGCACCGGCGAGTCCCTGATGAAGCGGACCGTCCTCATCGCCAACACCTCCGATATGCCTGTGGCCGCCCGTGAGGCATCCATCTATACCGGTATCACCATGGCGGAGTATTTCCGCGACATGGGGTACGACGTGGCCGTCATCGCCGACTCGACCTCCCGCTGGGCTGAGGCCCTGCGCGAGATGTCGGGCCGTCTGGAGGAGATGCCCGGTGAAGAGGGCTACCCCGCCTACCTGTCCTCCCGTCTGGCTCAGTTCTACGAGCGAGCCGGTATCGTGGAGTGCATCGGCTCGGACGACGAGCGCCGGGGCTCCCTGACCGCCGTGGGCGCAGTCTCCCCTCCGGGTGGCGACCTGTCCGAGCCGGTCAGCCAGGGCACCATGCGGATTGTCAAGGTCTTCTGGGCGCTGGACGCCTCCCTGGCCTACAAGCGCCACTTCCCCGCCATCAACTGGCTCAACTCCTACTCCCTGTATCTGGACTCCCTCAAGCCCTGGTATGACGAGAACCTGGGTAAGCAGTTTATGATCAGCCGCGACAAGGCCATGTCCATCCTCCAGGAGGAGGCCAGCCTCAACGAGATTGTCCAGCTCGTCGGTAAGGACTCCCTGTCCCCCGGTGACCAGCTCACCCTGGAGACCGCCAAGATGCTTCGAGAGGACTTCCTCCAGCAGAACGGCTTTATGGAGATCGACTGGTACTCCAGCTACGAGCGCCAGGACAAGATGCTGGGCATGATCCTGGACTATGACCGGCTGTGCCGGGAGGCCATCGCCAAGGGCGCCCCCACCGCCGCGCTGTTTGAAATCCCCTTCCGGGAGCGCATGGGCCGCGCCAAGAGCGTCCCTGACGACCAGTATAATAAAGTTTACGCCGAAATGGCCAAGGAAATGGCCGACCAGATTGACGCCATTGTTGCAAAGGGAGGTGACGACCTATGATCAGAGAATATCGTACCATCCAGGAGATCAACGGCCCTCTGATGGTCGTCACCGACGTCCAGGGCGTCACCTATGACGAGCTGGCCGAGATCGAGCTCCACGACGGTACCACCCGCCGCTGTAAGGTCCTGGAGGTCAACGGCACCAACGCCGTGGTCCAGCTCTTTGAGGCCAGCGCCGGGATCAACCTGGCCGAGTCCAAGATCCGTTTCCTGGGCCACCCCCTGGAGCTGGCGGTGTCCGGCGATATGCTGGGCCGCGTGTTCAAC
>JAAWBF010000178.1 GCA_022792555.1 Oscillospiraceae bacterium
CCAGGGCGGTCTCGATGGCCACTGCATAGGCGTCCGGTACCTGGATTAGCCCTGCCACCGGACCACAGATCCCCTTGAGCCGGCCCCGCTTGGCCTCCCCCATCACCAGCTTAACCGCCTTGGAGTAACCCTCATAGAGGGTCTCCATCTCGGAGAGCATCTGAAGCCTGCTCTGGAGGGCGTGCTCTTCCATCTGGAGCTTCATGTGGCGATCCGTCCCGGCCTGAACCCGCTGGCGGCGCTGTTCCAGACGCAGGGCATAGCCGCTGACTGTGTTCCCCAGGGCGACCTGCTGGGCCTTTGCCTCCTTCAAGGCGGCCTGGGCGGCGGCCTGCTCCCCCTCCTGTGCCTCCCGCTGGCGCTCTTCCTCCAAGAGGGTCTGCCGGAGGGCAGCGTCCCGGTCCAGCACCTCCTGGGCGGCAGCGGCCAGGGCCGACAGGAGCGCCTTTGCCTCGGCCGCTGAGGCGGTCTCCAGGGTCTCTTTTGTCCGCAGAGCATCTATCTCACCTAGCACTGCCTCCGCCGAGCGGGCGGCCTGCCGGGCTTGGTTCTCCTTCTCCGCCCGGCACTGGGTCCGGGTCTGAATCTCACACAACAACGCCTCCAACCGGCCGCGCTGCTGCTGCATCTGGGCCTCCAGGCTCCCCGCCCGGCCAGTCTGCCGGTCCAGCTCCTGCTGGACGCGGATCTTATTCTCTAAATTATTTTGCAGATTGGCCCGATAGACTGCCGCGGTGTTTTCCAACTCGTTGGCGTCCGCCTGGCGCTGCATCATCTCAAAACGGATGCGCTCTGCTGCGGTGTCCTTTTCCCGCATCTGGACGGTATAGGCCTCGGCGTCCCGGTAGAGTGCCTCGACCTCCTGCTGGGTCTGGGTCTTTCTGCGCACAGCCCCATCGTAATCGGAGTTGAGCCGGACAGTATTGGCCCGGATTTGATCCAACTGGTCCATCCATACGGAGATCTCCAGCAGGCGTAGCTCGTCCCGCAGGATGAGATACCGCTTGGCTTTCTCGGCCTGATGGCGCAGGGGCTCCACCTGAAGCTCCAGCTCGCTGATTTTATCGCTCACCCGAACAAGATTTTCTTCGGTCCGCTCCAGCCTGCGCTCCGCCTCTTCCTTCCGGTGACGGTACCGGGAGATCCCTGCGGCCTCCTCAAAGATCTCGCGCCGGTCGGCGCTCTTTACTGAGAGGATCTCATCAATTTTGCCCTGTCCAATGATGGAATAACCCTCTCGGCCTAGGCCGGTGTCCATAAAAAGCTCGTTGACATCCTTCAAGCGGACCGCGTGGCGGTTGATATAGTATTCGCTCTCCCCAGAACGGTAATAGCGCCGCGTCACCATGAGCTCGCTCTCCTCCCGGTCAATCCGCCGGGCGGTATTATCTAGTACTAGGCTGACCTCGGCAAAGCCCTGCTGCTTACGGGTCTGGGTACCGCCGAAGATAATATCCTCCATCTTCCCTCCCCGCAGGGCCTTGGTGGACTGCTCCCCCATTACCCAGCGGATGGCGTCGGAGAGGTTGGACTTTCCACTGCCATTGGGTCCTACAATTGCAGTCAGCTCCTCCCCAAAGGTGATCAGCGTCTTTTCCGGGAAGGATTTAAACCCCTGGATCTCCAGCGCTTTTAAGTACAAACTCACACCTCACCAACGGATATCCGCCTTCTGGCGGACTTCTTTTGTATCCCGGACAGCACCAACCTGCACAAACTGCTGGTTAAAACCCAGAGCATCTGAATGATTGGAGAAACCTGATAGTCGGATATGATATAAGAGGTATTGGTTACCCTGCGGTTATTATAGCAACATTCTCATTCCAATGCAAACCCTTTCCATTCTGCTGTGACCCGATCTGACACAGGCAGGCAGTATTTTTGCGGGACATCTTGTGTGTCATTTCAGTCAATTGTTACAAAATCGGTAATATCCGAGAAGATGACAAAAGTTCCTCTTGCAATTTCAGTTTAAATAGGTTACAATATGGTTACAATCTGATGAAGAATCAGAAACAGGTAGTTACAGGAGGAACCTACGTCATGCAGAAAAAAACCCTATGTGTGGCACTTTGTTTGGCCATTTGTCTGACCCTCAGCAGTCATGCTGCGGCCAGCAGCTCAACCTTTCGTGTCGCAGTAGACGGCGTTGCGCTGGAGACGGAAGTACCTGGAGAGATTTATAATCAGGTCACATATGTCCACTACTGGCCCATTCTGGAAGCCTTTGATCCAAACGCAACTGCCACCTGGAAGGACGGGATGATCTCCGTCCAGGCCGGACAGCTCGCTCTGACCATTCACATCAACGCCAAATATCTGGAGGCCAACGGGCGCTATTTCTATCTGCCCAATGGTGTTCTGATGAGAGACGGCCTGTGCCTGCTCCCAGCCACCACGCTGGCCCGTGTACTGGGCGGCACCGCCTGGTGGGACAAGGGAGCCAATATCCTGAAAATCAATGTGGGAGAGGGTACGCTTTTGCCGGGATCGTCCTATTACAACGCCGATTCGGTCCGCTGGCTGTCCCACATCATCTACGCAGAGAGCGGAAACCAGCCTCTGGAGGGCAAGATCGCCGTGAGCAATGTCATTCTCAACCGGGTCTCCAGTCCCGCCTTTCCCAATACCATCTACGATGTGATTTTCCAGAGAAACCAATTCACACCTGTCTCCAACGGATCGATCAACGCCACGCCAAACAGTGAGAGTGTCCTGGCCGCCAAGCTCTGCCTAGATGGAGCAAACACCGCAGGCAACGCACTCTTCTTTATCAACCCTAACACCTCTCCCAACAGCTGGGCCGCCCGCAACCGCTCCTATGTCACCACCATCGGCGCCCATGCCTTTTTCGCTTAAATTCCAACTAACACCTTGCGGGTGCGTTACATTTTGTTGTAACGCACTCTTTTTTCTATCGTCAATGAACTCCCCCGATAAAAAATCGTGGAATATCTTACCTCCAGGCCCCTTTCGGTCGATAAAAAAAGTAGGAATGTCGGGAAAGGGTATCTTTGGACTGCCAAGCTGCTAAACGATACCTTTTAAAAGAAACGGAGGTGTGCATGCGTGAATAGCAGGATTGAGGGTTCCTTTTTGCCCCAGAACTATCCAGCTCCACGGCAAACGGCGCCGGTTCGGACACCTGCGTCCCAACAGACTGTTCCAGCCCAAGAGGCCCAGCTTCCCCAAGAGGGCCAGGCAGACCCTGCGCAGGATTCGTTTTCTTCCAGATTGAAAGACCAGCTGGAGCGCTCTCACCAGGAGACCGATCAGCTCCTAGAGGGATTGAAACAGGCCAGAGAGGAAGTGGAGAAGCACCGGGAGGCCCTCAAAAAGCTCAAAACGCCGGTCAACTGTGGGGATGCCACTATGACGGCCTATTCCAAGCTCGCCCGCGCCAGGAGTAAAGCAGATGTAAATGCGGCAGCCGGTTACGCCCGCCGGCAGATCCTCCGGCTGACTGCCGCCCTGCACACCTCTGACGGACAGACACAGGAGATCCGCGCCGCCATCTCCCAGCTGAAAAAGGCGGTCGGACGGGCGGGGAAAAAGCGGATGGATCTGGACCGGGAAGCTCTGATGGCCAAACAACGGAAAGCCGCCGCCCAGAGACGCCAGGCCCGCAAGGCGGCCTCTCTCCAGCATGAGCTGGCCAAAAAGCGGCTCTCCCGGACTTTTCGGGAGAATGCCTACCTCCATGAGGCGTCCATCTCCAACTACATGGCGGTCCACCGGGATCTGGTCATTGAGAAATACCGTGCGGAGCTGTCGGCTATCTCAGGGGGCGCTGAGAGCAGTTCGGCGGCCGGTATGACCGATGCAGGAATGACTGCTGCGGCCCCCGATATGGGGGGGATCTCCCTTATGGCATAGCAGGAATATCTTTTTATCCTGAAAACGAAAGAAATCAGCAGAACCGGCATGGAGTGCACTCCATGCCGGTTCTTTGCGTTCATGGCGGTTGATCAATTTCGAAGTTTGCGATTAGGAGTCAAACACCGTCTGGTCGTCCACGGGAGTCTCAAGGGCCTTGAGGGCCTTGGTCACCATGTTGTAACGGATCTGGAACTCCTCCTCGTGGGTGAGGGCGGGGTTACCCAGCGGGTGAGGAATGGCGATGGCCGGGACAATCCGGTTGGCGCCAACCGTCAGGGAGATGGGGGTAACTGTACAGATGTGCACCACCGGGATACCGGCGCGCTCAATCTCTTTTACCATCGTTGCACCGCAACGTGTGCAGGTGCCTCACGTCGAGGTCAGGATGGCGGCCTGTACACCGGCATCCCGCAGCTCCTGGCCGATAGCGGCACCGTACTTCTTTGCACTGGCCACGGCGGTGCCGTTACCGACGGTGGTAAAGAAGTAGGGGTAAATGCCGCCGATCTTGCCTTCCTTCTCCATCTTGCGCAGCACGTCCACAGGCAGGACACGGTCAGAGTCGGCATTGGCGTAGACCGGGTCATAGCCGCCGTGGGCGGTCTCGTGGGTGGCGTCAGTCAGATCCTCGACACCCTCAATGCTGTAGCGGCCAAACTTGGACGCGGAGGAGGACTCGATGTGATCGGGGTTGCCCTTGGGGACAATACCGCCGGAGGTCACGAGGGCCACGGTGGCGTGGGCCATATCCACAACGGCGGGATTGGGAGCCACACGGTCAAAGGAGGGCATGGGGAACTCAGTGGTGTAGGGCTTACCGGCCAGCTTGGCCAGCAGCATCTTCACGGCGCGGGTGGAGCCGCGCTCGGCCTCGAAGAAGTTCACCCGGATGCCGTTGGGCATATAGCCCTCTTCCGCAGAGGAGCCGACCTTCTCGCCCTTGGCCAGCTTGAGGGCCAGCGCGGCCAGCTTGGGCGCGGCCTGGCGCATACCGGCAGCGTTGTCCTTGGTGGAGATAATATAGACTTTATTCTTAAACATATCGGCGCCGGGGTTCTCGGTGTACATACCGGTCACCACGGGCAGATTCAGCTCTTCCTTGACAGCAGCGGCCACAGTGCCGCAGGCCACGCCGTAACGGCCAGCATTAAACGCAGGGCCGCAGACCACAACGTCTGGCTTCTGAGCGGAAATCATGTCCAGGACGGCCTTCTTGGCCACATCCAGATTCTCGTTGAAGTAGGAGTCGCCGCAGACGACGGTAGCGACGATCTCAGCCTCGCCCTTGAAGGCCGCATTCAGCGCCAGGCCGGGGCCTACTGCGCCCTCGCGAGTTTCGGGGGCGAAATCGGCCTTGTCCTCTCCGCCGACGCCGGCGAAGAACTGGTTGATATAGTGAACAACACGGATCATAATTGCGTTCCCCCTCCTTATCTGGCGCTGAGACGGTTGAAGCCCATCTCGTTGGTGGCGCCGGTGATGACCTGAAGCTCGGCGTCAATGCTGCCATCGGCGTTCAGAGAGCCCTCATGGCCGCCAGCGATGACATTGGCCGCCTCAGGATGGCCGATCACCTTGTCCAGCTTGGGCAGGTGGATGACCATGTTAGCGTTACCGCCGGTGACAACCGCATCGGCGGCGGCGTCAGCGTCGGCCAGGGACTGGGAAGCACCGTCCTGTCCGGCGTACTCGTCGGTGATGATAACCGTCTTAATGCCGGCGGCCTCCAGCTTCTTGCAGTTCATGATCAGGTCGGTATCTGGATTGCCGAAGCCCTCCTGGCTGACCAGGGCGCCGTCCAGGTTGAGGAAGGTAGCCAGTTTGGTGGACCAATCGGAGGAGCGCTCCTTGTCGGCCAGGTAGACATTCTCGTTGGTGATGATGACGCCCACGAAGTTGATCGTCTTGCCGTGCTGCTCAAGCAGGTCGGCCACCACAGGGTTGTTCAGGTGGTGATAAGAGGTGTTCTTATCGCAGGCGGACACGCAGTTGCCGCTGAGAATCGCGCCGTCCATCAGCTCAGTTGGGTTGAGGATGGTGGGCAGGGACTGCTTCATATCCACGCCATACACATAGGTGTCGTGGAGCAGGCCCTGACTCTGGAGCATCAGCACATAGCCGACGCGGGGCAGGTCAGGATACAGGTCCTTGCCCTGGGCCACGCCGCTAGTCTCATAGACCTTGACCTCGTCCGGGGTCAGGCTGCGGGCCAGCTCGCCCAGATAAGTGGCGGTCTTCAGACCAGCCATACGAACAGCGTGCTCGTGCTGGTGCTGCTTGAGGCCCTCCTTGGGCTCCACAATCTGCACAAGATTGTTCAGCTTGGAGAAAGGGGTGTACTCGGCGCCAGGACCGGTCATATCAATGATGCCCTCCTGGAAACCAACAATCTTACCGGTGGTGACAACCGCACACCCGCGCAGTACATGGGTACGCCCGCTGCCAACTGTGGTCACTTTGGAAATCATGCCGGGGAAGACCCCGCCCGGGCCCTCTACCTTGACGCGAGGCTCGATAACATCCTTAACCGGCATCACGCGCACCGACTCGCCGGGATGCACCACGTCGAATTCGACGGAAGCGATGTCCTCATCCTCCAGCAGAAGGGCGCGCAGCTCCTCTGTATTTACATAGAGCACGCCATTTTCCACCTTGGAACAATCGCTGAGCTTCACGTCACTGATTTGAATTTCGCCCAGTTCCAGTCGCATGGTTTCACTCTCCTTTTTTGTAGTCCAGATGGGGGCCGATGGCCCCCCCAATCAGCCTGAGGTCTATTTCCGCAAAGTCTTCCTTCATCGAGGGAGTCGCCTCCAGCCCGCGGCCCGCCCGCGGACGGAAGCTCCTCACAACGGCCAGCGCGTCCTCAATGAGCTGCAAGGACTCCAAGTCCAGCGGTCCCGTCTCCTCCGTGAGCGCCACGGAGCGGTAAGGTGTCTCGTTGGGCTTGACGCTCCCCGCCAGGGGATGGGTCAGCAGCTTATGACCCGTGTGAATCAGGTCCCGTACTGCCTTGAGTACGTCCTCGTGTCCGCCCTCAATAAACCGAAGTACGCACAGATCCCCGAATCTGATACGCACTTTCCCATTGTTGGTTACAAGCAGCAAACAGGCACCTCCTTCACATAGGAAAAAGAACAGAATGCACGGCGCACAGCGATGATGCGCGTGCACTCTGTTCATTAACCTGAGAGTTTCTCCTCCTAGTAGACGGAGGATTGCACCTTCGGTGCCGCAAACGGGAGGCTGCGGCTTTTCAGAGCTCTGTCCAACTGCGGTCCATGGACCTGAGAAGTTCACGCGCCGCCTGGCAAAGCGGTGCGCTTATACCTTCGGTGCCTCCCGCCCTTCAAACAGAGCCAGAGGACTCTCCCGCAGTCTTCAACCAGCTATATTCCCTTTTTCTATGTTAAAACTATAACATATTGGTCTTTCAAATACAACTGCATTTTTCAAAATATTGAATTTATCAATAAATCTACCCAAAAGTCACGGTTATTTTCTTTTTGGCACGAAAACCTGACGCCACTATGACACGGCAAAGTAAAAAAGAACGTAACTATAACAGAGATTTTCAATGTGTCCATCCTTTTGCCCGAATAAATGTACTTTCATGAACTACTTGCTTGACATAGTACGCTAATATTGTTATATTTATAACTATTATATTTAGAACGATAGGGGTGAAGCAAATGCAATCTGTTCTGCGATACGCGAATCAACTGCACCGTTTGATACACAAGTCCATGCAGCCCTTGGGCGAGGAACTTCAGCTGAGTCAATTAGAAATGGAGCTGCTGCTTTTCCTTTGGAACAATCCAGAGCTGAATACAGCACGAGATGCTGTGGCCTACCGGGGGTTTGCAAAATCCAACGTCTCCACAGCGGTCGAGGCACTGGAGCGAAAGGGCTGGCTTATTGTAGAACCGGATCCTAGCAGCCGCCGGGTAAAGCGTCTGCACCTGTGTTTGGAGAGAGAAGCGGAGCTAAACCGGCTCTCTTTGTGTCAAAGAGATTGTTTGCGTGTTCTCACCGCTAATTTTACCCAAGAAGAAGTGGAAACGCTCCATAGCCTGTTGGACCACATAAGCAAAAATGTGGCTCAGGCACTGGAAAGTTTGGAGGGAAACCGTAATGCCTGAATTACTTGTAAAATTTATTGTCTGCTTTATCGCAGGCATTGGTGCGGGATTGGGCACCGGATTTGCGGGCATGAGTGCCGCCGCCGTTATCAGTCCCATACTGATTACCTTCCTTCACATGAAACCGTATATGGCGGTAGGAATTGCTTTGGCCTCCGATGTACTGGCCAGTGCTGTCAGTGCCTATACCTATGGAAAAAACAAGAATCTGGATGTAAAAAACGGCCTAGTGATGATGATTTCAGTACTCTGTTTTACCTTTATCGGAAGTTGGATCGCCAGTCTAATACCTCAGACCGCTATGGGTAGCTTTTCCGTTTTTATGACGCTGCTGCTGGGCATCAAATTTATTATAAAGCCTGTGATGACTACAAGGGAGTCTATGGAGGCGAAAGGCCAGAAAAAACGAGTCGTACAGTCCGTTCTATGTGGAATGGCAGTTGGATTCATTTGTGGTTTTGTTGGAGCTGGGGGCGGTATGATGATGCTTCTGATCCTCACCAGCATTCTGGGCTATGAGTTAAAGACTGCCGTGGGTACTAGTGTATTCATCATGACCTTTACCGCTTTTACTGGGTCGATCAGCCATTTTGCCATTGATGGGGTGCCCGATTTATGGAGTCTAGTATTCTGTGTGCTGAGTACACTGCTTTGGGCACGAATAGCAGCTCTTTATGCAAACAAGGCTGCGCCTGAGACATTGAACCGGGCCACTGGGGTCGTGTTGGTAATCTTAGGCGTGGTTGTCCTTGGGGTAAAATTTTTCTCCTGACAGTCAAGAAATGTGATCAAAAAAAGGTGGTGGACCTTAGTAAAGGTCCACCATCTCTCTAAAGCTTGTACTGTGCAGAGTACTAGCCTGCTTGTTCCTGCCGAATGAGGTTCTTGATAGCCTCGATCCCCACTTCAATGGCGGAGGAGGTATCCTCATTCTCCTTCTGATCCAGACCAGCCAGCTCCCGCTCTTGGTTCCACACCACATGGAAGCACGATCCAATCCGCACACCCAGAGCAGCAGCACAGCAGAACAGTGCAGCAGACTCCATCTCGGAGGCCAGAACCCCCAGCCGCTTCCATGCCTCCCACTTAGCCAACAGCTCATAGGACACCGGCATCCGGCCTGGGGAATGCTGTCCATAAAAGGAGTCTTTACATTGGACCACACCGGCGTGCCAGGATTTCCCCAGAGACTGGGCCGCAGCCACCAGGGCGGTCTGAACCTGATAGTCCGCAACGGCGGGGAACTCAATAGGCGCATATTCTCTGGAGGCCCCTTCGTGGCGGATGGCCCCAGTTGCAATGACCACATCCCCGCTCTGGACCTTAAGGGCGATTCCCCCACAGGTGCCCACCCGCACAAAGGTGTCGGCTCCGATGGCGGTCAGCTCCTCCATGGCGATGACCGCCGAAGGGCCGCCAATCCCGGTGGAACAGACCGAGACCTGCTCTCCCAGCAGTGTCCCAGTATAAGTGGTGTACTCCCGGTTACTCTGCACCTTCACCGGATGGTCAAAGTGCTGGGCGATGGCTTCACACCGGCCTGGGTCCCCCGGCAGAAGGCAGTACCGGCCCACATCTCCCTTTGCACATTGAATGTGATATTGTACCTCGCGGTTTTGCATGAGAATCCTCCTTCTCTCTTGTGTGTCCCCTCTCTTCTACCGAGAAGGGGCCTACGATTCCCTATCTTTTTACCGGCGGCCTCCAAAGCCTCCGCCCCGGCCTCCACGGCTGCCTCCAAAGGAGCCCCTGTGAGAACCACCAAAACTTCCCCTGCTTTTTCCGCTGCTCCGGGCACCTCCAAAACCACCGCTCCTGGTACTGCCAAAGCTGCTACCCCGGCGGCTGCCCGCTCCGCCTCTGGAACCGCCAAAGCCGCTGATCCCGCCGGAGGGCCTTCCGCCAAAGGTGCCGCCCCCCCTGGGCGCTTGAGACCTTCCTCCGCCGAAGCCGCCCGCAGGGGGTGGGGGTGGCTGGGGTCTGGGAGGTGGATTCCAGTGCCTGCGATACCAGCTGGACCGGGGGCCATGCCAGAAGAGGAGGGGCCGGAAGATCACAGGCGGCGTCCCCATACCATAATACCGCTGGCGGTAAGTGGTGTACCGAACCCGGTCAATGAGGGAGGCCAGCAGCAGGAAAAACACCGCAAAGATGATAATTCCCACTATAATGTCCATCTGTGCCAGGCTGTAACTCATAGAACTGGGATTCGATAGATTATGCTGAGACTGTTCCAGGTTTCCCAGCCCAAAACGGTCCAGATAGGCGCTGTTGAGGGTCTGATAAAAGCCTTCCAGGTCGGCGTCATACCGTCCGGTGTCCACCGCATCCTGAAGCCACGGATCTAGCTGGTCCACCACCTGACTGGTGAGCAGGGCACTAAAGTCGTCGCCGGAGACCATATAGTACAGTCCATCCTGATCGGCCAGTACAATGATGGCGTCCCATTCTCCCAAGCCAAGGGCGGCCCCCTGGTCATAGGCGTAATCCTCAATGTCCGCCCCCCGCAGGGTATCCGTGGTAAATACCGCTACAATACTGTTGTAGCGGGTATCCCAGTTGGCATTATAACGGGCCAGTGTCTTCTCGGCGGCGGCAGACAGCAGGTCAGCCCCGTCTGACACATAGCCTTCATAGGGGCGGGTGTCCAGTCCGGTATCCAGGGCGTAGGAGGATGGGCCGGGATTGGGTGCGGATGGGGAGGAGATAGGGCGCTTCACCCAGCCTATCCCCACCGCCACTGCGATGGCCACAAGAGTGATGAGAACCGCCGTTCCCTGTTTCTTCAGGATACCCATATTAACCTCTCAGCTCCAGCAGCTTTTGCTTGAGCTCCCCCTCAATACGGCCCAGCTCTACCTCGGCCTCCCGGCGCTTTTGAGCGCCCTCCTGCTGGATCTTCATCACCTCATCCAGGGTGGAAATGAGCTGCTGGTTGGTGTGCTGGAGGGTCTGGATATCAACGACACTCCGCTCGGCCTCTCTGGCGGTCTCGATGGTCCCCATCTTGAGCATGTCAGCATTCTTTTGCAGCAGCTCATTGGTCATATTCGTCACCGCATTCTGGGCCGCGGTGGCCTGGCGGGAGTGCTCCAGTCCTAGGGAGAGCACCATCTGGCTTTTCCACAGCGGGATGGTGTTGACCAAGGAGGACTGGATCTTCTCCAGCATCAGAGCGTCGTTATTTTGGATGAGCCGGGTCTGGGGGCCCATCTGGATGGAGATCATTCGGGTGAGCTCCAGGTCATGGAGCTTCTTTTCAAACCGGGAGCATAGGTTTGCCAGGTCATTATAGGCCTGGGCGTCCTCCTGGGCGCCAGTGCTGGTTGCCTTCTGCCGCAACTCCTCCAGGTCACCGGATCGGACCTGCTGGAGCCGCTTCTTACCTGCAATAATATACATAGTAAGCTCTTTATAGTATTTGGTGTTGAGATCATACATCTGGTCCAGCATGGCAATGTCCTTCATCAGCGTGACCTGATGTCCCTCCAGCACCTGGGTAATCTTGTTGACGTTGGTCTCGGCCTTAGCATACTGGGCCTTTAGCGCCTGGAGGTCATTCTTCTTCTTTTGGAAAAAGCCGAAAATCCCCTGCTTCTCCTCCTGACCGAAGTTTTGCAACTCTCCCACCAGGCCGGCCAGTGCCTGCCCTACCTCGCCCAAATCCTTGGTTCGCACAGAACTTAAGCTCTGCTCCGAAAAGGCGGCGATATTCTTCTGGGCGGCTGCCCCGTACTGGAGCACTAAATTGGAGTCTGTAATATCAATTTTCTGGGCGAACTCATCCACCATCTTACGTTCTGCCTCGGAGAGTTTGCTCTCATCCACCCGGATTGCCTCGGCCTCTTGGTCAGCTACCTCCGGTTTTATCTGCGGTTCCAACGTCAGCGTAGGCGCCTGGGGCGCGTCGGCAGTATCCAAATTGGGGGTCAAGGTCAGCTCCGGGGTCATGTCAAGGTTCTCACTCATGTAGCTTACATCCTTTCTGATGTGTTAATCTGAGTATTTTACAGCTTAGGACCAGTCAGGCCCTCTTGGGCCAATAGATTTTCCATCACCGTGATATCGGCTGAGATGTCCAGAGCCTCATCTGCAAAGAGTGCGTCCATCTGGCGGTCAAATGCTTGGACTACCGTGTCCATCATGGTCTCAATTTTGCCCATGGTTCCATCAATATTGGCCCCCGCCACACCGGTACTGTCCATCCGGTCATAGGCATTGAGGAGCTTTAATGTCGTAGGCAGATAGTAATCCATAAACTTGCGGATCTGGGGGCGTTTTTGGGGTTGTGAGACCACATAGTCCAAAATTGCCTTTGTCACCATCTCCAGGTGGTCAATTTGAGCTGAGATTTTGGTGTCCTCAATGTTGCTGTTCAACCGGCGCATCTCCGAGAGCACCCTGTCCCGCTCGGCCTTGAGAGCGGCCAATTCTGAGTCTTCTGCCTCTATGGGCGCAGGCGATACTTCCGTAGGTTCCTCCTGACCCTTCGACCGCAGTCCCTTTACGGCAAAAAAGACCGCCGCCGATGCCGCCGCGGCCAGTCCATAGTGGATGGGCCGGTAGAGGGGAAACAGCGTTGCCCAGAGCAGCCATACCGCTCCAACAGCATAGGTAGATCCAACAGATCCAACCGGTTTTTGCGTGTTCATCAAATATCCTCCCAGGGACAATATTTTCCGCTTTTATTGTACCTTTCCCGGAATCAGGTGTCAAGAACCAGGGTAGTAGCATTTTAGATTCATTTCAGATATTAGCATGGTTATTACGGCGTGTTCTTGTGCCAACTGCACGTTGACTTTGGAGAAGAAAGTCAGTATGATAGAGGATGATTTATTTTTTGTCCCCTCCTCCATCAGGGGAACAGCAGCAGCAATCCACACAGAGAGGAAGTCTACACACATGACATTGGAATCATTCCGGGCTGCTCGAAGCATCCTGAACGGGGTCATTCGGGAGACCCATCTGATATACAGCCCAGCGTTCAGCAAGGCCACTGGCAATCAGGTCTATGTCAAGCCGGAGAACATGCAGGTCACAGGGGCCTATAAAATCCGGGGAGCCTACTATAAAATCAGCACCCTCAGCCAGGAGGAGAAGGACCGGGGGCTCATCACCGCTTCGGCGGGCAACCACGCCCAGGGGGTGGCCTACGCCGCCCAGGCCGCCGGTGTAAACGCCACCATTGTTATGCCCACTACCACCCCGCTGGTCAAGGTGAACAACACAAAGGATCTGGGCGCCTCTGTGGTGCTCCACGGCGAGACCTTCGACGATGCCGCTGCCCTGGCCCAGCAGAAGGCCACAGACGAGGGATTGACTTACATCCCCCCCTTCAACGACCTTTCAGTTGCCACCGGTCAGGGAACCATTGCCTATGAGATTTTCTCCGACCTGCCCGACGTAGATGTGATTCTGGTCCCCATCGGCGGGGGCGGGCTCGCCTCCGGCGTGGCCACCCTGGCCAAGCTGCTCAATCCCAAGGTCCAGGTCATCGGCGTGGAGCCCACTGGGGCAGCCTGCATGAAGGCCAGCCTGGACGCAGGCCACATCGTCTCTCTGGACCGCATCGAGACCATCGCAGACGGTGTAGCTGTCAAAACCCCTGGCGATCTGGTCTTCCCCTATCTCCAGCAATACCTGGACGACATCCTCACTATTGATGACAGTGAACTGGTGGACGCTTTTCTGGATATGATGGAAAAACATAAGATGGTCGTGGAAAATGCCGGGCTCCTCTCGGTGGCCGCCCTCCCCCACCTCTCCTGCCGGGAGAAAAACATAGTGTCCATCCTCTCCGGGGGCAATATGGATGTGATCACCATGTCCTCCCTGGTCCAGCACGGCCTCATCAACCGTGGCCGGGTGTTTACCTTCTCTGTCCAGCTCCCCGACCGCCCCGGTGAGCTGCTGCGGGTGGCCAACATCGTGGCCAAGGCCAATGGCAACATCATCAAGCTGGAGCACAACCAGTTCGTCAACATCAACCGACAGAGCGGCGTGGAGCTCACCGTCACACTAGAGGCCTTCGGTCTCACCCACAAGGCCCAGATTCTCCAGGCCCTCCAGGAGCAAGGCTGTAACGCCAAGGTTGTCACCACCGCTGAATTTTATAATTAGGCCTTGTTGGAAATGCCCAAACGGCAGGCTTTTTCTTCTATATATCAAATAAGGCCTAGGCTTGTCCGTTGTTAAAAATTCCTGGTGCCGCGCACGGGACCGTGTCCCGTGCGCGGCTATCTAAAATGCGGTGCGCCGTTCGGTCCCCACAGCCGGCACCGGGCTGCGGCCAAGGACGCCGCTGGTGGGAGAAGAGGGGAGACCGGCTGCCGTACCGGAGACGCTGCGCAGGGACGATTGCCCCCGCGGCTGATCCGCTTGTGCTATCCTATGTGGCATACTGCCCGCCGGTGCCGGTGTCAGGTCTTCCTCCGTCCCTTGTCCCTGGTGTTTTGACCGCAGTTTCTTTTTTATCTCCCCGCTGGCCGCCCTTTCATGCCGATTTGGGTGCTCTTTTTTA
>JAAWBF010000027.1 GCA_022792555.1 Oscillospiraceae bacterium
CACCCAAAGTTCAGAGAACATCATCCGTCCATCCCACTCCAAGGGGATGATAAAGTGGTTGACCGGCATATAGACACTCTCGTTGATCAACATAGCGCTGACAATCTGCTTGAACACTTCCTGGGTCTCCACGTCCCCCTCACCCCGCAGAGCCCTGGCCGCTGCCGCCGTCAGGTGGTCGGCAAACTGGTTTGACTGGGATGCACGGGCAAACTCCGTGGAGTTGAGGAGCATCATCAGTGCCTTGTCATCAAAACCGGCCAGCTGTTCCTTGAGCCCGGCGTAGCCGTTGAGCTGGTGGAAGGATTGGAATAAGTTCTCCTCACCGCCGTTCTCATAGCGGGCGATGTCCAACGCCAGCATGGTCAACAGATTCCGGGCCTTGCCCAGGTCGTGGGTTCGCTCCACATATTTGGCCATATAGGGGAAGATCTCATTTTGCAGCAGCTTTAGATTTCCCTTGCGGTCCCCCGCCGCCATGCCATTTTCCAGCTGGGCGATGAGTTCTTGTAGATTTTCCGCCCAGCTTCTGGGGATGCTCTGGGACATATTCTTCAGATTGCGCAGAATATTCCTCTCCACATGGGCGGTGGAGGAGTAGTCGCTGTACTGCTTGAGGAACTGCAGGATATCGTTGCGTACCGTATCCGAGGCCGCCTTGGAGTAGGCACTGCGCAGCAGCGCGAAGAGTGCCCCGCCAAACCGAGTCCCCGTCTTAAACTGCCCTGTCAAAAACCGCAGGAACTCCTGCTCGTTCATTTGGAGCATTTCTAAGACCTGGGACATCTCCATTGCGATACCCTCGCTCATCCCTGAGAGCACCACGGTTCCAGGCCTGCCCATAAATAGCTTGGACAGGCTGTCTACCAGGCTTGGGGTCTCCCGCAGGCGCTGGAGAAACGTCTGGAAATTGGAGTCGTACCGGATACGGTTAAAATCGTTAAGAACCCCTGCATCCTGCTGGTCGGTCCGGGCATCGGCCCGGCCCACACGCGTTGGATCTGGGATGTTCTGAATCTGGGTATCATTGGGTGATATGGGAATATTTCTGTTCGTGCTGGTGCTGTCATACCCAGGTACTGGGTTGGTTGCGCCTAGAAGGTCCGGCATATCGACACCTCGAATGACAAAACTTACGCCCACTACTTATTTTTTATCAGAACACAGCCGATAAAAGAATAAGATACTTTAGGAAAAGGTGGGTTTACTATGGGTAGCGGCAATGATATCCTTGACATGTACCTTTACGAAACGAATACTCTGCTGGAGCAGCTGGAAAGTATCGTTTTGGCCGCTGAAAAGGCGGATGTTTTCTCTCAGGACGATGTAAATGAGATTTTCCGCATCATGCACACCATCAAGGGCTCCTCCGCTATGATGGAATTTGATACCCTCGCCACCGTCGGCCATCGTATTGAAGACCTGTTTTTCATCATTCGGGAAAACTCGATGGATATTGTTCCCGAAACCGAACGCCCGGCGCTTTTTGACGTGATGTTTCAGTCCATTGATTACTTCCGCGGGGAGATGGAGAAGATAGAATCTGACCAACCCCTTGATAAAAATATCGACAGCTTCTTAGCAAATATTAATAGCCTAATTGCTAAAATTCAGAGCGGCGGCAGCGAACCGGCTCCCACACCTGCCCCTGCCGCGCCCCAGCCGGCGGAGGCCCCGGCACAGACTCCAGAGGCCAGCACGGGAGAAGCTCCTGCCGGCAATGCTGATTTCCCCTATATGCTCCAGATTTTCTTTGACGAGGGCTGTGGCATGGAGCATCTGCGGGCGTTCATGCTGGTCACCTCCATCCGGGATTTCTGTATGGATAGTGACTTTATCTTCACACCTGCCGATGTAGAGACCAATGCTGAGACTGATGAGCAGGTGATTCAAAACGGCTTTTTGGTTCTCTTCAAGAACCGTGAGGACCGGGATCAGGCCTCTACTGTGGTGGAAACGGCCGGTTCCATCCGCTCTTGCCAGCCCTTTGACTATCAGCCCAAACCAGAGCCAGAGCACCATCCCAATCTGGAAAAGCCTGCTCCGGCAGCGGAGTCACAGCACGCACCTGCCCCCAGTGCCAGCCCTGCAAATACTGGGACCGGAGCGCCCCAGCATGCAAAGGAAAGTCTCATCAGCGTCAACCTGAGCAAGCTGGATCAGCTGGCCGCCGTGGTCGGTGAAATTGTCATCACCGAGTCTATGGTGACATCCTCTCCTGATCTCAAGGGGCTTAAGCTGGATACGTTTACAAAATCTGCCCGGCAGCTTCGCAAGCTCACCGATGAGCTCCAGGATGTTTCGATGTCTCTGCGCATGGTCTCGGTCTCGGCCACCTTCCAGAAGATGAACCGTATTGTCCGCGATATGTGCAAGAAGCTGGGCAAGCAGGCAAAGCTCAATCTGATCGGAGAGAACACCGAGGTAGATAAGACCATTGTTGACAACATCGGCGACCCCATCATGCACATGGTCCGCAACTCCATGGACCACGGCATCGAGGAGAATGTAGAGGACCGCATCGCCGCCGGAAAAGACCCCGTCGGCACCCTCACCCTCTCTGCCAGAGACACCGGCAGCGAGGTTATCATTGAGATCTCCGACGACGGCCAGGGGGTCAATTACGACAATGTCCTGAAAAAAGCCATCAAAAACGGCCTTGCCTCCCCCGATGTAGAGTATTCTCATCGGGAGATCCTCAACTTCCTGATGATGCCCGGCTTCTCTACCAATGTAGAGGTGACAGAGTTCTCCGGCCGTGGTGTGGGTATGGACGTCGTGAAGCGGGGCGTAGAGGAGCTGGGCGGCAACGTCACCATTACCAGCGAGCCTGGCCGCGGCATGACCACTACCATGCGCATCCCGCTCACCATGGCTATCATGGATGGTATGGAGGTCTCGGTGGGCAAGTCTATCTTTACCATCCCCATCAACAATATCCGCCAAAGCTTCAAAGTCACCGCCAAGGATATCATCCACGACTCCACCAACGGCGAGATGATCAAGCTGATGGATAACTTCTATCCCATCGTCCGTACACGGGATCTCTATCAGCTGGAGGACGGCCATACCGAGGTGGAGGACGGCATCCTCCTCTGGCTGGAGGCTGGCGAGCGGTCCTACTGCCTGTTTGTGGATGAGCTGCTGGGAGAACAGCAGGTGGTGGTGAAGCAGCTCCCCGCCTATGTCAACAGCTACAATATCAAGGATTATGGCATCAACGGCTGTACTCTTTTAGGAGATGGTAGCATCAGTATTATTTTAGATGTTGCAAATCTCTACTCAAAGGCACATAATCCCTATTAGAAC
>JAAWBF010000028.1 GCA_022792555.1 Oscillospiraceae bacterium
CCCCGGTCCTTCATGCCCACCAGCCGGTTCTCCACGATGTCCAGCAGGCCGATGCCGTTCTCCCCGCCCAGCTTGTTGAGCTTGCGGATGATATCGCTGGCTTTCATCTTCTCCCCGTCGATGGCCACCGGGACGCCCTTCTCAAAGTCCAGGGTGACATAAGTGGGGGCATCGGGGGCCTTGATGGGGGAGACCCCCATCTCCAAAAAGCCGGGCTTGTCATAGAGGGGCTCGTTGGCCGGGTCCTCCAGATCCAGTCCCTCGTGGGAGAGGTGCCACAGATTTTTGTCCTTAGAGTCGTTGGTCTCACGGGAGATTTTTAGGGGGACATTGTGGGCCTCGGCGTAGTCGATCTCCTCATCCCGGCCCTTGATGTCCCACTCCCGCCAGGGGGCGATGATGGTCATGGTGGGGGCAAAGCGCTTGATTGCCAGCTCAAAGCGGACCTGATCGTTGCCCTTGCCGGTACAGCCGTGGCAGATGGCGTCCGCCCCCTCCTTCTTGGCGATCTCCACCAGACGCTTGGCGATGATGGGCCGGGCAAAAGCGGTCCCCAGCAGGTAGTCCTCATACTTGGCGCCCATCTGCATGGAGGGGATGATCACATCGTCCACCATCTCATCTACCAGATCCTCAATGTACAGCTTGGAGGCGCCCGTCTTGAGGGCTTTTTCCTCCAGACCCTCCAGCTCATCATTCTGTCCCACATCGCCGGAGACGGCGATGATCTCAGGATTGTTGTAGTTTTCTTTCAGCCAGGGGATGATAATGGATGTATCCAGTCCGCCGGAATAGGCGAGTACCACTTTTTTTACGTCTGCCATGAGAGAAGTCCTCCCTTTTCATTCATGTTGGACACAGTGTACCACGCTCAGAAGGAAAATGCAAGGGTCAATTCGTATAAATATGCGATAATTCGCCTGATATTCTCGGTCTAAATCACAACAGATGAATAATATTCATTTGTTGATGAATATTCAAGGGCTCTATTCATCTTTCACACCTTCCCTCAGACGAGAAAGAAAGAGTGCGTTACAGATTTTTCGACTGTAACGCACTCTTTTTAGGTCAGATATACGCCCATCATGGCGGGGTGCTGGACTTCTTATGCGAATTTACTGTCCGAGGTGGGGACAGGCTCGGTCTCGTTTTCGGTATTCAGCCGGGCATCGCGGATCAGATGTCTGGGACATTTGGGCGCGCACTGGCCGCAGGAGATACACTTGGTGTAGTCGATCACGGCCACATTGTCCACCACATGGATGGCGTCATGCTCACAGGTCTTTTCGCAGATCCGGCAGCCAATACAGCCGATATCGCAGTATTTCCGCAGGGCGGCGCCCTTCTCGGTGGAGGCACAGGCGACGGTGACATCGGCGCTGTAGGGGACCTTTACAATCAGGTGCTTGGGGCAGGCATCGGCACAGGTCATACAGCCCACGCACTTCTCGTGGTCCACTCTGGCCACACCGTCCTTGACATGGATGGCGCCGAAGGGACAGGCGGCCTCACAGGAGCCGAAGCCCAGACAGCCATGGGGACACTCGTTGGGACCTCCGCCGGGCAGCAGTGCAGCGGAACGGCAGTCTCTAATTCCGGCATAGGCATATTTCTTCTGAGCATGTCCGGTAAAGCCGGAGCACTTCACCTGGGCCACACAGCGCTCAGAGCTTTCAGCCTCCAGACCCATGATGGAGGCCACCTGAGCGGCCACATCAGCGCCGCCGGCAGCGCACTTGTTGGGGGGCGCCTCGCCCTTGACCACCGCGGAGGCATAGCCGCCGCAGCCAGCATAGCCGCAGCCGCCACAGTTGGCGCCCGGCAGGCAGGCCACGATGGCCTCTTCCCTGGGATCGACCTCGACATGGAATTTCTTCGCAGCGAAGCCCAGCACTGCGCCGAAAATCAGGCCCAAAACACCCAAAATGACGACGCATATCATCACAATAGTCATTAAACTCATGGTAACTCCCCCTTACCAAACTTTCAGGCCGCTGAAGCCCATAAAGCAAAGGGCGATCAGACCTGCTGTCACGAGGGCGATGGGGAAGCCCTCAAAGGATTTGGGGCACTCAGAGAACTCCAGCCGCTCCCGGACGCTGGCAAACAGGAAGATAGCCAGCAGGAAGCCGAGTCCACCGGTGACGCCGTAGACCACGCTCTCGATGAAATTATAACTGTTCTGGGTGTTGAGCAGAACCGCGCCCAAGACTGCACAGTTTGTCGTAATCAGGGGGAGGAAGATACCGAGGGATTCATACAGAGAGGGCACGCTCTTCTTCAGGAACATCTCCACGAACTGTACCAGAGAGGCGATGACCAGGATGTACACAATGGTCTGCATAAAGCTCAGGTTGGGGCCTTCCCCGTAAATTGCCTTGTTGACCAGCAGGAACTCATTGATCGGCCAGCAGATGGCGGAGGCCAGACCCATGACGAAGGTGACAGCCAGGCCCATGCCTACGGCGGTATCTACCTTCTTGGACACGCCCATAAAGGGACAGATGCCTAGAAACTGGGAGAAGATGAAGTTGTTGACCAGCACCGCGCCCAGCATAATGGATAACAGCTTTGTCACGTCCATTTAGTTTGCCGCCCCCTCTTTCTCAGCTTTTTTCGGGCGGTTTAAAGCCCACTGCATGACTGCAATGAACACGCCCAAGGTCAGGAAGCCGCCCACCGGCAGAATCAGGCCCAGCGCGGGAATTCCCTCCGGAATCACCCGGATGCCGCCTGCGGTACCCAGACCGAAGACCAGGTTCCCGGTGGCGTTTACCTCAAAGAGGCCGCCCAGGATGGTACCGTTGCCCAGCAGCTCACGGAAAAAGCACAGGATAATCAAAACTATCGTGTAGCCCACTCCCTGGGCGATGCCGTCAATGGCGGCAGCCGCGATACCGTTCTTGGAGGCGAAGGCCTCGGCGCGGCCCAGGATGATACAGTTGACCACGATCAGGGGGATAAACACGCCCAGGCTGTCGGCCAGGGCCGGGACAAAGGCCTGGAGGAGAAGATCCACCAGGGTGACGAAGGTGGCGATCACCACGATGTAACAGGCAATGCGGATTTTATTGGGGATGACATTGCGCAGCAGGGAGATAAAGATGTTGGAGCAGGTCAGGATGACCAGCACCGAGATTCCCATGCCGATGCCGTTAAAGAGGGTGGTCGTGATAGCCAGCGTAGAACACATGCCCAGGAGCTGAACCAGCACGGGGTTCTGGGTCAGCAGGCCCTCATAAAATTGCTTCTTTACGTTCATGCTTCCCCTCCTAACCCATTGTCTTGACGGCATCCACCGCAGCGTTGACGCCGGTGGAGACCGCACGGGAGGTAATGGTTGCGCCGGTAATGGCGTTGATCTGGCCGCCGTCCTTGGTGACGGAGAAGGGGCCCGGCTGACCCGTATACTGATCACGGAAGGTCTCCTTCTTGGCATTAGTACCCAAGCCGGAGGTCTCACTCATGCTGATGATGGAAACGCCGGTGACATTGCCATCTGTTCCCACACCGACCATCATGTTAATCACACCGCCAAAGCCGGAGGGCGTAACCTGGACCACATACCCGGCGTCCCCAGCCTGGTAGACCGCCTGAACCAGTGCGTCTCCGCCGGTATACTCCACCTGCTCGTAGGAGTCGGCAGTCAGGACCTCGGCCATGGCCTTTTGCGTCTTTTCATCCTTCGCCTTTTGAATAGCATCTGCGGTGATCAAGTTGACTAGACCCAGCAAAAGTGCGCATACTGCGGAGATGGCGAAGAGGATTACAGCGAGTTGGACAATGCCAGGCTCCTGCTTGGTTTTCACATTGGTATCGCTCACGATTTAGTCCCCTCCTTTTTCGCCTGCTTGGCTTCTGCAGTGAGGCCATACCGGCTGGGACGGCCCACTTTGTCCAGGGTCCACACGCAGACATTCATAATGAGGATCGCATAGCTGACGCCCTCCGGGTAGCCGCCGAAGTAGCGGATAAACACGGTCAGCAGGCCGCAGCCAATGCCAAAGAAGATCTCGCCCTTATTGGTGACTGGGCTGGTGACGTAGTCGGTGGCCATGAAGAACGCGCCCAGCATCAGGCCGCCGCCCAGGACATTGTACATCATCCACTCGAAATTGCCGTTGCCACCCTTGGGGAAAATCAGGGTGAGCACCGCCACTGCGGCCAGGAAGGACACGGGGACGTAGGGGCGGATAACGCCCCGTACCAGCAGATAGATCCCACCGGCCAGCAGGGCCAGGGCGGAGATCTCGCCCACACAGCCGCCGATATTGCCTACAAACATATCCATCAGAGAGGCATCGGGCAGTAGGCCCTTGTGCATCAGGTCGGCCCCTAGAGGGGTGGCGCCGGTGACGGCGTTGGCGGCAGAGACGATCCCCGCCCAGCTGTCCACGCCGGGGAGCACCCAAGTGGTCATCGCCACCGGATAGCAGAGCATCAGGAACGCGCGGCCCGCCAGCGCAGGGTTGAGGAAGTTCTGGCCCAGGCCGCCAAAGAGCTGCTTGACCACAACGATGGCAAAGAAATCGCCAAGGAGGACCATCCAGTATGGGAGGGTCACAGGGCAGACAAACGCCAGCAATACGCCTGTCACCGCAGCGGACAGATCGCCGCCGGCTGCCGGCTTGTGGAGAAGCTTGCGGTAGCCCCACTCGAAGAACTCACAGCCCAGCACTGAAACGGCGGTGAGCAGCAGGGCCCGGGGGCCGAAGAAATAGACAGCGAAACACAGGGCGGGCGCCAGTGCGATGAGCACATCGAGCATCAGGTTCCGGGTCGCCACCGGAGAGCAGATATGGGGGGAGGAGGCGACGGTAAACAGCTTTTTCTCTTCCATTACGCTTTGGCCTCCTTTGCCTCAGCCGCCGCTTTCCGTTTGGCAGCCAGGCTGCGAATTTCAAATTTAGCGGTGCGGAAGGACTGCACCAGAGGGACCCGTGCGGGACAGATGTAATTGCAGCTTCCGCACTCAATGCAGTCCATCAGGTTGAGGCGTTCGGCCTCGTCCCACTGTTTTTTCTCGGCATAGAGATGCATGTACACAGGGGTCAGGTGCATGGGGCAGACGTTGACACACCGGCCGCACCGGATGCAGGCGGGATTTTCTACGACTTCTGCGGCCTCCTTAGCGGTCAGGCAGAGGATCGAGTTAGTCCCCTTGATGGTGCAGACCGACAGGTCATACTGGGCGATTCCCATCATGGGACCGCCGGAGAGAACCCGGATGGGATCCTCTTTAAAGCCGCCCGCCTCATCAATGAGCTGCTGGAAGGAGGTTCCAAAGGGAACCAGCAGGTTTTTTGGCCGGGCAATGGCCCCGCCGGTGACAGTCAGGACACGGCTGGTGACAGGAATTCCCTTGACCACCGCGTCATAGACGGCGGCAGTTGTGCCCGCGTTAAACACGGCACAGCCCACATGGGCGGGCAGTCCGCCTGGCGGGACCTCCCGGCCTGTCACCCGCTGGATGAGCTGTTTTTCTGCGCCCTGTGGGTAGCGGGTGCGCAGAGAGAGGACCTCAATGCCGGGCTCGTTGGCCGCCAGGGCTAGCAGGTGCTCGATGGCATCCCGCTTGTTCTCCTCAACACCGATCACCGAAGTAGTCAGACCGAAGGTCTTCATCAGAATTTTCAGTCCGCCGATGATCCGCTCGCCATCCTCCAGCATGAGCCGGTGGTCGGCTGTGATGTAGGGCTCGCACTCGGCGGCGTTGACAATCAGGGTGTCCACCTTGCCGATGCCTGAGCTGATCTTCACATGGGTGGGGAAGCCTGCACCGCCCATGCCGGTGATGCCCGCCTCCTTTACGATGTTGACCAGCTCGTCCACGGAGAGTCCGCTGTAATCGGGATGGGGGGTCAGTTCACTGCCAAAGGTATCCTGCAAGTCGTTTTCGATAACCACAGACATCACTTTGCCGCCGCCCACATAGGGCCGGGGCTCTACTGCAGTTACCTTTCCAGAGACGCTGGCGTGAATCGGGGCGCCAAGACCGGCAATTTCACCGATCTTTTGTCCTACCGTCACCTGGTCTCCCACCTGAACGATGGGTTTGCAGGGAGCCCCTAGGTGCATCGCCATGGGGATGACCACCTGTGCTGGCGGCTTGCTCAGGGGGGCGATGGCCTCCTGACAGCTTGCCGCTTTGCAGTCATGAGGATGCACGCCGCCATAAAAGGAGTGTTTCATAGATCCACCTCACAAATCAGGCCACACACGGGCCAAAGATTCAGACGGAAGCCGTGGTGTTCCCCCGTCTGCCGCCCACAATACGGCGGTTGTTAAACAGGTATATCATACTGCATTTGTTGAAAAAAGTCCAGAGATTCTGTGAAAGAAAGAAAAAACTACATCGTTTAGCTTTTTTCAGTGCTGATTACGCCAATACAAACCAGAAATGTCCTTTCTTTTGTTCAAACCATTAAAAAAGAACAATTGTGAATACTTCACAATTGACAAACGGCCCGTTGGGCGGTATGATAACTGAAAATCTGCAAAGCTGTATGCGATGACTGGACCAGTAAGTTCGAGACTGAGGTAGAGAGAGGGAGCGGTTGGTGCAAGCTCCTCCAAAGCCGGACAGAACGTCACCCAGGAGCAGCCCCGCTGAATCATTCTGTAGGCTGGGCCGGTTTCCCTCCGTTATTGGGGCAGGAGTGCGCACAGTTCGTGACTGGGCTGCGCGAAATTAGGTGGTACCACGGAGCATGTCTTCGTCCTAGTACAGGATGGAGCGTGCTTTTTCTTTTCCCGTTTCAGGGGGAATCCTTGCGACAGCGCGATTTCACGGCAGCAGCCAAATAAGGAGGACGCGTACCCATGAAAATGAAAAGCCCCCAGATCTTGATGGAATGTCTGCTGGAGCAGGGGGTGGACACTGTCTTCGGTTATCCCGGGGGCACCATCCTCAATCTCTATGACGAGCTGGAGCTCCACGGCTACAAGGAGAAGATCCATCACATTTTGACCGCCCACGAGCAGGGCGCCTCCCACGCCGCCGACGGTTATGCCAGAGCCACCGGGAAGGTTGGGGTCTGTTTTGCCACCTCCGGCCCCGGCGCAACCAACCTGACCACCGGGATTGCCACCGCCTATATGGATTCCTCTCCTGTGGTCTTCATCACAGTCAACGTGGCGGAGAGCCTGATCGGCAAGGACTCCTTCCAGGAGGTTGACATCACTGGCATCACTATGCCCATTACCAAGTGTAATTACCTGGTCCGCCGGGCCGAGGATCTGGCCGATGTGATACGGGAAGCCTTCGCTATCGCCCGCTCTGGCCGTCCAGGCCCCGTTCTTATCGATATTCTAAAAAATGTCACTTATGACACCTGTGACTATGAACCCTTGCCGGTGAGCGAGCACAGCCGGCATGGCCGTCTGGCGGCCATGCTCCGCCGGGCCAGCCACGATCTGCGCGATCCAGAGCCCGATCACGAGGACATTCAGCAGCTGCTTGAGATGATTGAGTCCGCCCAGCGGCCCCTGGTCCTGGTGGGCGGGGGTGTCATCCGCTCCAAGGGGGCGGTCCCCGAATTCCGGCGGTTTATTGAGACCCTCAACGCCCCGGTTGCCTCTACTGTCATGGGCGGCGGCGCCTGTCCGGGGAATCACCCCCTGTTTACCGGGATGATCGGGATGCACGGCTCCCACGCCTCTAACTTTGCCAGCGCCGAGTGCGACCTGCTCATCGCCATTGGCTGCCGCTTCTCCGACCGGGTGGCCACCGATCCCAAATCCTTCGCCCGTCAGGCCAAAATTGTCCACATTGACATCGACCGGGCCGAGGTGGACAAGAACGTCCTCACCGATCACCATATCATCGGGGATGCCCGGCGGGTGCTGGAGCTGATCAACGAAAAGCTCCCCCGGCATGACTACCCGGCCTGGAAGGAGCAAGTCTTCTCCCGTGGAGAGGTCCCCCTCAAGCGGGACGGAATCCTTCACCCCCATGAGATCCTGGAGACCGTGGCCGCCCTCACCGACAGCCAGGCCATTATCGCCACCGATGTGGGCCAGCACCAGATGTGGTCCGCCCAGTATTACCACTTCTCCCGTCCCGGCCAGCTGATCACCTCCGGCGGCTTTGGAACCATGGGCTTTGGTGTGGGGGCCGCTATGGGCGCTAAAATCGGCTGTCCCGATCAGCCGGTGGTTCTGTGTACCGGCGACGGCTGCTTCCGCATGAACTGTCACGAGCTGGCCACCATTGAACACTACCACATCCCCATTATTATCCTCGTCTTTAACAACCACACCCTGGGTATGGTCCGTCAGTGGCAGCACCTGATCTATGGGGAGCGCTACTCCCAGACGGATCTGGACCGGGGCCCGGATTTTGTCAAGCTGGCGGAGGCCTACGGCATCTCAGGCGCCCGCTGCGCTACGCAGGCGGAACTGGAGACAGTCCTCCGCCAGGCTCTCCCCTCCGGCCAGCCCTGGGTCATCGACTGCGCCATCGACAAGGACGCTATGGTTCACCCCATGGTCCCCAACGGCGCGAAAGCCACCAATTTCCTGTTGGATTAAGGAGGACGGAACATGAACGATACCACCATTACCCGCCACACCCTGTCTGTCCTGGTGGAGAACTCCGCCGGCGTCCTCTCGCAGGTCTCCCGTCTGTTCTCCAGAAAGGGCTATAATATTGAGTCTCTGGCGGTGGGCACCACCGACGATCCGGAGGTCTCCCGTATTACCATCGAGGTCATGGCCGACACGAAGATGATGGACCAGATCATCAATCAGCTGCGCAAGCTCTTCCCAGTCTACTCGGTCCAGGAGCTGCTCCCTGAGCGGAGCATCCGCCGGGAGCTGGTGATGTTCAAGGTCAAGGCCGAGACGGCGGACAAGCGCAATGAGCTCATCCAGATCGCCAATATTTTCCGGGCCTCTATCATTGATGTATCTGTCCAGTCCCTCACCCTGGCCCTCATCGGGAACGAGGCCAAGGCGGACGCCATTCAAAAGCTCCTGGAGGGCTTTGGTATCCTGGAGCTGGTGCGTACCGGTATGGTAGCCCTGGAGCGCGGGGCCTACACCATCAGTGATGAGAACAAGGAGAAAGCCGAGTTCAACTACGGCAAAAACTTTATTTAGCCCTCTTCCATCTGAATCGGGAGGCCCCAGGCCGTCTACCGCTGAACGTATGGGCTGTGAAGAGGTACCCGATGTCCCGATTCCAGGACAGTTTTTTGGCGCGAATTTCTTTGAATTGTATCACACTTATCATTCTTTCCCTCTGTAGTGTGATAAGATAAACAGCGAGCGATAGGTCTCCCCTTCTGGGCAGGCCATAAAAAGTAAGGAGTGCATAACCATGGCAAAGATGTATTATGAGAAGGACTGTGAGCTCAGTTACCTGGACGGCAAGAAGATCGCCATCATCGGCTACGGCTCTCAGGGACATGCCCACGCTCTTAATCTGAAGGACTCCGGTTGTGAGGTGTGCGTCGGCCTGCGGGAGGGTAGCCGCCGCTGGGCCGAGGCTGAGGCCGCCGGTCTCCAGGTCAAGACGGTGTCCGAGGCCGCTGCCTGGGGTGACATTGTGATGATGCTCATCAACGATGAGGCTCAGGCTGAGGTCTATAACCGGGATATCGCCCCCCACATGACCGAGGGGAAAGCCCTGGCGTTCGCCCACGGCTTTAACATCCGCTACCAGCAGATCGTCCCCCCCGCTGGGGTAGATGTCTTTATGGCCGCCCCTAAGGGCCCTGGCCACACGGTCCGCTCCACCTATGTGGCTGGCAAAGGTGTCCCCTGCCTGGTGGCCGTAGAGCAGGACGCCACCGGCAAGGCCTATCAGATCGCCCTGGCCTACATCGCTGGGATCGGCGGCTCCCGCGCCGGCGTGATGGAGACCACCTTCCACGATGAGACCGAGACCGACCTGTTTGGTGAGCAGACCGTCCTGTGCGGCGGCGTGGTGGATCTCATGCGCTGCGGCTTTGAGGTGCTGGTGGAGGCCGGCTACGAGCCAGAGAACGCCTACTTTGAGTGCATCCACGAGATGAAGCTCATCATCGACCTGATCAACAAGGGCGGCGTGGCCGCCATGAACTACTCTATCTCGGATACCGCCGAGTTTGGCGAGTACGTCTCCGGTCCCCGTGTTATCCCCCACGAGGAGACCAAGGCCCGGATGCGCGCCGTCCTCAGCGACATTCAGGATGGCACCTTCGCCGGCAAGTGGATTGCCGAGAACAAGAATGGCCGGACTTTCTTCAACTCCAAGCGCGCCCAGCTCAAAAAGCATCAGATGGAGATCGTGGGCGAGGACCTGCGCAAAAATATGATCTGGGGCGGCGACACCAACCTGGATACAGCTTCAAACTAAAAAATTAGCTTCTCTGCCCCCAGACCGTTTTTTCTGTGATCCCCGCCCACTGGGCGGGGATCATTTTTTGCCTGGCCTGTCACAAAAAAGGGCTCCTGCTGCGTTATAAAGGGTGAAACCGGTTTTCATACACAGACAGTTCCCCCACCTGGAATGAGCACCGGGAAACTGGAAAGGAGTTGATTTCAATGGACGAGACAACCCTCGGCCAACGGTTTTCCACCGGCGGCGAGGAAGTCTTGACCGCCGCCATCGGGCACTATGGACAGCCCCTTTTACGCTACTGTCACCATGTATTGTGTGACTACCACGAGGCCCAGGACGCCGTCCAGATCGCCTTTATTAAAGCCTATGAGACCCGGAGCCGTTTCCACAGCGGCACCAATCTGCGGGCCTGGCTCTACAAGATCGCGTTCCGCACCTGTGTGGATCTGCTGCGGCGCAGGCGGCGCCAGCTTTTTCTCCCACCCTCAGACGCTGGATGGGATCCGGGCTACATCGGACCAGAGCTACGGCAGGCGCTGGAATCTCTCTCTCCAGAGGACCGGGGCCTGCTGTTTGGGCGGATCCTGGAGGAATGCAGTTATGAAGAGCTGTCCCAAATTTACGGAAAGTCCGCTGCCACCCTGCGCAAGCGGTACGAGCGTGCCCGCCGGAAGCTGGCCGGAATCCTCACTGCCGGACAATCCGAGGCGCATAAGGAGGGCCTATCGTGAAACAGTTTGAAACCAGAGAGGAGACCCTGATCTATGAGGTGCTCTCTTCCATTGAAACACCGGAGTTCGACGTCGCCGCCGCTGTGGCAGCCCGGCGGGCTGCGCCAAAAACCAACTTCCATCCTCTCCGCCGCGGGCTGGTTTTGGCCCTGGCGGGAGCGGTTTTAGTCCTGTCGGTCGGGGCGGCCGCTGTGGCGGGGATCCATGGGATGTGGGGTGCCTTTTATGGCCCCATTCCTACCAATGCCGTCTCCACTGTTGGTATCAGCCAGACTGCCGGCGGATATACCCTAACAGTAGAGGACGCCATTGTAGACAGCAACGCCGTCATGCTCCTCCTCTCTCTGCGCCGGGTGGACGGCGGAATTTTGGACCCTAAAAGTCATCTGAGAACCAACAGCTTAGATGTCAAACTGCTGGCCGATGGAGCGCGGGTCTACGGTTCCGGCGGCTTTGAGGGGGACGGTCAGTATTCTAAGGACGGCAGGGTCCTGTATTTCTGCTATGAGTTCCAGACCAATGGACAGTTCACCTCAAGTCTGCTCAATAAGCCCCTCACCTTGATCGCCGAAGGGGTGGGAATTAAACAGTACGATTCCGACGGCTATCAATGGCTTCGCGGCCAGACTCCAGTCTCTCTGGCCCCCCTGGCAGAGGAGGACATCCCCGTTTTACCTGGGCTGGATCTCAGCCATGATACTGACGGCAGTGTGATCAGCGCCATTCTCCAGGCCACCGAGGGACAGGATTTTGCCCTCTCCCTGCCCATGGCGGACACCTTCCCCCTGTATACCGTGGAAAAGCTGGCCTTTACGGACGACGGTCCCGTCCTGGTGTTCCAAGAGGGAGCCGCCCGCAATGGCGAGCTCCTATGCACCGGCGTTCAATTAGAGAGCCTAGTGGACATCCGAGACGGTACACGGTATTCCATACTACTCAGCCGGGGAGCGGTGCTTCCAGACGGCACGGTCTGTTCTCTGGCCTGCCTGCAGGACTGTCCTTTGACAGTGGAGGACCTGCCCTATCTGGAGCTGGAGGTCTCTTACATCGTGGACCAGATCCTCTCGGAGGAGCCCTTCGCCCTCACCTTCTCCTCGGACCACTCCTCCACCCTCACCCTTCCGATCTGCGAGACGATCACCCTCGCGGACACTGTACTCCACCCCACCGAAATCCGCCTGTCCGCACTGGGAATCCGCATTTACTTTGAGGACGGCGAGCACGCAATGGATCTCATTTACAGAGACAAAATCGCTCCAGTACTCACCTTTACGGACGGCTCTGTACTAGAGACCCAATGGCACGGCGGCTATGGAAGCAGTGTCAATACTTGCAGTATCCGCTTCAGCGCCAAGGACATGAATGGCAATCGGATTTTCTTTGACACCAGCAGCCTCCAGTCGGTTTCCTTTGGCGATCTGGTGCTGACTATCCCGCAGAATGTGACATAATGTACCCTATGACTGCGACCAAGCAAGCGCTCCCCCGCCCGATAGTGTACCACACCAGTTTGCGCGGACAGCACAAAAAGGCCCCTGGTAGGAAGTATGAAGTTTTAAGGAGAGAGGCGTCACGCAAGTGGCGTCTCTCCGGTTTTCAGATAATTACGTCCCAGACGGGAAAGGTCTTTTGTTATGACGGTCGCCACATTCCCGGCTTCAATCTCATGTAGCATGGCTTGAAGCCTCTCATGCTCAAAGCTCACGCTGGAAAATCCGTCGTCTACAAAAAAGTGCGTGTTGAAAAAGTGGTGTTCGTCAGCATACTTCTATAAAATTAGCTTCTAAATACCCTTTCCATTGAGTATGCCGGCGTCAAGTGTTCCCGCAACAAGGACAGGGGAAATGCCCTCAATTGCGCCGCCGAAGAAGCCTCAACTACAGATTTCTCATAATTTCTACAAATTTATCAATCGTATAAGCCCTATCAATACCAAGATTCGTGTTCCTAAATACCATAAAATAACGGTAGTTCGGCCCCGCCTGCGCCTGCCATTGGCGGCCCAATTCCAGCTTCATCCTGCTGTCGCTATTGTCCCGGTCATCACCCTTGAACTCAATCAGCACCAGCTTCCCAACCTCTGTCATGACCCGGAAATCCTTGCGCTCCATGCTCCGATGCCACCATCTGATGTTGTCCAACCCCACCACGATGTTGATCAGGTTCCGCTCCTCCTGGTTCATATCGTCCTTCTCTGCATCGTACAGTGAATGTGGAATGGTATCAACCGTCTCGGCAGGCGTAATGACCTGCGGCAAAACATATGACTCCCTGCACACTACCTTCCCGCTGTCCAGCCACTTCTTAAAAAAAGTAAAGAAGATGACCCTTTGTCTTGCGCGGGAGCATTGCATTACCATCAGCGAAGATTGTGTGTACCGGCTGATGAAACAGATGAGGCTGCCCCAAATGAGTACCGTTAAGCCACCGAAAGCAGAGGTATGCAAAGAGGATGCTGGCGTGTGCCAAAATCTTCTTTCTATAATTTCTTCAACAATTTTGCTTGTCCACTTTATTGACTATGGTCTAGTCCAGATCGACGTCAAGTTTGTCCCCAAGAGCTGCCGTGTGACTGTGTAAAAAAGTTCCCTTTTGCTATCGAATGTGTCCCCTTGCCTGGCGTTCTTCTTCCCACGACCTTTCTATTTTTGTTTCTCATCATTGACAAACCTACATATTTAAGAAAGAAAATTTCCCGGCAGAATTGCTTTTTCTCCAAACCTATGTTATACTTTGTTCCGTAATCTTTTTATAATCATGGGTATAGTTAAACGGGGCGTGAGACATGGTTTCTCTGATCTGCTATATTGTTACATTTTTTGCCTGTGTGCTTGGCACCATCTGCGGAATGGGAGGCGGCATTATTATCAAGCCTGCCCTGGATGCCACAGGTGTGATGGCGGTGTCGGTTATTACTTTTTTATCCGGCTGCACCGTGATCGCAATGAGTTGCTGGAATGTCACCCAGACGTTGCGCCGGAAAGAATCAGTATTGGACCTGAAAAATACTCCCCTTCTGGCACTTGGAGCGGCAGTGGGGGGACTGATGGGCAAGGAGATCTATCATCAGGTAGCCGGCCTGTTTGCCGACCAAAATACCGCTGGTGGTGTACAGGCGGGCCTGCTGTTTACGGCCACCCTAGCCACCCTGATCTATACCTGCCGCAAGGATAAGCTTAAATCCAAACAGATCAAAAACCCTGTTATCAGTGTGGTTATCGGGCTTTTACTGGGGATTTTAGGGGCATTTTTAGGAATCGGCGGGGGTCCCTTCAATGTGGCGGTGCTGACCTATTTCTTCTCCATGCCAACCAAGAAGGCCACCCAAAACAGTCTCCTGATTGTCCTATTCAGTCAGACAGCCAGTACGCTGAAAACGATTTTAAGCAGTGGGATGCCGGCCCTTGATCCTATTATTTTAATAGGAATGGTGCTACTGGGGATTGCCGGAAGCGAGGTAGGACGGCGGATCAACAAGCGGATTGACAATCGGCAGGCCACCCTATGTCTGGAGGGAGCAATGCTCCTAATCCTGGCCATCAACGTCTACAATATGGTACAGTTTTTTACTTGATGGTTCTGTTATAAAATGTGAAAGATAACAAAAAGATAACAATATGTAAGGGGATGTTATTGATGCTAAAAGAAAGAGCAGCGCATTACTACAGCGAAGAGGGCAGGCACTGTGCAGAGGGAATGCTGCTTGCGGCAAATGATATATATGGGCTTGGCCTGAGTGACGAGGAGGTCAAGCTCTTTGCGGGATTTGGCGGCGGTATGGGCTGCGGCAGTACCTGCGGCGGCCTGATTGGCGCCATTGGTGTGTTGAGCAAGCTGTACGGGCAGCGTGAGGATTTCCGCGCCCTGTGCGGAGCGTTTGTCTCTGCATTTGAGAAAGAGCTGGGCTGCGGCACCATCGATTGCACTCCTCTTTCTGCCCGTTATAAGACCCCTGAGAAACGCTGTGTTGAGGCAGTAGAGCTGACAGCGCAGGCCCTGGAGCGATACATTGACCATCTGGAGGGGAGAGACAAGCCGGCTGCACCGGCGGAAGGTTGTACGCTGGCGCCTGAGGACATCAAGCGGGTCAAGGCGATGGGATTCCTGCACCACAAGGGAACCAACAAGTTTAATGGACGAATCATCACCCGCAACGGGCGGATCACTGCGGATGAGACTCTTGCAGTGGCCGAGGCGGCCAAGAAATATAGTGATGGCTATGTGATGATGACCACCCGCTTGACGATTGAGGTGTCGGGGATCGACTATCAGGACATTGATGCGTTTCGTGCCGCGATCCAGAAGGCCGGCTTGTCCACCGGCGGTACAGGCAGTAAGGTCCGTCCGGTGGTCTCCTGCAAAGGCACTACCTGTCAGTATGGCCTGTACGATACCTACGCACTAAGCGAGGAGATCCACCGGCGGTTTTTTGTGGGTTATCAAGATGTCTCTCTCCCCCACAAGTTTAAGATCGCGGTGGGAGGCTGCCCAAACAACTGCGTCAAGCCGGATTTGAACGATTTGGGCATCATCGGGGCGCGGGTTCCCCAGTACGATCCAGACAAGTGCTGCGGCTGTAAAAAATGCCAGGTTGAGGCGGCCTGTCCGGTCCAGGCCGCCCAGCTGAAGGACGGCAAGCTGATGCTTGATCCTGCCCTGTGCAACAACTGCGGCCGCTGTATCCAAAAGTGTCCCTTCCACTGCAACGACGAGGGGCTCAATGGCTGGAGCGTCTATATTGGTGGCCGCTGGGGCAAGAAGGTAGCCCACGGGCTCATGCTCAACAAAGTCTTTACCAGCCGGCAGGAGGTACTGGATATCGTGGAAAAGGCTATCCTGCTCTTCCGCTCGGAAGGCATTTCTGGGGAGCGTTTCTCCGATACCATCGCACGTATCGGGTTTGAGAAGGCCCAGGCTATGCTGTTAAGTGATGAGCTGCTCCAGCGCAAGGCGGAGATTTTGGGCCGGATCGTGGTGGGCGGTGCGAGCTGCTGATCGATGACCATCGCGGAAGTGAGCAGACGCTACGGCCTGTCAACCGATACTCTGCGCTATTATGAGCGAATTGGACTGATCCCCAAGGTGCCCCGGAACAAAAGCGGCATCCGGGATTATGACGAGGTGTCCTGCGGTTGGGTTGAGCTTATGAAATGTATGCGCTCCGCTGGGGTGCAGATTGAGGCTTTAATCGAGTATGTCGCCCTGTTTCAACAGGGGGATGAGACCCTGGGTGCCCGAAAAGCGCTGCTTATGGAACAGCGGGATCAGCTCACGGCCCGAATGACCGACATGCAGACCTCCCTGGATCGGCTCAATGATAAAATTGAACGCTATGATCAGAATCTAGTGGTCTATGAGCAGACACTCCGGCGTATTCAGCAGGATTGACAAAAAGCAATCGCATCCTCTCTATTTAAGAGAGGATGCGATTTTATCAAAAGAGCCTATGGCTCCGGAATTACAGCGGTTGTGCCGCCGACGGTTTGAAAGGAGATACTCAGGTTTTCCATCTCGCTTTCGTCTACTACACAGAGACCGCCATCTATTTGGCCCGCCATAAGGGTGCCGTTTTTCAATCCGGTCAGTGTGTCCTCCAGGTCCTGTTTTTCCATGTTAAAGGTCTCTTGAGAGAGACTGCCATCCTTCAGCGCCTGCTTCATCTTCTCCAGCTCGGCCTCCATGTAGGCCTGGAACTCCTCCACCGTCATCCACTGAATGGTGCTGAGATCGTGTCCCGAAATCCAGTCGAGGTGGGAGGTCCCGTCTCCCTCAGTCATCAGGGAGTAGCCTACATCCTTCCCAATATCCTCAGCGGGGTAGGGGTTGGGATCGATCTCGTTGGCCTGGAAGAAATCCTGAACCGCTGCCGGGTCGGCCAAGCTCTGGTCCAGGGACAAAGTAAAGAGGGCGTGAGGGCCTTTATAGGTCTCCGCAAAAGAGATGGTCCCATCCTCCGCCATAGAGAAGATCTCCTGTGAGGGGGCGCCGCCCTCATAGAAGGCCAGATAGATGGTGTGGTCTGCAAAGATCTCTAAATTCTTTACATCCAGCAGGTAGTAGTAGATCCCGTCCTGGGCAAAGCCGGTCAGACCACAGCCCAGGGTCCAGTTATTCACCGACCAAGGGGTATACCCGCTAACCAGCGGGGTGAGGGAGTGGCCTGTGAAGTCAAAGTCCTTGTCCAGCGGGGTTCCATCGGTCCGCTGGATGGACACTACAACATAGGTGTGGGAGAGATCCATGTTCTCCTCCCAGTCGGTCAGCCCCTTGCCGGACACCAAACCCGCCAGGGTCACAGAGTAGTCACCAGCCTGTACGGTTTCGTTCAAATTCTGTGCGTCCTCCCGTGCGAAGGCCGCAGCCAGCCGGGGAGCGCCGATATGTTCGGCCACCTGGGTGGGAGAGAGCCACAGGACAGCGGCATAGGCTGAAATGGTCAGTGCGGCAGCAGCGGCTGCTAATACGGCGATCTTCCGAATTGGTTTTTTCATCAACGGCTCCTTTTTTGATGTCTGGGCCTGTTGGCGTAGCAGCGCTATGGTGCGCTCCTGAAAATCCGGGGAAAAGGAGAGGGTATCGACTGCCTTTTGATAGCGTTCTGGATCCATTAACATTCCTCCTTCAGCATTTCCCGCAGCCGTTTTCGGCCGCGGGCCAGCCGGGTACCCACGGTCGCAGCAGGCAGGCCCAGTAATGTTCCAATCTCTTTGATGGAGTATCCCTCATAATAATGTAGATGAAGGACGGTGCTGTACTTCTCAGGCAGGGACCGAACGGCGGACAGTACCTCAGTATCCGTCTCCGGTGCAGCCACTTGGAGCGCTTCCTCCAGCGGAATGCAGGTGCGCTCCGTCCTGCGGCGTATGTCGCAGGCGCGGTGAAGGGTAGCTCGGATTAGCCAGGCTTTCTCATGTTCGGCGTCCCGAAAAGAGATGGGGGTGGACAGCAGCTTTAAAAACACCTCCTGAACCGCGTCCTCCGCATCCGCCGTGGATGTCAGGCGGGTGCTGGCCAGCCGCAGCAGCATACTGCTATATGCTGTCACAATACGGCAAATAGTTTCATCGGTACCGGACGGAACCATGCTCCTCACTCCCTTCACCTCTAACACGGCTGACAGGGGTCATTTTTTTCACCATAATCTTATTTTTTACAGTATATAAGAAAAACGGCAGGGAGCCTCCGCCCTGCCGTCTTTCCGATGGAACCTGTAAGGACCTGTATTCATAGCGATTGTACATACAGACTCTAAGTATGCCGCCCCAAGGGACGGCATTTGTGCCGGTGTTAGAAGCAGCCGCACCCGCACCCACAGTCATTATCTGCGCCTGTATGGGGGCACATAAAGAACGGGATGGGGATATAGGCCGGACAGACAGCGCTTTCACACGAGCTGGAAGGCATACTGGACTCACTGTGGCAGGAGCAGCCACAGGAATTATTGCAGCCACAGGAATTATTGCAGCCACAGGAATTATTGCAGCCACAGGAATTATTGCAGCCGCAAGAATTGTCACAGCCACAGGAATTGCCGCAACCACAGCTGTTATTGCAACCGCAGTTAGAAGAGCAACCACAAGAATACATCATAAATTCCTCCAGGTTCCATAGAGTTGTGGAGGAAGCCCTCCACATCCCCAATCTATGCACGCCGCTGCCCAAGTGTGCAGTGCTTCATCGGGAGCGGGGGGAAAATTCTCTCCCTTCCTTGGGGAAGGGGTTAAAGGAGGTAGCTTATGGAACAGGCCGTTGTGATTGCATCCATCTGCCCGCTGATGTCGGCCCCCTCTCTCCAGAGTGAGCAGGCGGATGAGGCCCTATTTGGCTGGCCGTTGTCCGTTTTGGAGCGCCACCAGCCAGGCTGGTTGCTGGTCCAGACCCATTATGGATACACCGGCTATGCCCCAGAGTCCTGCATACGGATCGGTCCCGTGCCCCAGAGCTGGCAGCCTAAACATGTCGTCTGCCAGAGCTGGGCAGACATGCTGGCTGTCCCGCAGGTGGAGTCCTGCCGGCTTGTCACCCTGCCGCGGGGTGCATGGGCGGCTGTGCTGGAAGAGCAGGCGCGCTGGCAGCGGGTGGCACTCCCCGATGGACGGGAGGGGTATGTCCAAAAAGGTGCCCTTCGCCAGTACGGCGGTCCGGCTCAGAGGACGCCGGAACAGCTACGGGCCGCCCTTGTAGACAGCGCCTGGTCCTATCTGGGGACCCAGTACCGCTGGGGCGGAAAGACCCCGATGGGAATTGACTGTTCAGGCCTGACCTTTATGAGCTACTTTCTCAACGGCATTCTCATCTACCGGGATGCGAAAATCGAGGAGGGCTTTCCCGTCCACCCTATTCCCTTCTCGGAGGCAGCCCCAGGGGATCTGCTCTATTTTCCCGGCCATGTGGCCCTCTACCTGGGCCGCTGCCGCTTCCTCCATGCCACCGCGAGGTCGGGAAAAGTGGTGGTCAGCAGTCTCTCCCCGGATGGGCCGGACTATCGGGCGGACTTGCGGGAGAGCCTGACCGCTGTGGGGAGTATCTTTCCGCTGACGCTATAGAGACAGGAAAAAAGTATCTATCTCTAGATTTGAGACAGATACTTTTTTGTCTGTATAAAGGAAGATTACCAATGTCCGGCATCGCTCCTGCGCCACTCCCGGCGGTTGCCTACCTGTACGTTGTACAGTGTTCTAGTCAGGGCAGTGAGCTCGTCTTCCGTCAGCTGGGCAAAGAGAAAACCGTACTTATACCCGTCCTTTTCCTCATAGACCCGGATGATCTCACCGAGGTAATTCATAGGCTGATAGTCCTCAATTTGAAACTTGAGGCGCAGGACTTCTCCCTCGGCATGCATAAACTCTGACTGAATACAGGCTCCGCCGGTGCTGATATCCACAAGGGTGCAGTGTTCAGCGTTTTCGCAGTGGACATCGTGCTGGTAGAACAGAGAGGCCTGGAGATTCACCGGCAGCCGGAAGGTGAGCCGCTGCTCTACATAGGGCTCCACCACTAGATCCTTCAGCTTGCAGACAATCCGAGAGGACTCCTGGATGGTGGCCTTGAGATTGAAGGGGGTCATCTTGTTGGTGTATCCCCGAACGGTGACAGCTGAACCCAGAGTATAGGTCTCAAAGGACAGCCATCCCGGCAGACGCTCAATGGTCAGTCCATCTGGCGTATAGGAGGTGAGCCTTCCCGTCAGCAGAGGTTTTCCGTCTCGTGTCACCACATCCAGGGTCATCCCCTTAAACAGCGGGGGAAAATCCGTTGGCTTCTCCTCTTTTTTCTGCGGCCTATCGTTGTCGAACTTTGGGGGATGCTCTGGAAATAGCAACGACCGAAGACCCATGATATACCACCCTCTGATTCTATCAAAAAATAGGGCAGTGCTTCCGTCCTTGGCCGGAGAGCAGGCCCTTATAATGAGTTAAACTATTCACTGTGATCATTATAAACGAGGCTGCCATGAAAAGTCAAGAGCAGAGTCTATTTGGGTGTGTCCACTGCGAAGATTTATTTGCGTGTTTCCCCCGCCGGAGGCGGGGGAAACACAGATAAAAACGCTGTGCGGCAGTCTCGCGCCAAGGACTGTGCTGTTGATATCAGCCCTTCTTCACCGGGTAGCAGACCTCAGTGACGAATGCCTCTGGGTCCTGGGTCTCGTGGGGGCTGACGTGATAGATAAAAAAGGCTGGGCCGTCATATTCATACCCGTTGTCCCGTATCCAGGCGGCCACGGCGGTGTTAGCCTCCGGTATCTTGCTGTATGGCCCCTGAAAGGTGGTCGAGGCAAAGGTGACAGGAGGTAGCGTCTTAAAGCGGACATGGGCGGTATCTGGGTATTGGCCCTTGACTGTCTTCTGGGCCTCCACATCCACGTCGGATTCCTTGTACGCTCCATCGTAGAATGTCACACTACAGTAACAGGGGTCATCTGCCTGGAGCTTTAGATGTGCCGTCTCACTGACCAAAACGCTCCACAGCCGGCCCTCGTCCTCATAGCTGGGGATGACCATGCGGACGCTGGCCGCTTGGCGCTGGGGGAGGGTTTTTAAAGTGACATCGTAATGCATGTTTTCTTCCTTTCTCAGCCTTGCTCTGGCTGTGTCCAAAAGCCGCAGCCGCCGCTGGGTCTCCGCGGCCAGGGCCAGCGTTTCTGCCTGCTGGGCCTGGAGACAGCGGTCTAAAAACACCCGATCCTCATAACCGGGGAGCAGAGCGCCGATGGCAGCCAGACCGAATCCCATATCCCGCAGTGCAAGGATCCGGCCTGCGGTTGGGAGCTGCTCTTCGCTATAGTACCGGTAGCCAGTAATGGGATCGGTGGTGTCGGGGACCAGCAGACCCAATGCGTCGTAGCGGCGCAATGTGCGGATGCTCACTCTGGACAGCTTTGAAAATGTTCCAATTTTTAACATACTTTCCCTCACATATGTGATTCGGTCAGCAAACATGAAAATGTGCAAGACGTTTCCTTGCTTCCCCGCCCGAAGACTGGGGAAACACTGCTGTTTTTCAACTATGCTGACTCGTTTTTGTGCACAGTCCTATTGTAAAGCCTCCCGCAGAGAGAGAGTCAAGAGAAATCATAAAAATTTTTAACGCTCTGCTCCATAGCAAAAAGCGGATTTTTTGTGTCCTGTCCAGGGGGATTTTAGTTGAAAATTTTACTTGACAGTCTAGGACCCGGTGTGTAAAATTTACTTCAATCATTTTAGTTAAGTTTTTTTGATTAAAATGACTGAACTATTGTGAAACCAAAAATTACCGGTTTTACATTCCAACAAACAGGATAAACCGGATAAAACAAAGGAGTCGTTACCATGGAATTTGAAAAGCTGTGCGCTATGATTGCAGAGACCTTGGGCTGCGATGTGGATCAGATTACAGAGAGCACCCAACTGGTAGAGGATCTGGGGGCTGACTCCCTCTCTCTCGTAGAGCTGGCCATGGCCATTGAGGAGTCCACCGGTGTCACAGTGGAGGACAGCGCCCTGCCCACCCTCAAGACAGTGGGCGACATTGCAGCCTACATCCAGGCCAATAGCTGATATTGATTGGAACAGATCCTTTCAGAAAGGATTATCTCATGCCAAACCAAGAAATTTTTGCGCTGATAGACCGCTTTGAGTACAGCTCTCTTCGCTCGATGAAGCTGTCCACCCAGGCATTTACCCTGGAGCTGAACCGTGACGCGCCGGCGGCTGGGGCCGCTGGACCTGTCCCGGAGCCGGCGGAACAGCCCGCGCCGGCAGAGGGGTCGTATCTTACTGCCCCCCTGGTGGGGACCTTTTACACTGCCTCCGCGCCGGGGCAGGCCCCCTTTGCCTCGGTGGGGGACTGTGTGAAAAAGGGGCAGACGGTGTGCCTGATCGAGGCGATGAAGATGATGAGCGAGATCCCCGCCCCCTGCGACTGTGTGATTGAGGAGGTCTGCAAGGCGGACGGCGTACTGGTGGCCTTTGACGAGCCCCTCTTCCGTTACCGGCCATGCTGAAACGGGTCTTGATTGCCAACCGGGGTGAGATCGCCCTGCGGATTCTGCGGGCCTGCCGGGAGGCCGGGGTTGACACTGTGGCGGTGTATTCCACAGCTGACGCCGAGGCCATGCACGTCCAGCTGGCGGGCAAGGCGGTGTGCATCGGTCCGGCCAGGGCGGCGGAGAGCTACCTCAATCAGACCGCCCTGCTGACCGTGGCCAAGGCTACCGGCTGTGACGGCCTCCATCCCGGCTATGGCTTTTTGTCGGAAAACGCAGAGTTTGCCGATGCCTGCGCAGAGGCTGGGATTACCTTCATCGGTCCCTCCGGGGA
>JAAWBF010000029.1 GCA_022792555.1 Oscillospiraceae bacterium
GGGCAGTGGCGTATCCCCGGCCTGCTGAACGGCTTTTTTGCCCCCAATCAGGGCTTTCTCCCCGCCCATGCAGGCGGACTGTATCATTGCGGCGACGCGGCTCTGCTCGTCAGCCGGGGACTGGCCAGAGAGTCCACCCTGGTCCCTCGGATCTGGAACCGGCCTGAATTGGTAGTGGTGGACCTGGAACCGGTCATTCGCCCATAGAGACCTTCGCCCATAAAACAGCCTCACGGAGTCCGCGTCTGCGAACACTGTGAGGCTGTTTCGATCGCTTCTATTCCCCTGGTATTTCAACGGGGGTCCCAAACCGTTCCAGGGAGTAATCCGGCTCCAGGGGGGCGGTGGTGGGGATGCCGCCGATCTGGGACACTGGGATCCCATCCACCAAAATCTGCACCGCCTGGATTGTCTCCAAGCTGCTGGCCAAGGTATTTACTACGGAGTACAGACGCAGGCGGGCCTGTTCCGCTCCGGTCTCAGCCAAAAAGGCGGTATTAAAGTCTACCGTACACACTGCGTCCTCAACAAGGACGCTGTTCAGCTGGGTCTCCGGCGGAAGAAGGGGCGCCAGCCTCTCCTGCCCCTCGCTGGGACCGGCCAGCAGGGCATCCAGGACGGCCTTAGGGCTGGTGTCATCCTCGGTTTTGAGGACCTGCCGCAGCTCCACACCCAGCCCCTCGCCGCCCGTCCTGGCAAACCAGAGGGTCGCATCCACATAGACCGGCTTCTCCTCATCTCCGGTGAGCACTACATCTCCGGACCGCAGCTCTCTGGCGGCAAAGTAGGGCAGCTCTCTCCCCTCTACGGTGACATGGACGGACTCTACCCCTTCAATCTGACAGAGGGTCAAGGTCAGACAGTAGTTGGCAATGGTCAGATCGATTCCGGACAGTGCGCTATACTGCTCTGAGAGATCCAGACGAAGGGTTCCCCCTTCCAAAACGGCCCGCCGCAGGCTCACCCCGGCGGGGAAGGGGGAGAAGAGATCCTCGTTCTTGGGTCCGGCCAGCAGGGTGGCAAACAGGGTCCGGGCCAGCTCCACATTTGCCTCCGGCGTCCAATACTCATAATCCACCGCCGCACCGCCAGTGCCGGGATCATGGACCGCGTAATAGAGCCGGTAGGCGCCCTCTGGCGGTGTGCTGCTGTTGGCAACCGTGGTACCGATGACACAGCCGCCGGTGACAGACAGCGTCAGGAGGCAGCAGAGAATACACAGCGTCTTTTTCACAGGTCCACCTCCTGAGAACAGCTGGGAAACAGAACCTCAAAGCAGGTACCCTCCGGTGTTCGTGGATGTACGGTTACAGTTCCGCCGTGGAGCCGGGCAGTATCCCGCACAATAGACAGCCCCAGACCGGTCCCACCGGCGGCCCGGCTACGGGCTTTGTCCACCCGGTAGAATCGATCAAAGATTTTGGGCAGATCCTCGCTTGGGATCCCAACACCGGTGTCCTCTACCTGGAGACACACCTGATCGCCTGCCCGGCAGAGCGTCACCTTGACCGTCCCTCCGGGCAGATTGTATTTGACTGCATTCTCCATTAGGTTGAAGACGATCTGATAGATATCGTCCTCAGTAGCCGCTACGACACAATCGGTCCCCAGCTCGGCTTCGATTTGGACTTCTACCGCCCGCGCCAGGGGAACAAGCATCCGCTGGACCTTGTATACCACCTCCCGGATATCCACAGGCCGCCGGGTGACGCCCCGGCCGCTGTCCATCCGGGTGAGGGTGAGGAGCTTTTCGGTGATTCGGGTGAGGCGGTCGGCCTCCTCTCCGATATCATTGACAAACTCCTTGGCGGTCTCGGCGTCCATGTGCTCATTTTGGAGGATGGAGTCGGTAAGCAGGCGGATGGACGCCAAGGGGGTTTTCAGCTCGTGGGAGGCGTCGGAGACAAAGCGCCGTCGGACCTCCTCGGTATTCTGGAGGCGGCCGGTGAGCTCGTTGAACTCCTCCGCCAGCCGGGAGAGCTCGTCCCCACCGGCGCTGGAGACCCGGTGGCTGTACTCCCCCTCCCGAACGTTGCGCACTGCCCGCAGCAGGTCGGCTATCCGGCGGGTCAGGGCTTTGGAGAAAAATAGACTCATAGCCAAGGCCATCAGACAGACCACCACGGAGATCCGCCACAAATTCTTTTGGACCCCCAGCAGCAGCGCCCCCTGATCCGCGTCCTTCTCGTAGCAGTAAACCGCCCCCTGGATCATATTCCGGTAGACAATGGGAACAGCCGCCCGGCTGCGGAAGGCCCCCTCCCGGAAGTCAGATTGAAAGACGTCATTTCCGCTGCCCTGGAGCGCGGTGGCGATCTCCCAGATCAGGGCGAAGTGCTGTTCTACATTCCCCTCCTCCACGGTGTTGCTGTCATAGATCACCAGGCCGGAGGGATCGGTGACAATGACCCGCCCCAGCCCTTTCATATTCAAGGTGGACAAGGTATCCTCCACCGTTTTGCGCACCAGGGTCTCTGGTCCCGCCAAGGTGGAGGCCAGAACCTCCGCCTGCCGTTGGACCAGCGTCGCCAGCTTGGACTGATAGATCAAATCCTGTAACACCAGCACCGGATAGGTATTCAGCAGTACCAGCACCGCCGCGATGATGGCAATATAGGTCAGGGCAAATTTTGTCCCCAGGGATCGCCAGACCACAATCCCCTTTTGTGTCCGTTCCAGCCGTCACACCTCCCTAGCGTCAGCTGGCGTACTTTTCAGATAGTATCCCACACCCCACTTGGTCAAAATATAGACCGGATTCGCCGGGTCCAGCTCTAACTTCTCCCGCAGGCGGCGGACATGGACGTCTACCGTGCGGTAATCTCCGGCGTATTCATAGCCCCAGACCACATTGAGCAGGTTTTCCCGGCTGTACACCCGGCCTGGATTGCGCATCAGCAGCTCCATGAGATCGAACTCCTTGGCGGTCAGCTCCACGGAAACCCCGTCCTTCCAGGCCGCCCTGGCGTCGCTGTCCAGCGTGATGTGGCCGGCGGAGAGATGGGACGCCTTGTCCTTTTGGGCCGCCATACCTGCCCGGCGGAGCAGGGCCCGCACACGGGCCTTGAGCTCCAAGATATTAAAGGGCTTTGTAATATAGTCGTCCGCCCCGCACTCAAAGCCGATGATCTTATCGGTATCCTCACTGCGGGCGGTGAGCATAATGATGGGGACATTGGAGAACTCCCGGATGCGGATACAGGCCTGGAGTCCATCAATTTTGGGCATCATCAAGTCCAAAATGATGAGCTGAAAGGCGCCGCTCCGGGCCAGCTCTACCGCAGTCTCTCCATCATAGGCGGCCTCTACCTCATAGCCCTCACTCTCCAGATTAAATTTGATCCCTTTGACCAATACCCGCTCGTCATCGACAACCAGAATCTTCATGGTTCCTCCTGTGTTTCCCCGTCTGAACGGGAAGATATTTAACGTTGACACACCCGGTATCCCAACTCAGGCAGTAATCAGATCCCGCAGCTCCTCCAGCAGGGAGGGGCCAATCCCACTGACCTTGACGAGCTCCTCTGGGGACTGAAACGGACCGTTGGCCTCTCGATAGGCGATGATGTCCCCAGCCCGCTTGGCTCCAATGCCCGGCAGGGTTTGGAGGGTCTCGCTGTCCGCTGTATTGATGTTTACCAGGGCCCCAAAGCCGCCAGCCGGCACAGCGGCCGGTTCAGACTGTGCCTGGGCCGCTGGCAGCTGGGACATCGCCGGGATGACAACTTGTCCAGCGTCTGGATTGCGCTCCGTCTCAATCCGCACCGGCTCGGCACTGCTGGCCGCCCGGAACAGCCAGCCGGCGGTAAAGGAGAGCACCGCCGACGCCAACAGGATGGTGACAAACTCTACTTTAGAAATCTTCATTTTTTTGTAACCTCCTTGTTGGTTGCGTCCGGCAATACACTTTGTTATAATCAAAGGGCTTTCCCCTCTCCGTGTTTCAGGAAGGGAGTGTCCCAAGCACAACGTTTTTATCTGTATTTCCCCTGCCTCTGGCGGCAGGGGAAATACGCAAATAAATCTTTGCGGTGAACACTTCCTTCTGGGAAGCCTGTCTTTTTATTATAACACAACCACTAGGAGCTTTCTATGAAAAAATACCGTCTCACTGCTGTACTTCTTGTTTTGCTCTGTCTGCCCGGCTTTCTCGTTCCGGCTGCCGCCTCCGCCCCTGCCACCACCGGCAGCGGCAGCGCCCTGCTGGACGCCATGCATGTTGACGCAGCCGCTGCCATTCTCATTGACGCCAACACGGGCGAGATCCTCTACGAGCAGGAGGCCCACACCCGCCGTTATCCGGCCAGCATTACAAAGGTTATGACTGCTCTGCTTGTTTTGGAGGCCGTAGGCCGGAACACCCTCTCTTTGGACCAGGTCATCACCGCAGGACCCAATCTCCATACCGGCATCGGCACTGGAGGCTCTACCGCCGACCTCAAGGAGGGGGAACAGCTCCCTGTCCTTGACCTGCTCTACAGCGTTCTGCTCCCCTCAGCCAACGAGGCCTGCAACGTCCTGGCCGAGGCGGTGTCCGGTACCATTCCGGCCTTTGTGGCCCAGATGAACCAGCGGGCCTCCGAGCTTGGCATGAAGGACACTCACTTTGCCAACACTCATGGCTACCACGACCCGGAGCACTACACCACCGCCTATGATATCTCCCTGCTTTGCCAGGAGGTTATGAAGTACCCCGTTTTCCGGGAGATCGTCAGCTCTACTCGCCATACCCTCCCGGCCACCAACGCCCACGAATCCCGCACCCTCCACAGCACCAACGCCCTGGTCTCCACCTGGTATGTCCGGGAATACTACTACTCCGAGGCCACCGGCATCAAAACCGGCTCCACGCCGGAGGCCGGATACTGTCTGGCCTCTGCCGCCACCCGCGGCCAGCGGGATCTCATCGCCGTGGTCATGGGCGGCAAGAACTACAAAGAGGACGCAGAATCCAACTATTTTAAGGAGAGCTCCGATCTGCTCAAATGGGGCTTTGATAATTTTTCTCTGCAAAGCATCATCGACACCAGCGAGGTGGGGATTGCGGAGATCCCTGTCACCCTCTCCACAGACCGGAATTACGTCACCGTCCACCCCGCCCACTCCATCCAGGTCACACTCCCCAAGGATATGGATATCGCTTCCTTTGAGCGCAAGTTCAGCCTGCCAGCCCAGATTGAGGCCCCCGTTACCGCCGGACAGAAGCTGGGCAGCGTCACCATCACTTACCGGGGTAAGAGCTACGGCACAGTGGATCTGCTGGCCAACGACACCGTCTCCCGTTCAGAGCTCCTCTACCGGCTGGATCAGCTCCAACGGCTGATGGATCAGTTTTGGGTTAAGGCCCTGCTGGCTGCGGCGGCAGTTCTGATCCTGGTCTTGAGTCTTCGCCGTGCCCTGTTCGGCAAACGCCGCAGCTATCACAATCCCCATCGGGAAAAAACTTACAGTGGCAGCCGTTATAAGGGCCGCCGCAGGTAAAGAGAACTTTGATTACATATCACGAAGGGGATCGGAGCGTACTCCGATCCCTTCCGTTTTTAGGTATTCTTGCTCCGCGGGGCAGAGGCTGATTTTTTTCCAGGCAGTAGCGCGGGGAGGAGGTCGTCCACCTCCTCATAGGTAAAGATTGCGTCTTGAATGTCCAAATTTCGGGCCACCTGCAACTTTTTTCGGATAGAACCGGCGTCATCGAAGAGAATAAAATGGGCGCCGTTCTGTTTTGACATGTAGGTGAAGTAATGGGCGCACAGCTCGGAAGAAAAAAAGACCGTGGGATTTTGTTCCGCCAGCCGCTGGGTGAGCTCCTCCCGGCTGAGGGGAGTCCCCTGTCCGGTGGGAGAGGGGAGAAAAAAGTCGGCGGCCACCCGCTCTACGGCCAGGGCGATTCGGGGGGCTCCATATTGGGTAATTGCCTCCTCCAGTCTGGCCTGGAGGGAGCCGCCGGAGAGGGCGGAGGGAATTAAGACCTTGGCGTGTTCAGAGCAGGGGCCGTAGGGCTCGGTGACATAGAGAGGCCAGCCCCGCTGGTGCATCAGCGCTCCCAGCTCGGCTACGATCTGCGCCTGGATGGGCAGGGCGCGGTATTCAAGGTTGCAGATCACACCGCTGAATCCTCTCGTGGTACATTCCCGCAGTACCTCATGGCAAAAGGCTGTGGCATTTCCCTGTCCATCAAAGCCGTTGTCGTCAATGACCATCAGGCCGCCTCGAAGGTTGACCGGCAGGCTGGATCGGAACAGATGCGCCCCGCTGCCCAGCCGGTAGGAGCGATGGCCCAGCGTAAGGCCGGTTTCCAGAGCCGTCCGGACATGGACGGGCGGAACGATCAGGATCATGGTCTGGTTTTCACGCATAGAAAAGGTCCCCCTTGTCCATCTTGTCCCTAGCTGTTATACTATGGATAAGTTTCAAACACTCAGTTCTCCCTCTGCCTGAGAGGGAGAGCAGCGTATACCGCAGTCTATGTGTACTGCGGCCGATTCAGAACCTATACTCTTTCTATGAGGTGACAAACTTGTCCTTCTCCTTGATTCCAGACGGGGTCTATCCCAACGTCTGTGCCCTTCAGCCCTCTTTACTGGCCAGCTGGGGGATCACGTTGCTTCTGGCCGATTTGGACAATACCCTGGCCAAGTACCGGCAGCCGGAGCCGGACGAATCGATTCGCGCCTGGAAAGAGGCTCTGTCTGCCTCCGGGATCACCCTCTTTCTCCTCTCTAACAGCCGTAAACCTGGGCGGGCCGCCCGGTTTGCCCAGTCCTTGGGCATCCCCTACCTGGGTCACGCCAGAAAGCCCCGGAAGGCAGGATTTCAGCAGGCGATGGAGCAGACAGGTAAAACGCCCCGTCAGACCGCTATGGTAGGGGATCAGATTTTTACCGATATTTTAGGCGCCCGCCGGGCTGGTGTCTTGGCGCTTCTCGTGGAGCCCGTCGCTCTGGCGGGCAATCCGGGGCGCTATCTCCGGTACGCGGGGGAAACCCCCTTCCGGGCGCTGGGCCGCTGGCGGGGCCGGCGCAGGATGGCTAATTACTGATACTATTTCCACCCCCGAAGGGGGTGGAAACAAGAAAAAGCTCTATTGCTATTTCTGAGAACCGCTATAATATTCCCTAAATAGACCCCTGTCCCAGCAGAGGACAGGGGCGAGACAGAACAGGATGTGATTTTATCGGCGCGAAGTTTGGCCCTGCCGGGAACTGCGACGCCTTTTCGGCAGTCCACCGCTCCTCCCTGGCCGCCCCCAAGTGGATTCGGGACTTTGGACTGGATGTCTACGAGTATCAGTGCGGCAAGGGGGTTAAGATCCGAGCGGAAACCGCTCAAAAGCTGGGGGAAAACGCCAAAGCCTGCGGTATCCGGCTCTCTCTCCACGCCCCCTATTTTATCAACCTGGCCAATCCAGACCCGGACAGTCTGCAAAAGACCACAGGTTATATTCTCTCCGCCTGTCAGGCGGCCAGCTGGATGGGGGCGGACCGGGTGGTGATCCACACCGGTGCACTGATGAAACGCACCCGCCGTCAGGCGCTGGACACAGCCCGCAGCGCTCTGCGCACGGTGATCGCCGCCTGTGACGACGCGGGTTATGGCGGGATCGCCCTCTGCCCGGAGACCATGGGAAAAATCAATCAGCTTGGAGATCTGGACGAGGTGCTGGAGCTGTGCCAATTGGACCCGCGTCTCATCCCCTGTATCGACTTTGGCCATCTCTACGCCCGAAGTCTGGGCGCGGATGAGGGCCTGGAGGCCACAGGCCGGATTTTGGATCGGCTAACCGCCGCATTGGGGCCAGAGCGGGCCAGTATGTTTCACAGCCACTTCTCCAAAATTGAATTTACCCTCAAGGGCGGAGAAAAGCAGCATTTGACCTTTGCTCAGACCACCTATGGCCCCAACCCAGAGCCGCTGCTCTTTCTTTTGGCCCAGCGGGGCTGGAGCCCAACTATTATCTGTGAGAGCGCCGGGACTCAGGCGGAGGACGCAAAATGGATGAAGGATCGCTACCAGCGCGATTGCGCTGGGCACCAATCCGCCTGAACTCGTGTTCTCATCCAACGGACATGGAAAGGAAACTGCTATGAATCATTTCAAACCGATCCTCGATCAGCTCGATCAATACGAGCTGGACGCCATGCTGATTACCAGCCAGCCGGGGGCCTTTTATGCCACCGGCTTCCAGGGGGAGGGCGCGGCGCTGGTGAGTAAGACTGCCTGCCGGTACTACACAGACTCCAGGTATCTTGAAGCGGCAAACCGCACCATCACCGGGGCCGATGTGGTCCTGTTCAGTCTGAAATCCCCCTGCAAAGAGCTGCTGGCCCAGGCAGTAAAAGAACTGGGTATCAAGCGGCTGGGCTTTGAAGAGGACTACCAGACCGTCTCCCAGCATAAGAGCTATCAGGATGCGCTCTCCTGTACGCTGGTCCCCGCCCAGAAGCTGCTCAGTACCCTTCGGGCCAGCAAGGATGAAGAGGAGATCGCACGCATGACCA
>JAAWBF010000030.1 GCA_022792555.1 Oscillospiraceae bacterium
GCTTGCAGCTTGTCTACCATATCCTTAAGAATCTGTAAATCCTGGAGGCTTGCAAAGGCCGTCCCCTGCTGCTCCTGTTGATTTTCAGGAACCGCCACTGAATTCACAGGTGCAAACTCTCCAAACTCAGCCGAACCGGCTTGCATATTCCAACGCTTCATGTAGAACCGGTTGCACAGGCTGTGCTGGGCCTGTGCCGTATGCAGGGATACCCGGACTATAGGCGGGTGTGTAACCCATGTATGGATACACCATAAAATCCTGTTCCTTTTCTAAAAAATAAAAGACACAGAACCGCCTTTCAGCATCGCGGGTTTCCCACCTGATTCCATGTCCTCCAATGATAATAGAATAGCAGAAATTCACTCCTTCAAATGGTCATTATTTGGTTATAAAATGGGCAGAGCATAAAAAAGCATCTCCTATCCTATTTTAGGGTAGGAGATGCTTTGTTGCCTAATATGCAGGAAATTCTACTATTTGTTTTTAGCTATGTCAGCTCGGATAAGATTTTTAATATACCCTTGTTTACTGGGGACTGTGGCTAGCTTTTCCAATACATCCTTGTCTGTGTTGTGGTTTAGATTCATTACCACACGCGTTGTATTCTCCGCTACCCATTTCTGATGTGATTTTGTTTTTTCCATAATCCTTTTGAACAGGGGACGGCATTGCACCGCCCCCCTCTGTTCAATCCTCCAATGTGTTTTGCAGGTCACTCAAAATTTCTTCTAAGAGTTTCCGTGCCTTGTCAGGATCCTTTTCTTCAATTACATTTTTCATTCGCGCAATTAACATCCGAAGGAACCCGCCGAATTGTTTGTCTGTCTGTCCCATCTTTGCTGTCTCCTTTCCTTTTGATGTTATTAGTATACTATGGATGTACATCCATGTCAAGAGTTTTTGCAGAAAAAGTTCCCGCTACCTCATATTGAACAGCCCCAGAAAAAACGGACAATAGACAAAAGGCCCCCCTGATGTAGGAAAATAGAAGTATTACATCAGGGGGTATCATCATGTCAAAAAGGAAATACACACATATCCAAGAAATCTTACCAGAAATTCAGGCGATGATAGCGAACGGAAAAAGCCACCGGGAAATTGAGGAATTTTTTGGATTAACCGGAGATCGCCCAGTACACAACCTGTTAAAGCGAGAACGACGAAAAGACAACGCTATGGCTGAAAATTTCTTTTCTATTCTTAAAACCGAATGTATTTACAGACATCTTCCAGCAACCTTAGATGAAGCTAGAACATTGATTGACAACTATATCTATTTCTATAACCACCAGCGCATCCAGTTAAAAACTGGAGTGACGCCGTGCAAGCGGCGTCACTCCTCTTAAAACTTATTTTTTCCTACCAGGGTCTTTTTTGGGCTGTCCGCACAATTTGGGGTACTCCATTGAGTTATTGAGGGAAGGGGACAGCTTGTTTAGCAGAGCTTGGCGCCGGCAGGGATAGCATCATCCAGCATAAGAAGGTTGAGACGCTCCTCTCCCTCCATCTTGTGAACGGCGGAAATTAACATTCCGCAGGAGTCCAGGCCCATCATTTTCCGGGGAGGCAGGTTGATGATGGCCACCAGCGTCTTACCGATGAGCTCCTCTGGCTTGTAGTACATGGCAATGCCAGAGAGAATTTGGCGGTCGATGCCAGAGCCGTCATCCAGGGTAAAGCAGAGCAGCTTTTTGCTCTTCTTCACAGGTACGCAGTCTTTGACCTTCACCACCCGGAAATCGCTTTTGCAAAAGGTATCAAAGTCCACTGGATCCTCTACCCAGGGCTCCAGCTCCACCGCCGGGGCGGCTTGGGGATTGGACGCCTGGGCAACCTGCTCCAGGGCAGCCAGAGCGGCATCCATATCCACGCGTGGGAAGAGACTCTCACCCCGGCAGACGGTGACACAGGCGGGCAGAGAGGCCCAGCGGGCGGCGCTCTCCCAGGTCTGGACCTCCGGCCCGGCGCCGATCTGGGCAAACAGCTTCTCCATACGCTCCGGCATGAAGGGAAGCAGGAGAATCCCGCAGATCCGGGTGGCCTCCAACAGGTGATAGAGGACCTTTGCCAACCGGGGGAGATCGTCCGGGTTTTTGGCCAGAGTCCAGGGGGTGTTTTCATCGATATACTTGTTGGCCCGCTGGATGACCTTAAAGACCTCGTCCAGAGCCTTGTGGGGGGCGTACTGCTCCATCGCCTCCTCGTATTTGTCCCGCAGGCCGGAGGCCATGGCGATCAGCTCGTCGTCCATCTCGCCGTGATAGCGTTGCTCTGCGGGCAGAGAGCCGCCAAAATACTTGTCCACCATGGCGGTAGTGCGGGAGACCAGATTCCCCAAGTCATTGGCCAAGTCGGTATTGATAGTCTGAATCAGCAGCTCGTTGGAGAAGTTGCCGTCCGAACCAAAGGGGAAGGTACGCATCAGGAAGAAGCGCAGAGCATCCACCCCAAACTGCTCGGCCAGCACATAGGGATCCACCACATTCCCCTTGGACTTGGACATCTTGCCGCCGTCCAGCAGCAGCCAGCCGTGACCAAAGATCCGCTTGGGCAAGGGGAGGTTTAACGCCATGAGAATGGCAGGCCAGATGATGGAATGAAAACGTACAATCTCTTTGCCGACAAAGTGTACGTCGGCAGGCCAGAACTTGTCGTAGTCGTGATAGGCGTCATTCCCATAGCCCAGGGCGGTGATATAGTTGGACAGCGCGTCAATCCAGACATACACCACATGGCCGGGGTCAAAATCCACCGGAATCCCCCACTGGAACGAGGTGCGGGAGACACACAGGTCCTCCAGGCCAGGCTTGATGAAGTTGTTTACCATCTCGTGGACCCGGCTGCGGGGGAGCAGAAAGTCGGTGTTCTCCAGGAGATCTTGAATTCTATCCGCGTACTTGGAGAGCTTGAAGAAGTAGGCCTCCTCTTCCGCATCCACCACCTCCCGGCCGCAGTCGGGGCATTTGCCGTCCTTGAGTTGAGTTTCAGTCCAAAAGGATTCACAGGGCTTGCAATATTTGCCCACATACTTCCCCTTATAGATGTCACCCTGATCATAGAGCTGTTTGAAGATCTGCTGGACAGCCTTTTCATGGTAGCTGTCGGTTGTGCGGATGAAGCGGTCGTTCGAGATATTCATCAGTTTCCATAGATCCAGGACACCCCGTTCGCCTGTGACAATCTGGTCCACATACGCCTTAGGCGTAACGCCAGTTTCGGCGGCCTTGTCCTCGATCTTCTGGCCGTGCTCATCGGTGCCGGTAAGGAACATGACTTCCATACCTTTGAGACGTTTGTACCGGGCCATGGCGTCGGTGGCCACGGTACAGTAGGTATGGCCGATGTGGAGCTTGTCTGAGGGATAGTAGATAGGGGTGGTGATATAAAAGGTATTAGGATTGTGCATCGGGGGTTCCCTCCGTTTCTATTTCTAAGGTGTCCGGCGCGGCCTCCGGTACAGGCTGCTGGAGATTAGTTAAAAGTACCGCTGTCTGGGCCAGGAGATAGAGGGCGGCAAAACCATAGAGCAGCAATGCCTCAGGACTGAGCTGATCTGCCAGGGTGACAGCGGAGAAGTAGACTGCGGCCAGAGAGAAAAAGACTGTCTGGAAGACCCGTACCCGCTGGAAAGCAAAGCCTGCAATCGAGTAGAGGCCCAGCAGACAGGTAATAATGGCCAGAAATTCGAAAATATAGTCCAGCAACACGGGGTCCCCTGCCCGGTCCTGATAAGCACAGACCAGCCAGATTCCGAACGTATAGGCGGGCATCAGAAGCATCAAACTGTACTGCCCCCGCTTTTCATCCCGATAGTTGTTCTTGCCGGTGGCTAGGATACACACAGCGGAGACACTACACAGCACCGTCAACAGTACCTGGGGGAGAAGGCCCAGGAGCGGGTTTCCAGCGTTGTACTGGCCTTCCAGCTCGGCCGCAACCTCCAGATAGGCCAGCGGCAGTCCCACCAGCTGGAATAGGGCCGCCCCAGCCAGCAAAAAGGCCGCGCAGACAACCGCCGCTAGGATAGACTGTCGGCTCTTGGCTGAAAATGCTTGGTTGTAATTGCCAGAATAGGACTTGTGTGGACACAACACCGCAAGAAGGAGAAGTACTACCGCCGTCAGGATCACCAGCGCAGTGGTGGAGGGCGCGCCGGAACGGGCGAGATGGGTCTCCGACTCAAAAGCTGTGGCCAAATTCCATCGGCGAAGTACATGCCCCGCAATTCCTCCTGCCACAGCAATACCGGGCAAGAGCAGTTCTTTCCGCATCAAATCAGCGTCCTTTCCCGTGGGATAATGTATAGAATACCACATTTTTTCTTTGACCGCAAGGATTCGGCGCAAAGAGAGTGCGTTACATGGTAACGCACTCCAGCTCTCACAGATCGGACTGTGCAATAGTCCTGATTTCCTCTACCGGTTTGCCCAGAAGGTTGGAGACCTCCTCTGCCGGAAGGGTTTTAAGCAGCTTTTTGATGGTACTGTGTTCCCCTTCTGCTCTGCCTTCCGTTCGGCCTCTTGCCTCTCCCTCCGCAATCCCTTTTCTCTTTGCGTCTTGCGCAGCATTGTAAAGCTCAATCTCCCAGATCTTCTCCTGGCTGAACAGCAGTGACATGATGTCCACAACCTCCTTTTTCCGGGACGTCAGGAA
>JAAWBF010000031.1 GCA_022792555.1 Oscillospiraceae bacterium
AACACAGTCAACTATGTACGGGGAGGCAAGGAATGAGCTGGTTTGACACCCCCTGTACGCTGGGCGGTGTTTCACTGAACGGACGGTTTATCGTAGAATCCGGCCCCTTTGGACACAGCGGTGCCTCCATCGCGGCCTGTATGAAAGCTGGCTTTTCCGCCGTCTCTACAGAGACTATCTCCATGACAGACGGCACAAGTCCGTGGTGGAATATCTACCGGGCAGGGGACAGCCTGTATAACTGTTCCAAATGGTCTGACATCCCCCTCGCGCAATGGATCGAGCAGGAGATCCCATTTGCAAAGGCAAACCATGCTGTTGTGATCGCCACGGTCGGACATACCCGGCAGGATATGGAGGAGATCGCCCCCCAGCTGGAGCGGTGCGGGGTTGACGCCATTAAGGCCTGCACCTATCATGCAGATGAGATCGTTGAGATGGTATGTGCCGCCAAGCGGCTGACCCGCCTGCCGGTCTGGGCTAAAATCAGCGCCAACTGGCCGGATTTTCTGCCCCTTGCACGGGAGTGTCAAAAGGCTGGGGCGGATGCGCTGGTGGCCATTGACACCCTCGGTCCTGTCTCCTACTGGACATGTGAAGAACGGCCCGCCCTCGGCAGTTCCGGCGGGGTTGGATGGTTAAGCGGCGCAGGAATTCATGGGAAGGCCCTGTATGTCATACAGCAGCTGCGGGCACAGCTTCAACTCCCAATCGTGGGTGTGGGCGGCATTATGGATGCAGACGGCGTTCTGCGGGCAAAGGCTGCCGGGGCAGAGCTGTTTGGACTGTGTTCCACTCTTTTAATCCATGGACTTGGCCATCTAGAAACCATTCAACAGGATCTCCGGAAAGAACAGCAGCCGCCAAAATTTCCCGATGCGCCTTGGCGCGGCAAGGTCCATATTGACGTGGATCGAGAGCAGTGCAGCAATTGTGGACGCTGTGCCGCACTTTGCGGCTACTTGGCCCTGTCAATGGGGGAACAGGAACTGCAAACAGAGGATGCCGCCTGCCGCCGCTGTGGTCTGTGCCAGCAGCTCTGCCCGGCGATTCACTTAGAACCTGTAATCTGAAACCGACCATAGCAAAACGAACGGGCGCCGGAAAAAATTTCCGGCGCCCGTATTTGCCCCCACCCCCGGAGGGGGGGGCAGTATCAGCAATTACTCTTGATGCTCACCGACCGGGACGGGGGGAAGGAGCACGGCGGTCTCCACATCCTCCTGTGTTTGGAGGGTAACGGCTCCATCCTGGACGGTGGCTTTGATGTGGGTGATGGACTGCTGGTAGTGGTCGATCAGATAGGTGGTGATGGCGTCTTCCAGATCCTTCTGGATCTGACGGCGGAGGTTGCGGGCGCCGTAGGTGAGGGAGTAAGACTGCTTAACCAGGTAGTCCAGCAGGCTGTCGTCCCAAGAGAAGACGATCTCCTTTCCGGCCATGGCATCCCGCAGCTCACCCAGCATAATACCGGCGATCTCTTTAAAATTCTCCTCAGAGAGCTTGTTGAAGTAGACAATTTCATCCACCCGGTTGATGAATTCAGGGCGCAGGAAGCTCTCCAGAGCTTTCATAGCCCGCTCCCGGCCCTGGTCATTGGCCGAGCCGCCAAAGCCCACCGATCCGGAGGACTTGGTATCGCTGCCGGCGTTGGAGGTCATCACAATGACGGTGTTCTCAAAGTTGACGTTCCGGCCCTGGGCGTCGGTGATGTGGCCGTCGTCCAGGATCTGGAGCAGGATGTTGAGCACATCGGGGTGGGCCTTTTCAATCTCGTCAAAGAGGACCACACAGTAGGGCTTGCGGCGGACTTTTTCGGTGAGCTGTCCGGCCTCGTCATAGCCCACATAGCCGGGGGGAGAGCCGATGATCCGGGAGACGGAGAACTTCTCCATAAACTCGGACATATCCAGCCGAATGAGGGATTCCGGGGAGTGGAAGAGGTCCTGGCTCAGGCGCTTGACCAGCTCGGTCTTACCCACACCGGTGGAGCCCACGAAGATAAAGGATACCGGCTTGCGCTTGGAGGCGATCCCCACCCGGCCCCGGCGGACGGCGGCGGACACCGCGTGGACGGCCTCGTCCTGGCCAATGACGTGGGACTTGAGCCGGTCCTCCAGCTTGGCCAGCCGCTCGTACTCGGCCTCCTGGATGGAGCTGGCCGGAATTTTAGTCCACAGCTCGATGACCCTGGCCAGGTGCTCCACCGTCAGGGGCGGGGCGCTCTGGGCGTCCAGCCGGTCCAGCTCCTCCTGGAGCTGAACCTCCCGGCTCTTGATGCTGGCCAGGCGGGCATACTGATCGTCCTCCTGACCGGCGGAGATCATGGTCTCCCGATCCCGGATGAGGTTGTTCAGCTCCCGCTGGAGACGGGCCTGTTCCCGCTCGTTGTCCCGGAGACCGGCCTCCTGATCCCCGACAGAGGAGAGGGCGTCGTGCTCTCCGGACAGCTTGGCCAGATCCCGGCGGCACTCGGCCTGGCGCTGCTCGTTGGTCTTGAGGTTGTTCTGACGCTTATACTCCCGGTCGTTGGCGTCGGCCACCAGAGTATCCCGCTCCTTGGCCAGGGCGTCCAGCTCCTTGCGGACCTCGCCCTCCCGTGCCAGACTCTGGTTGTGGAGGTTGACATCCGAGCACGCCTCGTCGATCAGGTCGATGGCCTTGTCGGGCAAAAAGCGGTCGTTGATGTAGCGCTCGGACATCAGCACGGCCTGGCGGCACAGCTCCTTGGAGACAGAGACAAAGTGGTATTTCTCATAGTAAGGGGCTACCCCTTCGATGATCTTTACCGCGTCCTCGATGGAGGGCTCCTCCACAACAACGGGCTGGAAGCGGCGCTCCAGGGCGGAGTCCTTTTCAATATGCTTGCGGTACTCCGTGAGGGTGGTAGCGCCGATGACCTGGATCTCCCCGCGAGAGAGGGCCGGCTTTAAAATATTGGCCGCATTCATAGAGCCTTCAGCGTCTCCGGCGCCCACCAGATTATGAACCTCGTCAATGACCAGGATAATATTTCCCAGCTTTTTGATCTCCTCAATGAGACCCTTCATACGGCTCTCAAACTGACCGCGGAACTGGGTCCCCGCCACCAGCGCAGTGAGATCCAGCAGATAGACCTCCTTCTCCAGCAGCTTGTAGGGGACTTGCTTCTCATAAATCCGCTGGGCCAATCCCTCGGCAATGGCCGTCTTGCCTACGCCCGGCTCACCGATGAGGCAGGGGTTGTTCTTCTGGCGGCGGTTGAGGATCTGGATGGTCCGCTGGATCTCCTCCTCCCGGCCTACAATACAGTCCAGCTTACCGTCTGCAGCCTTCTGCGAGAGGGAAATACAGTAGTTCTCCAAAAATTTGCGCTTAGGCTGCCGCTCAGATTTGCCTGTGGTCTTCTCCTCTCGTCCACTGCTGGAGCGGCCGCCTTCACCTGGGGAGGAGGGCGGTGTGGATGGGGAGGAACCAAAGAGCTTATTTAGGAAGGGGAAGGTTGCAGTTTTTCCCTCTTCGTCCTCCTCCTCGCTCTCCTCTTGCGGCATCAAGCCTTCCAGGCCCTCGGCGCCGCCGAAGGCCGACATCATCTCATTGGTAAGCCCCTCCAGATCCTCATCAGTAATACCCATCTTCTGCATCATGTCCTCCACGGGCTTGATGCCGAGCTCTTTGGCGCACTTGAGGCACAGACCCTCGTTTTTGGTCTGGCCCTGCTCAATTTTTTGAATAAACACGACTGCCATGTTCTTATGGCATCTGGAACAGAGTGTAGGTTGCATTTGTGTTTCAGCTCCTTTGGGGGCGGAGGCGGCGGTATGCCCACCCTTCCTTTGATTGGTCCAGCGGGCCTCGCCGTATCCTCCTGGCAGAGAGTTTTATGCTCTCCGAAGAAAAGATTCTAATCTGAAATTATGAACTGCGTATGAATCATCCCAAACAATTGCGTAACATTGTACAAACAGACGGCAAAACAGCAGAATTTCAAGCCCTCTATTCGTCAATGCCGCCCGATTATTTTGAAATACTGGTAGAGATAGCTGAAAAATGCCGCGATAGTCAAGGCCAGCGCCGCCGTGATCAGGGCGGTGGCATAATGCCTCGGTATATTAGGCAAGAGGACCAGCGCGGCGCATACCACAAAAAAGACGCCGGTTGAGAGCTTACCTAGCCAGTTGGACGGAATCACATCGGCTACCTTGTGGTACATAGATAGCGCCCCCAGCCCCATGATGGCCTCCTTGACAAAGAAAAGCAGAACAGCCCACAGTGGGATGATGCCTGCTGCCGCGATGCATAAGATCACAGCAAAGGTCATTAGCTTGTCGGCCAGGGGGTCCAAAATACGGCCCAGCCGGGTAATCTGATGGAAGTGGCGGGCGATCCAGCCATCGGCAATATCGGTGAGAAAGGCCAGGGCATAGATTCCGGCGGCCCAACAGCGTGTATTGGGGAGGGGGGAGAAAAACACCACCGAAAAGACGGGCACCAGGGCCAGCCGGAACAGGGAGAGCAGGTTGGGGACGTTCATGGAATCGCCTCTCGTTCTTTGGTATCACAGGGACTGCCGCAGATGTACTCTCCTCCCTTTAAAAGGGAGCGCATCCTCCCGCAGCGGTCCTGCTGCCCTCACAAGGGGGGCGATTAACCGCCCAGCAGAAGGGCAATTGGGTTTTCCGTCAGGAAAAAGCGGAGTAAGTAGGTCTGCTGAATGGCATCCTCTGGTATGATATTGCCCAAAAAACGGACGATCCAACCGACGACAAAAAACACTGCACACCCGATAAGCAGGCCCAGAGCCGCGCCCCCCGTCTTGTTGAAGGTACGGACCACCGGCAGACGGGCTACCAGATTCATGGTCCTGCTGAAGGTCTTCCATAGGATCATGATCAGGAAGAAGGAAATCGAAAAGATAAGACTGGAGGCCACCGATTGGGCTGCGGCAGCTGCGGCTGCCGCAGCAGCACTAGCCGCAGTTGTAATCATCCCCTGCTCCACTGCCTTGCCCACTGTATCAGCAATGCCGCTGTAAATCCCCAGCTCCTTGAGTGCGTCCAGCACTGTTTGAATGGGGAGATCTGGCGGGAGCTTCTGTCCCGTGGTTAGGCCGGTGCCTTGGAGCTGTTCCTCCAGCTGTTCTTCAATAACGGTGGCCAGCTTGGGTTCCAGTGCCTCGGCCACCATGGGGGAGAGGGTGTTTGCCACGACACGGGCTCCCGCTGTGGATACAAAGACAGCCAGCACGCCCAGCAGCATGTAAACAAGACCCTTCTTGGCTCCATGCAGCAGAAAGGCAGCGAGAAGGAGCACAATTACGAGATCGTAAATCAAATATGGCGTAATGGACATGACATTCCTCCTGATGAATTTCCAGCCGATACATCGGGTCTAATCGGGGAGATAAAGGCGGGCGCTGGAGGCGCCGAGAAGCAGGGCGCTGCCGTCAGAGCGGACAATCACCTGCTGGGCGCCCTGGGTGTACTCCAAAATGTCGTACACCTGGAGGTCCTGGGTATAGAGGGTGAGCTTGCCCGCTGTGAGCACTGCCAGATATTTTCCGGCGGCAGACAGGGAGAGGACCTGATCCGCAAGGGCTCCGGATGTCACCGCATTTCCTGTCTGGTCCACTACCACAAGCTCGGCGGTACTGCCCACCCGGTACTTGCCCAACAGCAGCACCGCATAGCCGCTGCCGTCCAAAGTAAAAGATTTGAGGTAGCGCCCAGCATAGTTGTAGCTTCCTGTGATGCTGCCATTTTCCTGGAGGATAAACAAGCTGTTCTCCCCCAGCAGCCACACACCATCCTCATCCCAGCGTAGGTTCAGGCCCACATTGTTGCCCACCGAACAGGAGGCGTCCGGTTCTACCTCGTCCTTTTTCCGGTCCAGCCGATAGAAATTGACCCGGCTCTCAAAGGACCCCGCCTCATTGAGCCCCATTGTAACGATGGCCACTGAATGGTGGTTGGGGGAGAGGGCGGCGTCCATGACAAAGCTGGACAGATTGAGCTGGATCACTGGCGCAAAGCTGCTGTTGTAGACCGTGACCGTCCCCCGGTGGCCGCTCTCCTGGGAGGTCACCACCAGCCAGCGGCTGGCGGTAAGGCTGGCTGAGAGGAGGGTGCTCCCCGCAGGCAGAGAGAGGGAAAAGGGATTGGGATCGTCAGAAAAGACGAACAACTCCTGCCCTCCCACGTCGTAGACCAGCGCAGTGTTTCCCACAGAGGACACCACCGGATTGGAGAGGGAGACCGCTTTTTCTACATAGGGCGTTCCATCCGCCCCATAGGCCCGGATGGATACTGGTGTACAGACCAGCAGCCCGTTTCCCAGCGAAGCATACCGGTTGGCGCTGTCCGAGTCATAGATAAAAGACTCGGTCTCCTCTCCGCTGCGGGACAGGGACCAGTAGGTAAAATAGCGCCGGATGGCGTCAATATTCCATTTGTCGTGGTTGGCCACCAGAACCAGCGCGCCCAGCGCCAGCGCCAGTGTTACCGCAAAGGCCAGCAGCCGCTTGAACAGGCCGGGCCGGGTCTCGCTGTCGTATTGTATCAATCGTCCCATTGTATGCCTCATGCCGGAGCTTTATCTCTCCCCCTCTGGAGAAGAAAGAAAGCGCATGTTCCTTTTGAACCTGCCTGACTATAAAATATCCTCATCGTACCAGAGCCTGGTCATGTACAGCCCCCCTGGGGGGACGGTAGGGCCGGCTGCGGTGCGGCACCGGCCGGCCAGAATAGCGGGAATACTGTCCGGGGAGAACTTCCCCTCGGCGGCATAGACACAGGTGCCCACCATGGCCCGCACCATGTTATACAAAAAGCCGTCTGCACACACCCTGCACTCAATGAGATCCCCACTGCGGGTGACCTCAAAATAGTGGACGGTGCGGACTGTGCTCTTGGTCTCGGTCCCCACCGAGCGGACCGCGGCGAAGTCGTGAGTCCCTACAAAATGGGCCGCCGCCTGGGCCATGACGGTCTCGTCCAGCCGTCGGGGGTAGAACCAGGCCCGGTTGACCAGAAAGGCGTTTCCCAGCCTGGAGTTGTAGATCCGGTAGGTATACTCCTTTTTGCGGCAGGAGCCGATGGCGTTAAAGCTGTCTGGAACCTGGGTGGCCTTGCATACCACGATATCATCGGGCAGGCGGGTATTGACCGCCAGGGGCAGCCGGTCACAGGGAATGGAGGAGGTGGTCCGAAAGTTGGCGACATAGACCTCCGCATGTACCCCTGCGTCGGTGCGGCCCGCACCGGTACACTTGACCGGGTGGCCCACCACCCAGGCCAGGGCCCGCTCCAGGGTTTCCGCCACAGAGACGGCGTTTTTCTGCACCTGCCACCCGTGGTAGGCGGTCCCTACATACATCAATTTTAACGCAAGATTCCTCATAAAGCCTTAAAACCGCCTTAAAATTTCATGATAAGCTGTTTTTCTCTCCCATCCGGGGAGGGAAAAACAATGCCGGCAATTTTGAAGATACTTTTTTAGCGTATACTCAGCGCCCAGCTCCCAATACACAGCAGCAGGCCCAGGCAGAGGGCGAGCCAATCGGCGGGCTGAAAGCGGAGCTGACGCAGCCGGGTCCGTCCCTCTCCGCCGTGGTAACAGCGGCACTCCATGGCCACCGCCAGTTCGTCGGCCCGGCGGAAAGCAGAGATAAACAGGGGGACCAGCAGGGGAACCAGGGCTTTGGCCTTGTCCATCAGTCCTCCGGTGTCAAAGTCCGCGCCCCGCGCCTTTTGGGCGGACATGATCTTATCGGTCTCCTCGATGAGATTAGGGATAAACCGCAGTGCAATGGACATCATCATCGCCAGCTCGTGGACCGGAACTTTTAGGCGCTTGAGGGGGCCTAAAAGCTTTTCCAGCCCATCAGTGAGCAGGATCGGAGAGGTCGTATAGGTCAATAGAAAGGTGCAGGAGATGAGCAGAGCGATCCGCAGGACCATAAAGATAGTGGCGAAGATCCCCTCCATATAGATCCGGAAAATCCAAACCTGGACCAGCGGCTCCCCCTCGCCGGGGGTGTAAAAGAGGTTGAGCAGGCCTGTGATGGTGACAATCATCAGCACAGGCCGCATCCCGCGGATCAGGGCCTTCATGCCGACCTTAGACAGGAACACCACTACGGCCAAGACAGCCAGGAGGAAGAGATAGGCTGCGGCAGTTTTCGCCAAAAGCACCGCCGTGATAAACAGCACCACCAGCAGGATTTTGGTCCGGGGGTCCAGCCGGTGAATGGGGGTATCACCGGGGAAATACTGGCCCAGGGTGATGTCACGCAGCGCCATTAAGGTTCCCCCTTTCCTGCAGCCAGCGCGGCCAAGAGGGCGGCCTTGGCCTGGGGGATGGTGTACACTGAGGGGTCCACATCTGCCCCCATGGCCCGCAGGCGGGTAAAGACCCGTGTGATCTGTGGGACCCCCAGGCCCATAGAGATCAGCGTTTCCCCATGGGCAAAGACCTCTTTAGGGGTGCCAGAGAGAGGAATTCTCCCATTGTGGATGACCACCAGCCGATCAGCCATTCGGGCCACCTCCTCCATGGAGTGGGAGACCAGGATGACGGCGGCTCCGTTGGCGGTACGGTAGTCCTGGATGTTGGAGAGGATCTGCGCGACCCCTTCCGGATCCAGTCCGGCGGTGGGCTCATCCAAAACCAGCACCTTGGGCTCCATGGCGATCACACCGGCAATGGCCACCCGGCGTTTCTGCCCTCCGGACAGCTCAAAGGGGGAGACATTCAAAACGGCCTCCTCCAGGCCCACAAAGGCGGCTGCCTGGCGGACCCGCCGGTCGATCTCGTTCTCATCCAGTCCCATATTCTTGGGTCCGAAGGCGATGTCCTGGTAAACGGTCTCCTCAAAGAGCTGGTACTCTGGATACTGGAAGACCAACCCGACGAAAAAGCGGGTGGCTCTGGTCTGGGCCTTGCTGGACCAGATGTCTTTTCCCTCCAGCAGAACCTGTCCGGCGGTGGGCTTAAGCAGGCCGTTGAGGTGCTGGATGAGGGTGGATTTGCCCGAACCGGTACGCCCGATGATCCCCAGACACTCCCCCGGATAGGCGGCAAAGTCCACATGATCCAGGGCGGTCTGCTGAAAGGGGGTACCCGCCGAGTAGATATGGCACAGTCCCTTGGTTTGAATGATGGGTTCCAAGATGACCTCAATCCTTTGTTCCATCCCCCGCGCGGGGGACAGGCGATTCGTCTTTTGCACCACACAGCAGTGCATAGAGCGCGGCGGCACAGGCCTCATCGGAGAGCGCGTCCAAGGGGAGAGGCAGGCCCTCCTGCCGCAGTTCCCACAACAGGCCGGTGGTCTCCGGAACCTCCAGCCCGATGGCCCGCAGCGCCTCCACCTGGGAAAAAACCTGGTCCGGCGGGCCGTCAGCTACAAGCTTGCCCTTGGACAGGACCACCACCCGGTCAGCCTGGGCGGCCTCCTCCATATGGTGGGTGATCAGCACCACAGTCACCCCGCTGGTGTGGTTGAGGGTCCGGATGGTTTTTAACACCTCTTCCCGCCCGATGGGGTCCAGCATGGCGGTGGGCTCGTCCAAGACAATGCAGCGGGGCTGCATCGCAATGATCCCTGCGATAGCCACCCGCTGCTTTTGTCCCCCGGACAGGAGATGGGGGGCGTGGGTGCGGTAGTCATACATCCCCACCTGCTGGAGGGCACTGTCCACCCGGCGGCGGATCTCCTCCGGCGGAACCCCCAGGTTTTCTGGGGCAAAGGCCACATCCTCCTCTACCACATTGGCCACAATCTGGTTATCCGGGTTTTGGAAGACCATCCCAACCGTGCGGCGGATGTCCAGCAGTTTGTCCTCCTGGGCGGTGTCTATACCGTCCACATAGACCTTGCCCCCTGAGGGGAGTAAAATCGCGTTGGTGTGCTTGGCCAGAGTGGATTTTCCTGACCCGTTGCGGCCCAAAATAGCGACGAAAGAGCCCGCCTTGATTTCCAGATCCACCCCGTCCAGCACTGCGGTCTCCCCACTGGCGCCGGGATAGGTAAACCGGAGGGCCTGGGTTTGAATGATTGGCTTCACTTCATCACCTGCCAGATGTCCAGCGCCCAGTAGCGCCGCAGGGGAGATTCAGCCCGGTCTCAGAGACGGGCAGGCCCAATTCGGCGCTCTCGGTGCGGCCTCCATGCTGTTTGGTAATCAGGGTCTCCAGCAGGTAGGTGAGAACCGATGGGGCCAGGCCAGTGGTATAGGAGTTGATCAGAAAAAACAACGGATGGTCAGAGAGTACCTGGGCGGCCAGTGCCACAAAGGGGAAGAGCTGTTCCTCCAGCTTCCAGATCTCACCGGAGGGACCCCGTCCATAGGAGGGGGGATCCATAATCACGGCGTCGTACCGCCGTCCCCGGCGCAGCTCCCTGGCCACAAATTTCCCGCAGTCGTCCACAATCCACCGGATGGGAGCGCCCTCCAGACCGGAGGCCCTGGCGTTCTCTTTGGCCCAGGCCACCATCCCCTTGGCGGCGTCCACATGGCACACACTGGCTCCGGCGGCGGCACAGGCGACAGTAGCGCCTCCGGTATAGGCGAAGAGATTGAGCACCGAAATAGGCCGCCCCGCCTTTGCAATCTGTTCCTGGACAAAGGCCCAGTTGGCGGCCTGTTCGGGAAAGAGGCCCGTATGCTTGAAGCTCATGGGTTTAACCAAAAAGGTCAAACTGTCCCAGTGGATTTCCCAATGGGCAGGCAGGCTGTGCTTCTCCCACTGTCCCCCGCCGGTGGCAGATCGGGCATACCTGGCGTCTGGCCTGCGCCAGCTAGGGTGACTGCGGGGGGTGTCCCAGATGGCCTGCGGGTCGGGACGCACCAGCGTATAGTCCCCCCACCGCTCCAGCTTTTCGCCCCGGCTGCAGTCGATGAGTTCATAGTCAGTCCATTGATTTGATATCCACATGGCAGTTGTCTCCATTTTACCAAATGCGCCGTAAAGCCCCTGCCTTTAGGCATGGGGATATAAGGCGCTTCCCTTTTCAAAGATTTTGCGGTAAAATATTCTTGATGATTTAATGGAGTATTCCTACAAATTTCGGATATATCCGAATAAAACGCAGGAAAACTTGATACAAAGGACTTTTGGCTGCTACCGGTTTGTGTTACTTCTTGGCTGAGAGAATGGAGCAGTATAAGCAGACCGGGAAAGCGCCTACAAGGTTCCAGCAGGGCAAATCCTTGACTGTGCTGAAAAAGGAATTAGAAGGGTTGCGCCTGCTGGCGTAGCCGGTACCTATGGTACGGTGGGACACACCGGAACCGAACGCTCGTGGAGACCATATAAGACCTCGCTGGTGCAGGCTGCGGTCGCGGAACCGAGAATCCCCCGGCTTTACCCGTAAAGAGTGTCAACTGTGTGTCGAAACAGCAACAAGCTTGAAGACGAAATAAGACCGCGCTTGCGCTACAATCGTTATATTATATCACCTGTGTTTTCCTGCGTCAAATAGAATCAAAGTATTGTGTACGTCCGTCTCATAAACGCCCAAATTTTCTATTTATCTCGTTATTCAGAACTGTTTTGCAGGTGTTCCTCTCAGATAGTCCGGCAGGGTTCAAGGGAACGGGCCGATGTCCCTATCGGCCCGCCGTACTGCCTGACAGCAATTTATGAGACGGACGTGGGCTCTAAGGCGCCAAGCCTTGAAGCGGCAGGAAATCCATGCTATAATAGCCGCCAGTATATATGGAACAAAGGGGTTGCTGAACTTTGAACATCAGAGAGATAGCCAAGCTGGCCGGTGTCTCGGTGGCTACCGTCTCCCGGAGCATCAACCAGCCGGAGAAGGTCTCCCCCACCACCCGGCAGCGGATTTTGGAGACCATCCGGGAGCTTAATTACGTCCCCAACCCCTCGGCGCAAAGCCTCTCTACCGGTCTGACCCATACGGTGGCCTGTGTGGTCCCCACACTGCGCAACGAGTTCTTCAACCAGCTGGTGGAGGGCTGTCAAAAGGTCTTGACGGCCTCCAATTACCGCCTGCTGGTCTACTCCAGCAAAAGCGCGCTCCCTGGTCAAAATAAGCCTGACCAGCGCAGCGTAGATGGTATGGTGGTCTATGTCTCCGACTTTGCCAATGAGGAAGCACTTCAGGCATATTTGCAGGGCTTTCAGGTCCCCTATGTTCTGATTGGCAACCCTGAGTTTCAGCTCATCCCCCCTCCCATCTCGGTCTATCTGGAGGACTACGAGGGGGTACAGACTGCCCTGCGCTACCTCTACGCCGAGGGCAACCGCCGGTTCGGTGTTCTGGCAGCTGCAGGGGACTCCTTTGCCAGCGGCCGCCGGGTTCAGGCAGTACACAACTTCTTTGTCCAGCATCCAGACGCCTCCTATCATATGGAGATTGTGGACTACGGAGAACAGCTGGCCCAGGCTCTGGAGGGTACCCGGCGCATACTGGCCCTGGACCAGCCGCCCACTGCGATGATCACCTTCAACGATATGATGGCGTTTGGCGCCATGCGCTGCCTGCATAGTGCTGGGGTGCGCATCCCGGAGGAGATGGAGATCATCGGCTTTGACGACATCCCCCTCTCCCGCTATATGACCCCTGCCCTCTCTACCATCGCGGCCCCCAACCGGAAGCTGGGGGAAAAGGCTGCCGAGTTGCTGCTTCGCCGTCTATCCACTGGAAACGACTTCGCCCAGTGTGTCCTCTACCCGGTAGAGCTCCGCCTGCGGGAAACCACCAAAAATCTTGTTTCTGCCGAAATTTTCTCATAAAAGCCGCGCCCTTTTTCGGCGTATTGCCCTTTGTTTTAGATTGTCAAATCATGTTATAATGGATAAAAATATGCCGAGATCCTGGCCTCTTTTAGGACCTACGGAAAAGGAGCGAAGCATTATGTACACCCATGGAAAGCGACTTCTGGCCACGCTGTTTCTCGGCGTCTTGTTGTTCAATGCAATCAGTCCAGCTGCCAGTGCCGCCGCAACCCCCCAGGTCAGCGCCCCCATTGACATCCAGCGCCACCCAGCGGGAACTGCAATCTACACCTTGATGGTCCACGGCATCCTAAAAGGCTATCCTGACGGCCGCTATCACCCTGACCAACCTATCACAGTGGAAGAGGCAACTGTCGTGATTTATACCCTAAGTCAAGCCCTTGCCCCGGAACCTGTACCTACACCAGAGCCTACACCAACCCCGGCACCATCTACAGTGCCAACTCCGGAAGTGCTCCCCACTCCAACAGCCGCACCAGAGCCAGATCCAACCCCGGAAGCCCTCCCCACTCCAACAGCCGCACCAGAGCCGGATCCAACCCCGGAAGCCCTCCCCACTCCAACAGCCGCACCAGAGCCGGATCCAACCCCGGAAGCCCTCCCCACTCCAACAGTTGCACCAGAGCCGGAGCAGCAAGCTCTAGCGGTGACGTCCTCCGCTTCGCCAGATATGTCGAGTGCTGCGTCACTGACGGCCCCAACTCCTAATGTGACCCCTATCTTAATATCTACGCCGTACCCCTCTGTAGCTCTAACCCCCTCGCCATCCCCGGATCCAACCCCAATTCCGACCCAGAAAGCCACACCAGCTCCGACACCGGCTCCAACTCCCTCGCCAATCATTCCAGCTCTGTCGGGCCGCTGGTCCTCCCAGGCACTCCAAGCGCTGGCTGTCCCAAAAATAGTTCTCCCCCGCTGGGACGGCGCCTATCATCTCACCTCCCCTATCACACGGGCAGAGATTGCCGGTGTTCTCTACCGCGCCGGATATCAGCGCCTGTTTTCCCTGCCTGCTATCGGCACAGCACCCTCTTTCTCTGACGTGAGCCAGACGACTTTTAACGGTCCTGCAATTCTTGAACTCTGTGCCAGGGGTATCCTGTCCGGCCAGTCAGACGGTGCTTTCCACCCCAACGATCCCCTCACCCGTGCCGAGTTGGCCACGATCTGCTTTAAGATATCGGGCTTCACCCCTATCACCCCGCCCCGGACGCTGCCTGAGCAGAGCATCATCCCCGTCCCCTATTTTAGCCAGGTCTATCCCTATCAGGCCTGGGTCGGCTGTGAGCCCACCTGTCTCTACATGGCTCTGCGCTACCGTGGCTGCGCGCTGGAGGTCAATTTGAAGCAGTTCCTGGATCGGCTGCCCAAAGACAGCTGCAACCCCGCCCGCGGCTTTGTCGGCTCCCCGTACCGCTCTTCCACCACCCTTCGCACCACGATCTATCCACCTGTGTTGGCGGCCTATGGCCGTACCTACGGGGCCAAAGCGGAGGACTTCTCCGGGGCCTCCATATCCGAGCTTCAGGACGAGGTGTTGGCCGGGAATCCAGTGGTTGCTTATGTCACACTCTGGTGGGCAAAGCCCTATTACCGCAGCTATATGATTGACGGCGCCAGCCAGTCCCTCATCTATAACAACCATGCCGTCCTTGTCACCGGCTATGACTGTACGGCCAACCGCTATTACATCACAGATCCCTACAACGTCAAAGCCGCCGACCGCAAAGCTGATTACCGGTATTGGATCGATGCCAGCACCTTTGATCCCCTCTACAATGTCCGCCAGCACGCTATTGTCATCCGTTGAAGGTTTGAGGGATAACAAAAACGGCCAAGTCTGCCCCACTAGGATAGACTTGGCCGTTTTCTATACACTCGCACTCAGTGCTCCCCATCTTTGAACACATCCCGGTTGCACAGGAAATACTCCGCTCCGGAGTACAGAGTGGCTACTACGACGACAGCCAGAACCACCTGGTCCACAATGGGGGAGTTTACAGCCAGCATAAGGCAGATACCGATCATAGTGGCTGCGGTTTTGACCTTGCCGGACCAGCCGGCGGCGATAACCCTGCCTGCCTCCACGGCAACCAGCCGTAAGCCGGTGACCGCGAACTCCCGGGCCACAATGATGAGCACCGCCCAGGCGGCGAAGCGCCCCTGCTCCACAAACCAGAGCATAGCAGCCACGACAAGGAGCTTATCGGCCAGGGGGTCCATAAACTTTCCGAAGTTGGTAATCTGGTTAAAATGGCGGGCCACATAGCCGTCCACAAAGTCGGTGACGCAGGCGAGCACAAAAATCACCAGGGCCACAATTCGGGGGCCATTGAAATAGAGCACCAGGAGGAATACAGGAATCATGGCGACCCGAAAGAGGGTGAGCTTATTGGCGGTATTCATGACAGTTTCCCTGCCTTTCCCACGCAGCGGCGCCGCGTTCAGATTCGCTGTTCTCGGAGCGGAACAGATTACGACTCAATCTCACCTGTGAGGTCTCCGTCGGAGACGCCGGTGATACGGACCGGGACAAAGCTCCCCGTGGGAACCAGTCCGGCGGCGGTAAAATACACCCTGCCGTCGATGTCTGCCGAGTCGGCAAAGGTACGCCCCGCATAGCAGCCCGCCTGGGGATCAAACCCCTCACACAGGACCTCCATGGTCTCCCCCAGACAGCCCTCGTTGTATGCGTCCATAATCCGGGACTGGAGCTCGGCAAGCCGCTCCACCCGCCGGGCGGCAATCTCAGCGTCCACCTGATTGGGCATGACCGCAGCGGGGGTTCCCTCTTCGGGGGAGAACTGGAAGATCCCCGCCCGCTCGATCTTCACCTGACGCAGGAATTCGCACAGCTCCTCAAACTCGGCCTCTCCCTCTCCAGGCAGGCCGCAGATAATCGAGGTGCGCAGGACCAGTCCGGGCAGACGGCGGCGCAGTTTGTCCAGCAGGGCGAGGATCTCGGCCTTGGTACTGCGGCGGTTCATGGCCTTGAGAATGGCGTCGTTGCAATGCTGGAGGGGGATGTCGATGTAGCGCAGGATTTTGGGCTCCCGGGCCAGAACGTCAATGAGATCGTCGTCCAGCTCATCTGGATAGAGATAGTGCAGGCGGATCCAGTGGAAGTCCAGCTTGCACAGCTCGGTGAGCAGGGCGCCCAGCATCCGTTTGTGATAGCGGTCGGTCCCATAGCGGGTGATGTCTTGGGCCACGACGACCAGCTCCCTGACTCCGCTGTCCGCCAGTCCCTTGGCCTCGGCCAGCAGGGATTCCATGCTCCGGCTGCGATAACGGCCCCGGAGTGATGGAATGATGCAGTAGGCGCAGTGGTTGTCGCACCCCTCGGCGATCTTTAGATAGGCAGTATAGGGCGGGGTGGAGACCATACGCGCTCCGTCCTCCTGGGTGTGGTGGATATCCCCCAATAGGCGGGGAGCTTCCCCGGCGGACAGGGCCTCCAGGGCGGTCAGAATATCGGTATAGCTCCCAGTGCCTAAGATGCCGTCCACTTCGGGCAGCTCGGCGGTGATCTGGTCCTGATAGCGCTGGACCAGGCACCCAGCCACCAGGATTTTCCCCAGCTTACCCGCCTCTTTCAGGGCGGCCAGGGCTAAGATATGGTCAATGGCCTCGTTCTTGGCCGGCTCGATAAAGCCGCAGGTGTTTAGGACGGCCACATCCGCCCCCTCGGCCTCGCCGGTGACAAGATGGCCCGCATCCCGAACCAGGGCCATCATCTGTTCGGTATTCACAAGATTTTTTGCACAGCCCAGGGATACAAACGCAACCTTCAAAATGGATTCTCCTGTTCTTCTAAAAATTCCTCATAACGGCGCAGGCCGTCTCGGATCTCCTCGTACCGGAAGCCCCGCCGGACCAAAGCGTCTGAGGCCCGCTTGAGGTCTTTTCGATCCAGGGCCTCCTGCCCACCCAGGCGCTTTTGGAGAAACGCGTCAATGGCGTTGTCCGGTTCGGGCAGCGTCTCCAGAGCCTGGTCCCAGTGTTCCCGGTCCACCCCCCGGCGGAAGAGCTCATCTTGAAGCCGCCGGGGACCGTAGCCCTTGGCGGCGTAGTGCTGAACCACGGAGCGGGCATAGGCGGCGTCATCCAGATAGCCCAGATCCTCCAGCCAGTCTGCCACCGCCTGGGCGTCCTCCGCCTTGACGGCGGGCCGGGGCGGCTGGTTGGACCGGCCCGGATTCTGCCGGGGCCGGGCAGTGAGCTTTTGGAGGAGCTCCTTTCGGGACAGAGGCCGGGCGGACAGAAGATCCAAAGCCCGTATCCGGACGGCACTTCGGGCCGCCGCCTCCTGGAGGGCGGAGAGCTGATCCTCTTCCAGCTCCATCCCGGCGTACAGTCCAAAGGAGACCACCTCTCCCTCCCCTATCTGGAGGGCGTGTCCGTTCTCCAGCTGGACAGTCCAGAAGGTCTTTCCCTCCTGGGGGGGCTGGAGCTTACGAATCTGCATCAAGGTCACTGTCCTCGCCGCCGTCCTCGAAGTCGTCCGCCGACACATCCACCGCCGAGCTGGCGGCCTTGGCAGCGGGGGCGCCCTTGGCCTTTTTGCTCTGGGGATTGAGCCTGTGAGCATTGGCCCGGATGTCGGCCTCCAGCTGTTGGGCCACCTCCGGGTTGTCCAGCAGATACTGTTTGGCCGCGTCCCGGCCCTGTCCAATGCGGACCTCTCCCATGCTGAACCAGGAGCCAGACTTCTGCACCAGGTCCAGCTGGACTCCCAGCTCCACCAGTTCGCTGGTCTTGGAGATCCCCTCGCCAAATATGATATCAAATTCTGCCACTCGAAAGGGCGGGGCCACCTTGTTTTTGACTACTTTAACCTTGACGTGGTTGCCCACCATCTCGGTACCCGACTTCAAGGTCTCCACCCGGCGTACATCCATCCGCACTGAGGCGTAGAATTTCAAGGCCCGGCCGCCAGTTGTTACCTCCGGGTTGCCGTACATGACTCCCACCTTTTCCCGGAGCTGGTTGATGAAGATCACCACACAGTTTGTCTTGGAGATGGAGCCGGCCAGCTTACGCAGGGCCTGGCTCATGAGCCGGGCCAGCAGACCCACATGGGAATCCCCCATGTCTCCCTCGATCTCGGCCCGGGGCGTGAGGGCGGCTACCGAGTCCACCACCACCACATCCAGGGCCCCAGAGCGGACCAGGGCCTCGCAGATCTCCAACCCCTGCTCGCCGGTGTCCGGCTGGGAGATGAGCATGGAGTCGATGTCCACCCCCAGGGCGCTGGCATAGGTTGGGTCCAGGGCGTGCTCGGCGTCGATAAAGGCCACCTCGCCCCCCCGCTTCTGGGCCTCGGCCACAATGTGGAGGGCCAGGGTGGTCTTGCCGGAGGACTCCGGCCCGTAGATCTCAATGATGCGCCCCTTTGGAACTCCTCCAATCCCCAGAGCCAGGTCCAGGGTCAGGGAGCCGGTGGGGATGGACTCTACTGCCACATTGGCATTCTGGCCCAACCGCATGACAGTCCCCTTGCCGTAGACCTTGTCCAGCTGGGAGATGCAGGTCTCCAGGGCTTTCTTCTTGTCCTCTGCCGGAGCAGCCGGCTCGATCATTTTTTTCTTGTCTGCCATAAGTAATTCCTTCCTTATCCTGATTACAGCATGCGCGTCATGTTCCAGCAGGTCGGGACACAGAGCCCTATCCCTAATCACTGTCTATAATCCCGCCGACCACACGCCAGATTCCAGCGGTATCCTGGAATCCGCGGATATTCTCGTACCCCTCCTGCTTCAAAAGGGCCTGCACCGGCCCGGCCTGGTGAATCCCCACCTCAAAGAGGAGGGTACCGCCCAGACGGAGGGCGTTTTTCCAGCGGGCGGCCACAGCCCGGTAAAAATCCAGTCCGTCCCTGCCGCCGTCCAGGGCCATACGGGGCTCATAGTCCCGCACAGATGGGTCTAGCGCGGCCAGATCCCCGGTGGGGATATAGGGGGGATTGCAGGTGATCACGTCAAAATCCCACAGGGCTGGGTCCGGGTCCTGGAGGACATCCGCCGGGAAACACGTCACCCAGGCGTTTAAATCACACCGGCGCACATTTTGGCGGCAGATCCGCATGGCCTCCTCTGACCGGTCCGAAAGAACCACCCGGCAGCCGGGGACATTGGAGGCCACCGCCAGTCCCACACAGCCGCTGCCGGCACACAGATCCAGCACCCGCGCACCCTCTCCGGCGGCCCTGGCCAGCAAAATGGCCTGCTCGGCCAGGACCTCGGTGTCCATCCGGGGGATGAGGACTTGGGGAGTCACCTCCAGGGTCAGGCCGTAGAACTCCCAGGCGCCGATGATATAGGCCACCGGCTCTCCGGCCAGCCGCCGCTCCACCAGTCCGGCCAAGGTCTGTTCCACCTGAGCCGGGGCATAGAGGGTCAGATCTCGGAAAAACTGCTCTCTGGTTTTGCCCGCGGCATGGCAGACCAGCTCTCTGGCCTCCAGCTGGGCGGCCTCAATTCCGGCCTGCTTGAGCTGCTGCCGGATGTCCAAATACAGATTGTTGTAGGTGCTGGCCACAACACTTCACTCCCACATCTGTCCCCCGCCGGAGGGGGAATCGGGCCTTCTCTATCCGTTCCAATCGTCTTTTCCCTGCTGGGCTGGGCGCACCAGCTCCAGAGAGCGGATACCCACCTCAATCATGGAGTCGTCCGGCTCAAAGGTGGTCCAGTTCTGCATCCACAGCCCTGGCGCGGTCATCAGCCGTGTGACGGCATTATCATGCCCTCCGGCGTAGCGGTTGATCTCATAGGTGATGGCGACCACCAGGGGGAGCATGAGCAGGTGCAGACCCATTCTGGCCCAGACGTTGGTCACGGCGATGTAGGAAAAGACCACGCTGGAGATCAAAATGGAGACCACAATCACCACAAATAAAAAGCTGGTGCCGCATCGGGGGTGATGCCGGGGCTGTTTGCGCACATTTTCCACCGTCAGGGGGAGCCCCTTCTCATAGCAGAAAATCGTCTTGTGCTCCGCTCCGTGGTAGGAGAAGACCCGGCGCATATCCTTCATCTGGGAGCAGAGGATCAGATAGGCCATAAAAATCACAATACGGGCGACACCCTCCAAGAGGTTGCGCAGCCACATCGGGAGGGGGAAAAACGCACCAATCCCGCCTACTGCGGCGGTGGGCAGGAGGATAAAGAGCCCCACTGAAAAGGCTACCGCCAGCACCATGACGACAGTCAGGAAGATGGAGGCCATCTTCTCACTGCCTAGGTGCTCTTCCAGCCAGAGTTCAAATTTTGAAGGGGGCTCTGGCTCGTCATCCTCTGGATAGAACTCCGCCGAATACATCAGGGCACGCATTCCATTGGCCAGAGAGCTGCCAAAGTTGAAGACCCCCCGAAGACAGGGCAGTCCCAGCAGCGGGTATTTGTCCTTAATCAGTACCCGGTCCTCGACAGTTTCCTCCAAACCGCCGTCGGGCCGGCGGATGACAATCGCCTTTTTTTCCGGCCCCAGCATCATAATACCTTCAATCAGGGCCTGCCCGCCGATGGTCGTTTTGAACGATGTTTTTTCTTGTTCGTTTGGCATAATTTCTGTCTGTACTCCTTTATTTCGGACAATTTTGTCCCTTTTCCGGTATCAAAAGCTGTAGCAATGGCCTCAGCACAGCTTGTCAGGTATCCATGGGCAGTCGGACAGTGACAATACAGCCGCCTCCCTCCGCATTGCCGATATCCAAGCGTCCATTGTGGCGGGAGACAATCTCATCGCACACCGCAAGGCCAATCCCGCTGCCTCTGGCCTTAGAGCTGCCCTTGTAAAATTTATATTTCACATGGGGGAGCTCCTCCTCCGGGATACCGGGGCCGTAATCTCGAATGACAATGACGATATCGGCCTCCTCCCGCCAGATGGCGGTGTCAATCCGGTGGCCGGAACCGCCGTGCTTGGCGGCGTTGTCCAGCAGATTGCAGAACACCTGCCGTAGCCGCTCCGGGTCCCCGCTGATAGGAGGGAACTCCTCCTCGCAGTCAGTATGCTGCAATTCGATCCCCTCCCGCCGGAAGAACTCCTTATAGGTGTATACCGCGTCCTCCAGCTCGGCCTTGATATCAATGGGCTCCACCGCGAGGGTAAAGCGGCCATCCTGAATCCGGGAGAACTCCAGCAGCTCTTCCACCATATTAGTCAACCGCCTGGCCTCGCTGACGATAATCCCCATCCCCTTTTTCACATCGGTAGCGTTGCGTACCTCTCCATTCATGATGGTCTCCGCCCAGCCGTTGATGGCAGTCAGAGGGGTGCGCAGTTCATGGGAGACCGAGGAGATAAACTCATTTTTGAGCTTTTCGGTCTGCTTGATCTGGAGGGACATGTTGTTGATCGCGTCGGTGAGATCGCCCACCTCGTCGTCATATTTTTTTTCAATCTGGATGCCATAAGAGCCGGCGGCAATCCGCTTGGCCGTCTCTGTAATCCCTACCACCGGCTCTACGATGGAGCGCACGAAGAAGAGGTTGGAGAAATAGACCATCGCCAGGATGGCCAGGCCCACCAGCGCGGTCAGGCCCACCACCAGGATAATCTGCCGGTCCACCAGCCGCAGAGAGGTAATCACCCGGATGGCGGCTACCGCCCGCCCATCCACAATCAGGGGACATGAAATGGCCATAATGCGCTCTCCGGTACTGGGGTCATTCCCGACGAACTCCCCCTGGGCGGGTGGATCGGATTGGAGGGCGGCTTCGATGTCCGGGGTCCCTGGAGTAGAGAAGGGGGGTGTCAGGCCGGAGGTGGAGAACCGCACTGCTCCGGCGGAGTCGATAAACTGCAGCTCCATCTTGTTGGCGTCCTTCTCCTCCATGCGTAGCTGTTCAGCGTAGCGCTTGGCGTTTTGGTAATATTCGCTCTCGGTCTGAAAGTCCCGGTAGGCCCTGGCGGTGACATTGGCCTGACTGGCCAGACCATTTTGAATGTAGTTATAGTAGTAGCTGGCCATCGCCGTGGAAAAGGCCGTGACTGCCAGCAGCACCACCAGCACCACCACGCTGATGCTGTTAGCCATCCAGCGGCGGCGGATTCCCTTGCTCTTCATCAAAAGCCCCACTTATACCCGTAAGCCCACACGGTAGTAATGTAAGTAGGGCTGGTCGGGTCGTCCTCAATTTTAATGCGCAGCCGGCGGATATTCACATCCACAATCTTCATCTCGCCATAATAGTCCTTGCCCCACACTGCGTCCAGAATCTCCTCCCGCGACAAGGCCTTCCCAGGGTTGTCCATAAACAATTTGATGATGGAGTACTCCACCTGGGTAAGCTTGACCCGCTGGCCGTTCTTCTCCAGCGTCCGGTTGCGGGTGTTGAGCAGGAAGGGGGGCTGACTGATCTCTCCTGTGTCCTCCGGGGCTGTCCCGCCGGTCCGGCGGTAGAGTGCGTCAATCCGGGCGGTGAGCTCCGCCGGGGAAAAGGGCTTGGTCACATAGTCGTCCGCCCCGGTCATCAGTCCTGTTACCTTGTCCATCTCCTGAGTACGGGCGGTGAGCATGATGATCCCTATCTGGCTGTCCCCCGCCCGAATCCGGCGGCAGACCTCGAAGCCGTCCATATCGGGCAGCATAATGTCCAGCAGTGCGACTTTAATATCTGGGTTGCGCTTCAACTGGGCCAGGGCCTCTTCCCCCGTCTCAGCCTCAATGGCCTCATATCCGGCCCGCTTGAGGTTGATCACCACAAAGCTGCGAATATTGGCCTCGTCCTCCAGCACGAGTACCTTCTTCATGGCCTGTCACGCCTCCTTGATTCTTTGACTCTTCTAGCTTGCCGCCCAATCGGTGCGGATGAGATGGAACTGTCCGGCCACGCCGGCCTCGTCCAGACCGCAGTCCGGCCAGCCGTTCTCCTCGAACCGGGCCGCGTAGATGACATCCCCGTCTCCCCCCTCCGGCAGAAGGGTAAACCGTCCGGGCAGCTTGGCCCGCTTCTCGCTGTTAGTGCCGGTGAGCTTATAAATGGTGAGGAAGGGTACCGGCTCGGAGAGCAAATCTCCCTCCTGCCAATGGGAGAAGACTACCCCCCGCTCGCTGCCTCCCGGCACATCATTTGGATTGTTTGAGACAATCACCCGGTCCAGCCAGTGATCCGGCAGGACAAAGAACCAGCCATCCCGGCTGTTATAGTAGGTTGTATAGAGCACGGTAGAGGATCCATCCAGGGCGAACTGCCGCCACTTGACCAGCCAGTAGTTGACTGTCAAACTGCTTCCCATGTACTCCCGCTGAGAGATGGGCTGGGGGACCTCGGTGATGGAATCCTGGTTGATATCGGTGCAGGGGGGCACATAGGAAAAGCGCATATTCTCGTCCACACTCCGCCCCGTATCCGGGTCCAGGGTGATGTTTTCTAAAGCGCCGTTCCGCCAGGCCAGAATATCGGTGATGTAACTGTCCACCTGGGACTCCTGCATCAGCGAGGAGGTGACAAACAGGGCGGGCACCCGGTCCTTGAGCAGGCCGGTTTTATGCTCCTGAACCCCGCTGACCCCACTTGACAGGTTGGCGGAGGAGTGAAGTCCTACCGTCCCCTCCTGGAAGCTGTAGCAGTCCGCCCGTCCGCCAGTCTCGGCGCTGTACTGGAGGCTGACAATCTCGGTCCGGCCGTCCTGGTCCAGGTCCACCAGCTTGAAGTCGGTGTAGTTGGTGCGCAGCAGCTCCACAACCTGGTGTTGATTCAGATCCAGGGAGTAGGCCGCCAAAAAGTGGACGTTGTCGCTGATCTGCCAGCTCACCACAATCTCCCGGCCCGGCGTATCATCCATCTCCACATAGGCCACTGAGTTGATGACAATTCCCGCCACTTCAATCTGGGCCGCTGCCTCGTAGCTCTCCCCAACTTGGCGGAAAATCATAATCTTTAGGGGTTTGTCATCCCCTGAGATGCGGAAAAAGGCAATGGCCTCCTGCACCCCGTCCCGGTCCAAATCCTGGAGCTGGACCGACTGGATTTTGTCCCCCGACACCGGCGCGATGGCCTCACCGCCGTTATTGAGGATCTCGTTGATTTTATTTTGTAGATTGAGGTAGTCCGCCGGGGCCGCCGGCAGGGCGTAAAGCTCGTCCAGCGTGCGGGGAAAGCACCCCGTCAGCAGCAGCAGCACGCCTGCCAGCAGACACAGCTTGACTGTGCGTCCTCTCATTTGTATGGCCCTCCCAGGGTGTCAGCAATCAGCCCTTCTCTCCCCGCTCCGGGGAATGGAATACCTTATATTGTATCATATCTCACAGCTAAGTGGTAGTCTCATTTTTCTGGCAGTCCTATGAGAACTGGGCGAAGACGAACTGTCCAGACTCGGACAGGTCCTCCTGACGCCAGGGACCCTTGGGGCTGACGCCGGGGCGCAGGGCTGCGGAGGTCTCGTTTTTGTCGCACAGAGACCAGTTGGCCCAGCTGATCCCCCGCTGTTTCAGGAAGTCCAGCCACTCCTTGGCGGCGTCTATAAATACGCCGCCGCTTCCATCCGCCCGGCTGGTCCCCCACTCGGACACAAATACCGCCAATCCCTGGCCTCTCACCTGGTCAATGCGGTCTCGGAGCTCTTTTCCGTGGGTTCCGGCGTAAAAGTGGAGGGTGTACATCAGGTTTTCCCCGGTTAAGGGGTCGGCGGCCGCCAGGTGGATATCCTGGCTCCAGGTACTGCTCCCCACCAAAATCACACCCTTGGATCCGGCGGCGCGGATGGTCTCAATCACCGCCTGGGCATAGGGTTTGATGTCCTTGGACCAGCTCACATTCCCGTTGGGCTCGTTGCAGATCTCATACAAAACCGCCGGATTGTCCCGGTAACGCCGGGCCGCTGCGGCAAAAAAGGCCTTTGCTTCAGTCAAATGGTCCATGGGGTTCCCATCGCTGAGGATGTGCCAGTCCAAAATGACATACATATCGTTTTGGATGGCCGCATCCACCGCCGCAAAAGCGGCGTCCTGGAGGGCGGGATTGCTCAAATAGCCCCCCTCCCCGGTGTACATGGCCACCCGGAAGAGGTTGGCGCCATAGTCCACCGTGGCTTTGATAGCCTCATAAGAGGCAAACTGCCCATACCACTGGAGGCCATGACTGCTCATCCCCCGCAGAACCACTGGCGCTCCCTTCTCATCGCACAGCTGGTTTCCCAGCACCTGGAGGGCCCCGTGCTTCGATACGCCGCCGCTTATCTTCTGAGGGACCGCAGTTGGCGTTGGTGTGGGGGCGGGCTCCGGTACAGTGTGCTGTCCCACAGCGGCTGCCCGCTGGATGAGGGCGCACACCTCTGCCCGGCTCAATCCATCTCTGGGCCGGAAGCGCCCCGCCCCATCCCCTGTCACAATTCCTGCGGCATAGGCGGACAGGACAGCGTTGTAATACCGGCCGTCCAGGTCGGAGAAGTCCTTCATTTTAGCCGACTCCAGATTGTAGTCGTACTGTCCCACCTGTTCGGGCAGCAGTGCGTTCATAAGGATTTTGACTGCAACCTGCCGGGGAACAGGCTGATCGTGGCGTTCCCCTGTAGGGGGAAGCTCGTCGTAGTCATACCATCCCCGTTCCAGTCCGGCGGCCAGATAGCCCGCCGCCCAGTGGGAAGAGCTAGCTGTGACCGGGGCCGCTCCGGCCCGCCGGGCGATTAAGCTCACCAACTCGCCCCCTGTCACAAGCCGATTGGGCTGAAAGCTCCCATCTGGATACCCGGTCAGCGCCCCGGCCTGGACCAGCTCCATCACACAATCATAGTACCAGTCCCCCGGTACAACATCGGGAAAGCTTGCCGGCGCGGCCTTTGGCCCGGCTGTCACAAGCTGACACACCACAAGAAGGCTTGCAATCCATCCCATCATCACGTTTCCCTCCCGTCTTCTCCCCTATTGTATCACGGGCTACGGGCTTTTGCCACGGCTTCCCGTAATTCTTCTCTGGAGAGCGGCGCAGAAATATTTCCCTCCGCCCTTTTCACAGAAACTTTTTTACATAAGCAGGTGAATTTTTCCTCTTTCTATGATATAATAGCCGAAAAGTGGCATCTGCCGCAAGATTAGCAAGGAGGAATCTGCTTTGCAACCGCCCATATGGCCTCAACTTGTGCTCCAGGCCGTTCTGATTCTGATTCACGCCTGCCTCACTGCCGCAGAAGCGGCAGAGCGCGTCCTCAGCACACCCCTGCTGCGCCGACAGTCGGAGGACAAGCGGTATCTGCGTGTGGTCGCGCCGTCGGGACGGTTCCGCGCCGCAGTCCGCATGGGGAGCATCCTCACCACCCTGTTGGGGGCGGCTTTCGCCGCCGACTGCTTTGCTGGACGGCTGTCAGGCTGGGCTGTTGCCCGGTGGGCGCTGGCGCCAGAGACAGCCCGCGGCATTCAGCTCCTGTCCGTGGCGGCGGTGGCGCTGGTTCTCTCTCTGTTGTATCTGCTGCTTGGGGAGTGGGTCCCCAAGCGGCTGGCGGTCCACTGGCCCGAACAGACGGCAAAGCTCGCCTTTCCTCCGGCGGAGGCGGCGGCCTGGGTGCTCACCCCGCTGCTCTGGCTGCTGACCACCATAACCAACGGCCTGCTCCGC
>JAAWBF010000032.1 GCA_022792555.1 Oscillospiraceae bacterium
GCATCACATCCTCTGCGTCCGCCCGGCTGCCCGTTCGGGCATAGGCCAGCCGGTAGACCGCTGAGGCGTACTGCCGGGCCAGGGTCTCTGGGTCCTCCTTTGGCGCACTCATATTCCGCCTCCCTTCTTTCCATATGGCCTGTCTTGTGGGTCCCACTGTCTGATATACGGATTAGATACTGTGTTGGTTGCACAAAAGAAAAATTTTTATCCGCTTCCTAAAAACTGGGGGCGTGTGTTCCATATTCCATTCCCAGCCCTTCTATGGTACAATGAGACCCGACAAAATAACAGGAGGCAGATGTTATGGTCTTTACCCGTGTTACTGCGGTCTATTACAGCGCCACTGGAAACACCCGGCTTATCGCCCGGCGGGTGGCTGATTTGATGGCTGGACAGCTGGAACTTCCTCTGGAGGAGTTTGATTTCACCCTCCCTGCCGCCCGGCAGGAAAACCGCAGCTTCACCCAGGAAGATCTGGTGGTTTTTGCTGTTCCGGTCTACGCCGGACGGGTGCCCAATAAGCTGCTGCCCTATGTGCGGGAGGGGGTTTCTGGCGGCGGCGCATGTGCGGTGCCGGTGGTGACCTTTGGAAACCGGAGCTTTGACGACGGTCTGATCGAGCTGCGTAATCTGCTGGAGGACAACGGCTTCCACACCATCGCCGGGGCGGCGTTCGCCACGAGTCATGTCTTTTCCGACCGCATCGCCCCTGATCGCCCGGATCAGCGGGATCTGGCTATTCTGACCCAGTTTGCAAGGGACGTGGCTGGGAAGGCCGCGGCTTTGAAGGCGCCCCCGGTCCCTGTCCGGGTAGCGGGGCGGGACCCGGTCGGCCCCTATTATACCCCCCTGGGAACAGACGGAAAGCCTGCTGTCTTCCTCAAGGCCAAGCCTGTGACCGATGCCAGCCGGTGCGACAACTGCGGCCTGTGCGCCAAGGTGTGCCCCATGGGCTCCGTCCAGACCGCCGCCCCCTGGGAGGTGACGGAGGTGTGCATCAAATGTCAGGCCTGTATCAAAGCCTGTCCCACCGGGGCCAAATATTTTGACGATCCGGCCCTGCTCTCCCACATCGCCATGTTGGAACAGCACTACACCCGCCGGGCAGAACCGGCCTGCTTCCTGGTGTAGCGTCTGGAGAGTCTCGCTCCCTCCGGGGCTGGGAAGCCAGACCGTATGGGCTTTGCTTTTTCCGCCGGAATGGCTTATAATACGGAACATAAGAACCACTCTCATCCCAGATGGGAGAGGGAATTTTCTATTAGATTTAGAAAGGTTGGAGGACCACGGATGAGACAGAGACGTCCGGTGCAGGAGCAAGAGGCCGGCGCTGACGGCATCATAGAGGGCCGCAACGCGGTGATAGAGGCCCTGCGGGCTGGCGTGGCCTTGGACAAGGTCTACCTGGCCAAGGGGGAGACAGATGCTGTACTGGGCCACATCGCCTCTACAGCCCGGAATCAGGGGGCGGTGGTGGTGGAGGCCGACCGGCGCAAGCTGGACGGCATGAGCCGCACCCATGCCCATCAGGGGGTTATCGCCCAGGCTGCTGTGCGGGCCTATGCCAGTGTGGCGGATATTTTGGCGCAGGCCCGCGCCAAGGGGGAGGCGCCGCTGGTAGTGGTGTGCGACGAACTCAGCGACCCACACAATTTGGGGGCGGTCATCCGCACCGCCGAATGCGCTGGGGCCCATGGGGTCATCATTCCCAAGCGGCGCAGCGCCGGTTTGACCGCTGTCGTAGCGAAAACCTCCGCCGGGGCGGTGGCCCACCTCCCAGTGGCCAGGGTTCCCAACCTGCCCGCCCTGCTTAAGGACCTAAAGCAGGAGGGCCTGTGGATCTTCGGCACCACCGCCCAGGGAAACACCCCCCTCTACCAGGCCGATTTCAAGGGCCCTGCCGCCCTGGTCATCGGCAGTGAAGGAGCGGGGATGGGCCGTTTGGTAGCCCAGTGCTGTGATTTTCAGGTCAGTATCCCCATGAAAGGGAAGCTCAACTCCCTCAACGCCTCAGCCGCTGCGGCCATCCTGCTCTATGAGGCGGTGCGCCAGCGGCAGTAAGAGGTTCGGATTTTGAGGAGATCTCAACATCTCAGCCGCCGCCGGGACAAAATTTCCGGCCCCATCATAAGGAGCAGAGGAAGGCACTGTTATGCCAAAGGATCGCGACGACAAACAGAATAGAGACTCTGATCTGGAGTTTTCCCTGGAGGAGATCCTGGCCGAGTACCATCTCAAAGCCCAGGAGGAGCCAGAGGAAAAGCTGCCCATCTACCTGCCGCCCAAGCAACCGGAGTCCGGCGGGAAGGGGAGTGTGGTCCACTTTCCCGGCACCCAGCCGGAACCGCCGGTAACGCCGGAGGAGCCAGAGGAACCGGAAGAAGAGACGCACGATCCCTTGGAGGATACCATCCCATTCCCCATCCGCCAGCCCCTGGAGGAGCCCCTGCCGCCCCCGCCGGACGGGCCGCAGCCCCGTCCCTGGTCGCTGTTCCGCCGCAGGCAGATCCCGGAGGGGGAGAATGTGGTCCCCTTCCCGGAGGAGGAAAAAAACCCTGTGGCGGCAGGTTTGGATCACCTCAAGCGAAAGGCGGACGAGTATGCGGATCACATGTTCGAGGAGGAGGGGGCTGAACACGACGAGGAGGTCCGCCGGGCGGAGGAATTTATCCCCGGCGTAGATGAGGAGGAGGAACCGCTCCCCTCCTATCGGGAGCGCAAGCCCCGCCGAAAGCCCCCACGGGCGCCCGATCTCCCCCCACAGCAGCTCTTTCGCAGGTACAGTAAGGGACTGAAAGCCTTCCGCCTGCGTACCATCCTGGTGTTTCTGGTGGCCTTCACTCTGCTCTATTTCACCGTAGCCCCCACCCTGAACCTTCCCCTACCCCCGCTGCTGCTGGAGGAGGAGGCCAAAACCCTGTATCTCTATCTGCTGGGGGGACTGCTGGCCCTGGTCATGTTGCTGGGGATCGATGTGTGGCTGCGGGGGTTTTTACAGATCTTCCTGCTGCGCATGGGGATGGACTCCCTGATGGCCCTCTCCTGCGCCGCCGCCCTGGCGGACACCTTTACCATCCCCTATCTGGACGGGCGAAAGGAGTTTCTGCCCTACTGTGCCGCCGCCGCCCTGGCTATGAGCTTTTCCATGCTGGGGACCTACCTCAAGCAAAAGGGACAGCGCATCGCCTGCCGGACGGCTGCCGCCGCCCCGGAGCCCTATCTGGTGACATTGGACGAGGGGATGTGGAACGGCCGGGATACCTATGTCAAGTGGTCGGGGGCGCCTCTGGGCTTTGGCAGTCAGATCCAGTCTGACGACGGGGCCGAACGGATTTTTCACATCACCACCCCCCTGCTCTTTTTATGCTGTTTGGCCTTCTCCGCCCTGGCCTCGGTGGGCCGGGAGCGGCCGGAGGACCTGCTATGGTGCCTGTCAGCTACCCTGTCAGCCTCGGCCTCCTTCTCCGGCCTGCTGTGCTACGGTCTCCCCTGGAACAGCCTCGCCCAGCGGCTGGCCAAGAGCGGGGCCGCTCTGGCCGGGTGGGACGGCGTGATCGGCACCGGCAGGGGCTGCGGCGTCCTGCTCACCGACACGGACCTCTTTCCGCCGGGGATGGTCTCCCTTAACGGCATCAAGGTCTTTGGAGATTTTCCCGTGGAAAAGGTTGTGGGGGTGACGGCCACCCTGATTCGGGACTCCGGCAGCGGCTTAGAGAAGGTCTTTTACGACCTGCTCCATGCCCAGGGCGCCCTCTACCGCCGGTGTACCGATTTCTGCTGCTACGAGGGGGGCGGGCTATCTGCCATAATCCGCAATGAGCAGGTACTGGTGGGCTCGGCCTCCTTTATGAACCTGATGGAGATCACCATGCCCCAGGGGCTGAAGGTCAAAAACGCCGTCTTCTGCGCCATTGATGGGGAGTTGGCCGGGATTTTTGCCCTCAACTATAAGCTCCACAGCTCAGTAGAGCCCGCCCTCAACGCCATTATCCGTAACCGAATCGCTCCGGTGCTGGCCACACGGGATTTTAACATCATCCCCGCCATGCTCCGCCAGCGCTTTAAGCTCCCGGCGGACAAGATGGAGTTTCCTCCGGTGGTGCGGCGGATTGAGCTCTCCGCCCAGGATCAGGAGCACTGCCCCATCCTCTGCGCCGTCCTCTGCCGTCAGGGCCTGTCCCCCTATTCTGAGGTTGTGGTGGGTGCGGGCCGTCTGCGCAAGGCGGTACAGTCCTCTGCGGCCCTCACCTCCCTGGGGGCGTTTATCGGGGTGCTCCTGGCCTTTTACATCACCTTTTCCGGCTCTTATGCCTCCCTCTCCCCATTCAATCTGCTGGTCTTTCTGACCATGTGGCTGGTGCCCACCTGGCTGATCTCCGGCTGGGTCAACCGATATTGATTTGAGGGCGGTTTTTGGTTTTCCCTGTAGGGGCCGGCGTCCTCACCGGCCCGTTCCCGGTACACCACAATGTCACAGTGGGCTGATGGGGACATCGGCCCCTACAAACACAGGTTTTATCCTGCGGATGTTCTGATAACAAGCTGGAAAGGCTGGTGACGGCTCCATGTTCACTCCAATTCGATCCCTGGGGCTCCATGGAGTTCTGGGCTATGAGGTCAGCGCCGAGTGCGATCTGGCTGGGGGTCTGCCCGCCTTTGAGATTGTCGGCCTGCCGGACGCGGCGGTCAAGGAGGCGCGGGATCGGGTCCGAGCGGCGGTCAAGAACTGCGGCTGTACCTTCCCCGTGTCCCGCATCACGGTCAACCTGGCTCCGGCGGGCCAGCGGAAGGCGGGGACGGTGTACGACCTGCCTATTTTGACCGGGATTCTGGCCGCCAGCGGGCAGATCCCCGCGCCCGATCCGGATGCCGCCTTTGTAGGAGAGCTCTCCCTGTCCGGGGCGCTGCGGCCTGTGACTGGGATGCTCCCTATGGCCCTGGCCGCCCGCCGGGCGGGGATCCGGACCCTCTATGTCCCGGCGAACAGCGCCCCGGAGGCCACCCTGGCGGGGGACCTGACGGTCTACCCGGTGGAAACCGTGGCCCAGCTGCTCCGCCATCTGAGCGGAAGAGAGGCCATCCATCCGGCACCCCCCTGGGCACCGGATGGCCCTCCGCCCCCCGCCCCTGACTTCACCGAGGTCAAAGGACAGGAGGCCGTCAAGCGGGCACTGGAGATCGCCGCCGCCGGGGGACACAATGTCCTGATGGCGGGTCCGCCTGGGTCTGGGAAGAGTATGCTCTCTCGACGTCTGCCCTCCATTTTGCCTGACATGACCCGGCAGGAGGCTCTGGACGCCACTCAGATCCACTCAGTTCTGGGCCTGACCACAAAGGATACCCCCCTCCTTCTCCAGCGGCCCTTCCGCAGTCCCCACCACACCATCTCCCCCATGGGAATGGCCGGAGGCGGGTCCAACCCCAGGCCGGGGGAGATCTCCCTGGCCCACAACGGCGTTCTCTTTCTGGACGAGCTGCCCGAATTCCGTTCTGACGTGCTGGAGGTCCTGCGCCAGCCTCTGGAGGACGGCGCCGTCACCATCTCCCGCGCCGCAGGCAGTGTCACCTATCCGGCCCGATTTATGCTGGTGTGCGCCATGAACCCCTGCAAATGCGGCTGGTACGGCCACCCGTCGGGCCGTTGCCGCTGCACGGAACACGAGGTGGAACGCTATCAGGCCCGGCTGTCCGGTCCTCTGCTGGACCGGATCGATCTCTTCGTGGAAGTCCCCGCCCTGGAATATGAGGAGCTCTCCAGCCGCTCCGCCGGGGAGTCCTCCGCGGTCATCAAGGCCAGAGTGGACGCGGCCCGGTCGGTCCAGCTCGCCCGCTTCGGCCACGGTGGCCCGGACTGCAACGCCCATATGGGCCAGCAGGAGCTGCGGGCCTTCTGCGCCCTGGATACGGCCTGCAATCAAGTCCTGCGGGGTGCCTTTGCACGGATGGGCCTCACTGCCCGGAGCTACGACCGGATCCTCCGCCTGGCCCGCACCATTGCGGATTTAGACAACAGCCGGGACATCCAGGTTCCCCACCTGGCGGAGGCCCTGCAATACCGGGAGAGCGCGTATCTACGATAAAACCCGGCGATAGGGGAAAAATCGTGATGATGGTCCCTGCCTTCGCTGGTCACACCTATGTTTCTGACAACATCCTCAATATCTTTAAGAATTATCTGAAGGGAAAGAACTGTATTCCCTTCGGTGACGGCCTTTTGGTCCACCTGACGCAGGAGGACAAGTTTGTCCCCGATGCGATGGTGGTCTGCGACCGGGATAAAATCAAACCGGACGGCGTACACGGCGCACCCGACCTGGTAGTAGAGGTCCTCTCTCCCAGCACGGCGAAGTATGACCGGATGTACAAAAAAGACGTGTATGAGCGGTGCGGCGTCCTGGAGTACCGGCTTGTCAGCCCTGCGGAGCGATACATTGAGGTCTATTGGCTGGAGGATGGCGGGTATGTCCTGTATGACGTCTATACCCTACCCCCTGACTGGATGCTGAACCGAATGACCGATGAGGAGCGGGCCAGGGTGGTCACGGAATTCAAGTGTCACCTGTACGGCGATCTGGTGATCCAGCTGGAGGATATTTTTGGTGATCTGTTCTGAGAAGCTGTACCAATAGCTTCTAAAACACAATCCGCCCCAAGCCGTCATGAGAGATGGGGCGTGAAGAATGAGGAGTTTTGATTGATGGACGAGATGATACTGCTCAAGCTGGGAGAGCTGGTCCTCAAGGGGCTCAACCGCCGCAGCTTTGAGGACCGGCTGATTGCCAACGCCAGACGCCAGCTCCAGCCCTACGGGCACTTTCGGGTGTACGCTCGGCAGTCCACCCTGTATGTAGAGCCACGGGACAGTCAGGCAGATGTGGCTGGGGCCTTTGAGGCCATGAAGCACCTGTTCGGCGTGGTGGGGCTCTCCCGTGCGCTGTCCTGTCCTAAGGACAAGGACGCCATTTTGGACACGGTCAAGTCCTATCTGGGGGATCGGCTCTCCGCAGCCAAGACCTTCAAGGTGGAGACCAAGCGGGCAGATAAGACCTTCCCGATGACCTCCATCCAGCTCTCCCAGTATGTGGGCGGGGAACTGGACGACGCCTATCCCCATCTTAAAGTTGACGTCCATCACCCGGAGCTGACCGTCTATTTGGAGGTCCGGGACTACGCTGCCTACGTCCACGCCGACCCTGAGCCGGGGGCGGGAGGCCTGCCTGTGGGAACTGCCGGACGGGCGGTGAGTCTCTTGTCAGGGGGAATTGATTCCCCGGTGGCCTCCTGGATGATGGCCAAGCGGGGACTCGCCCTGGAGATGGTCCACTTCTACTCCTACCCCTACACCTCGCCTGAGGCCAAGCAGAAGGTGCTGGACCTGGCTGGACAGCTCACCGGCTGGTGCGGCTCCCTCACTGTCCATGTGGTCCCCTTCACCGCCATTCAGGAGGCCCTCATGCGCAGCTGTCCCGAGGCCCTGTTTACCGTCCTGATGCGCCGCTTTATGATGCGTATCGCCCAGCGGGTGGCCCAGCGGATTGGGGCGGGCGCCCTTGTCACCGGGGAGAGTCTGGGCCAGGTGGCCAGCCAGACCATCGACGCCATGCGGATCACGGGCGCGGCGTGTACCCTGCCTATCCTCCGCCCGGTGGTAGGGATGGACAAGGAGGAGATTGTCCGCATTGCCCGTCAGATCGGCACCTTTGAGACCTCTATTCTCCCCTATGAGGACTGCTGTACCGTCTTTACCCCCAGACATCCCCGCTTGCACCCCCTCCCCGGCGAGATTGAGACTGCGGAGGCCGGACTGGATATTGATGGTATGGTAGAGGCCGCCTTCCAGGGGATTGAGCGGGTCAGGATCCATTAAACTGCGTCCCGCCCCTCCAGGGGCGGGACAGTTACATGAGAGAGGAGATTGATTCCTATGTCTTATACCGCAGAGCTGATCGCCGTTGGGACCGAGCTGCTTCTGGGCAACATCGCCAATACAGACGCCCAGATGCTCTCCAGGGGGTTGTCCGAGCTGGGGATCAACGTCTTTTACCATACCGTGGTGGGGGACAACCCCCAGCGGCTCCAGGCCGCGGTCGACCTGGCCAAAACCCGCGCCGACATCATCATCACCACCGGGGGGCTGGGGCCCACCTGCGACGACCTGACCAAAAATGTCCTGGCCCAGTGCTTTGGACGAAAGCTGGTCTATGACGAGACCTCCGCCAAGCGCATTGAACGCTATTTCCAGCAGCTCCACACCAAGCGCCCCATGACCGCGAACAACTACCAGCAGGCCATGCTCCCCGAGGGCTGCACCATCTTCTCCAATGACTGGGGAACCGCGCCCGGCTGTGCCTTTGAAGCGGAAGGGGTCCATGTGATCATGCTCCCAGGTCCGCCCAGGGAGTGCGCCGCCATGTTTCAGCATCGGGCGGTCCCCTACCTCAAGCGCTTTTCTGACGGTGAGATCTGCTCCCGCACCCTGCGGGTCTTTGGCCTGGGGGAGTCCTCGGTGGAGGACCAGCTCCGGGATCGGATGAACACCCTGACCAACCCTACCCTGGCCCCCTACGCCAAGGAGGGGGAGGTGGAACTACGCATCACCGCCAAGGCCCACACCCACGCCGAGGCCCAGGCCCTCATCGCCCCAGTGGAGGCCGAGGTACGCGATCTTCTGGGGGATGCCGTCTACGGCGCGGATGTGGACTCCCTGGAGGCGGTGGTTCTGGAACTCCTGCGGGAGAAACAGTTCACCCTGGGCTGTGCCGAGTCATGTACCGGCGGTCTCATCGCCAAGCGGTTTACCGACCTGCCCGGCGCTTCCGCCGTCTTCCGGGGCGGGATCGTCAGCTATACCAATACCGTCAAGGAGGGCCTGTTAAAAGTCCCCCAGGCCCTGCTGGAGGAGTATGGCGCGGTCTCCGCCCAGGTGGCCGAGGCCATGGCCCAGGGCGCCCGGCAGGCTCTGGGGTGTGATCTGGCCGTTGCGACCACCGGCGTGGCCGGACCGGACTCGGACGACCGGGGCAACCCTGTGGGCCTGGTCTTTGTGGCCCTGTCCACCTCAGAGGGAACCCAGGTCAAGCGGCTGGAGAGCCCCGCCGGAGGCCGTCCCCGCATCCGCAATACCGCCGCCAGCCACGCGTTCCAGCTGCTCCTGCACTATTTGCAGCGGGTTTAGAGCAGTACTGTCTCCACCCCCCTTGGGGTGGAGACGCAGACTGTCGAAAAAGCCGCGCAGAGTTCGCGCCCGCCGGCGCGAAAAAGATCCAATCCGTTTTCCCCGGCGGCGTATACGGCGGGGAAAACACTTCTCAGCCGTGTGCGTTCTCTCCGCCAAAGGCGGACAGGGCGTGCGCGCAGTTGGGCCACAAACCCACTCGAAAAAGTACTTGCTCTTTTTCGACACGCTGAGACGGCTATAATATGCGCCGTCAGGCGCGGCTGTACCGGCAGCCCGAAAGGCGGCCCGGGAGTATTATTGAAAATCTGAATAGAAATCACATGTTATATCGCTTACTATGATAAATGGCGCAAAAACGGTTTTTTTCATGAAATTACAGCAAAAAAGGCGGAGGATCATTACAGAATCTGCGGCTGCGGCCAAGGAGGACAGGTGCTGCTGTTGACAGGGACAGGCCGGTAAATTTATAATGACGGGGATCGCATCGCACAAAACCGTATCATCCCTCCTCCACTGACGGGAGCAGAGGATATTGAATCAACAAAGGAGATGCCGTCTATGTCTCAAGTGATTGACGCCAAGGGAAAGCCCTGTCCCCAGCCTGTCATTCTGGCCAAGCAGGCCATTGCCCAGGGAGAGACTGAGTTTGTCATCGAGGTGGACAACACCACCGCAGTGGGGAACCTCCAGCGGATGGCCGGCAACCAGGGGTATTCCGCCCAGGTGGCCGAGGAGGGCGGCGTGTACCGTCTGACCATGGTGAAAACCGGTGAAGCGGCGGATTGTGCCGCGGCAGAGTCCGGGATGCAGCCGAAAACCTATACCGTCTTTGTGGGCCGGGACATCATCGGAGACGGGGATCGGACTCTGGGGACCAATTTGATGCGGATGTTCTTCTATACCCTCACCGAGTCGGAGGATCTGCCTGTCTCCATCTGCTTTATGAATGCCGGGGTCAAGCTGCCTGCTGGGGATGAGCAGGTGACGGAGCACCTCAAGAAGCTGGTGGACAGAGGGGTCCAGGTGCTGGTGTGCGGCACCTGCTTAAACTTCTTTGGGATCGCCGATCAGCTCCAGATTGGGACGGTCAGCAATATGTACGATATTGTCTCCCAGATGCAGGCCGCTGGCAAGGTGATCTCTCTGTAATGGATTACGGTGTGATTACCTTTACCTCCACCCACGGCGCGATCTACGCCCAGCAGGTCCTTAAGGGGGTGGCTCCCTTTGTCACCATGCCGGTCCTGCGGGAGATCTCCAAGGGGTGCGGGATTTCGGTGCGGTTTTCCCCCGAAGACCTGGAGGCCGTACGCTCCGCCATAGAGGCCAGCGATCTGTTACAGACGGAATTCGCCTTCTATGCTGTCACCGGCAGCGGAAAGGCTCTGCGGGCCGATCCAATTCTATAAAGAAAAGAGTCAGGGCCTGCTGCATATTTGCAGCAGGCCCCAGGTTGTCAAAAAAGTCTGCCGTAGGGCAGACTTTTTGGCGTAACAATGTGACAGTGGAGATTAAGTGCAGCCAGATGGAGAAGGAGCTTATCACCACCGACCGCCGGGAACTCCAGGAACTGCTGAACCGGGCCGGGGGGCAGGAAGCGGGATAATGCGTATTCGGGTAGCGGCAATGAATTGATCTGTGAAGAATTTGCTATGAAACGGCAGGGAGCCGGCAACCCCTCTGCCGTTTCATTATGCTCACATATGGCTGACATAGCTGCAGATCAAATCCGCTGTTTTTTGGTCCAATAGAACTGTCAACACTCAATTCGTATTGGTGGGGCGCCCCATATATGACCGGAAATACTCTTGTAGCAAAAGGCTCTGGCTGCGTCAGACCGGGCAATGCTCTTCCTGCCCTCCTGCTCTGTATCTCCGTACATCTCCATGACCTTCTTCACCCGGTAGAGCTTGGGCGATGACTGCCTGCTGGACGGCGCTGGTGCTGAGATACAGTTCCCGCATGACGGCGTTTTTATTCGAGTTGATACCGGAGATAAACTCCCTTGCAAGCCCGCTCTCCTGAGCGGCCAGCGCGGTCATTTCCTTGTAATAGCAGGGAATCCCCAGTTTCTCCGCCCCCAGCTGGCTGATCCTCTTTCCAGCCGTACCATGTTTACGGGCAATGGTAATGATCACGCCTGGGCGGGATTGGCCGCATGATGGAGCCATATTCAGCGCAATGGTGATCCCCGGCTTTCAACTGAGACCAGAGCCGGACCATGACCGCTGCCGTTGCGGCAGCCGCCAAAACATCCGCTATGGGTGCGGCCCAGAACACGCCGGTAACGCCTCCAAATATAGGCACTGTAATAGAAAACAGGATCAGCAACGCATCGCGCAGGATAGACAGGGGCGCGGCGGCTTTGGCGTGGCCAATGGATTGCAGGAAAATCGCGCAGACTTTCTGAACGCAGGTAAAGAGAATGAGGGACAGATAGATCCGCAGGCACTGTACCGCAAACTGCGTATAAAGCTCCCCGTCCGCACCGAACATCCGGATAAAGACCAACGGGAATGCCTCGAACAGGAGGGTACAGATCAAACAGACGATCACCGTCCATTTGATCATCAACACCAGCAGTTCCCGCACCCGACCGAATTTTTTTGCGCCGTAGTTGTACCCGACAATGGGCTGTGCGCCGGCGGCAATCCCAATGGCGATGTTCAGCACGATCTGAAACAGTTTCATAATCACCACAAAGGCCCCCAGGGGAATGTCCGGGCCGTAGGGAGAAAGCGCGCCGTACTTCACCAGCAGGATATTATTGACGATGGTGATAATCACGATGGACAGCTGCGTCAGAAAGCTGGACGCGCCCAGTGCCATGACCTGCTTCAGCAGCCTCCAGTCCAGCCGGAAGCTGCTGAGGGATATGCGGAAAGACCGGCTTCTGGTCAGATAGGCC
>JAAWBF010000033.1 GCA_022792555.1 Oscillospiraceae bacterium
CCCGGGCCAGAGAGCTCTTTATCTGCGTGGGGGACGAGCAGGTCGTGGCCAAAATGACGGCCAATAACCGCCAGCAGCGGCGGTACAGCGGCCTGCGGGCCAGACTGGCCGAGGGTACATCATGAGCGCAGCGGGCGGGGAGCGGCCCTCCCTGTGCGGGTGGCTTGCGGATCTGCTCTTTCCGCCCAAGTGTGTCTTTTGCGGCGGGCTGCTGCCCGACGGAGTCCGGGACCTGTGTCCCAAGTGCCAGAGGGATCTCCCCTGGTGTGCCGGACAGGAGGCCCTGCGGTTTGGGGAGACCTTCGCCCTGTGTGTCTCTCCCCTGCACTACCGGGACCAGGTGCGCACCTCCTTCCACCGCTATAAATTCCAGGGCCAGAGCAGCTATGCCGGCCCCTATGGCCGCCTGATGGCCCGGTGCATCCAGACCCATTTGGACGGACAGTACGACCTGATCACCTGGGTTCCCCTGTCCAGGCGGCGCCGGCGGGCCAGGGGGTATGACCAGGCCATGCTCCTAGCTGAGGCGGCGGGCCGTGCGCTGGACAGGCCGGTTGCGGGGACGCTAACCAAGGGGCGGCACACCGCGGCCCAATCCGGTCTGGACAGAGAGGAGGACCGGAGGATCAACATCCGAGGGGCTTATCAAATCGCGGATCCCGCGCTGGTTCGGGGAAAGCGCCTGCTGCTGGTGGACGACATTATCACCACCGGCTCCACCCTGTCGGAAGCGGCGCAGACCCTCTATGGAGCGGGGGCTGTCAAGATTTTCTGTGCCGCCCTGGCCAGGGCGCACTGATGGTATCCACCTGACAGGGGGAATTTGCGGGAAACCTCCCCCTTCAGAGGGGGCGAAATGGGCGCGGTTTTGAGAATTGCGGTCAAACAGCAGAAAATAAAGTTGAAAACACGGATCAATCCCGTTATAATGGAGAGGATTCTAAAGAATGTTGGTTTTCCCGCCAGCTGGGCGGAGAAATTGAGACACCCTGTTTGATTTCTCCATTTTGCTGACTATAACGGTGAAAATCTGGGTATCAATAAAAGAAACTGAAAGAGACTTCGAGGTGCAGGTATGTTCAGTAAAGATATCGGAATTGATTTGGGGACCGCGTCCGTTCTGGTCTATGTCAAGGGGCGGGGTGTGGTGCTTCAGGAACCTTCTGTGGTCGCCATTGATAAAAATACCGGAAAGCTGCTCAAGGTTGGAACCGAGGCACAGCAGATGCTCGGCCGTACACCGGGCAACATCGTCGCCATCCGCCCACTGCGGGAGGGTGTTATCTCGGATTACGACATGACCGAGCGGATGCTCAAGGAGTTTATCCGCAAGGTGACCTCCTTCCGGCTGTTCAAGCCGCGGATTGTCATCTGCGTCCCCTCCGGCATCACCGAGGTTGAGGAGCGTGCCGTCATTGATGCGGGGGTCCAGGCGGGGGCCCGGCGGGTCTATCTCATTGAGGAGCCGGTAGCCGCCGCCATCGGCGCGGGGATTGACATCGCCAAGCCCGACGGGCATATGATTGTGGACATCGGGGGGGGCACCACGGACATTGCCGTCATCTCCCTGAGCGGGATTGTGGAGTCCTCCTCCATTAAAATTGCAGGCGACCAATTTGACGAGGCGATTGTGAAGTACATACGCCGAAAGCACAATGTGCTCATCGGCGAACGTACTGCCGAGGAACTCAAAATGCAGATTGGCTGCGTCTTCCCTCGCCCTGAGGAACAGTCCATCGAGATCAAGGGCCGCTGCCTCATGACCGGCCTGCCCCGAGTGTTTACCGTCACCTCCTCCGAGATGATCGAGGCCTTTGAGGAGCCCTCCACCCGGATTCTGGAGGCCATCCACAGCGTCCTGGAGCGCACTCCCCCGGAGCTGGTGGCCGATATCTCCACCAACGGGATTATGATGACCGGCGGCGGCTCCCTCATCTGGGGCTTTGACAAGCTCATCGAGTCCCACACCGGCATCGAAACCCATGTGGCCGACGAGGCTATCTCCTGTGTGGCCTACGGCACCGGCAAGAGCCTGGAAAACGTAGGCGATATGCAGGACGGAACGATGAACCTATCCCGCCGCAAGCAGATGAACTGAAAGCAATGCTTCCCCGCCCTATGGGCGGGGAAGCGGCTCTTTTAGTTCTGCTTTGTCCGGCTGGGCCGCCGGAGAAAGGAAAACTTTGTCTCTGAGCACAGGACCGCGATAAAAATCAGAGCAAAGCCGATCACCAGCCGGACGGTCACCGGGTCGTTGTAGAAGAGGACCGAGCACAGAACCCCAAAAACCGACTCCAGGGAGAGGATGACGGCGGCCGATGCCGGGTCGGACCACACCTGGCCCACGTTCTGGAAGAGGAGGGCCACAGTGGTGGCCATGACGGTGAGGTAGGCCAATTGGAGCAGGATGTCGGGGGTGAAGATCCCCGGAGCAGGGAAGTCCTGGACACAAAACCCGCAGATCCAGGCGTAGAGGGCGGCAAAGGCGAACTGGAAGACGGTCAGCAGGTAGATGTCCTTTTTGGGGGAGAGCTTGGCCACCGCCACAATATGGGCGGCGTAGAACACCGCACAGCACAGGGTCAGCCCGTCCCCCCAGGTGACGGTAAAACCGGAGGTCAGGGAGACAAACCCCACCCCGGTGACACACAGGAGGGCGGCAAGAATATTGTAGCGGTCAGGCCGCTGTTTGGCCGCCAGCCAGTAGAAGAAGGGGACCATCACACAGTAGACCGCCGTCAAAAAGGCGTTTTTCGAGGGGGTCGTCCCCGCCAGGCCGAAGGTCTGAATCGCATAGGCAAGAAAGAGCAGTCCGCCCACGATGGCGCCACGCCATAGGTAGTCTGCCGTAAAGGTTTTCCACTTTTTCCAGCAGACCAGAGCTAAAAGAACCGCGCCGCCAGTAAAGCGGATGGCCAGCAGATAAAAGATGGGAATGATGTGGACGGACTCCTTCATAATGAAGAAAGAGGAGCCCCAGATAAAGGCCGCCAGAAACAGCATCGGCTTTGCCAGGCGGCGCATGGTGGTCTCGTTCATGGCAAGTGTCTCCTTTAATAACATAGGATTACTCCCCGGAGGGAGGCAACACAGCTCCGCGCTGGGAGGGTATATGGAAAAGCTGACACAGGCATTTTACAACCGGGATACGCTGACGGTGGCCCAGGCGCTGTTGGGGAAGTATCTGGTGCGGGTCCAGGTCGGCCAGACATTGGCGGTACGCATTACCGAGACCGAGGCGTATATCGGCCGGCTGGATAAGGCCTGTCACGCCTATGGATACAAGCGCACCAAGCGGACCGAGACTCTCTTCAAACCGCCGGGGACGGCCTATCTCTATCTGATTTACGGGATGTACACCTGTCTCAACCTAGTGACAGAGCCGGAGGGGGAGCCCTGTGCAGTCCTCCTCCGGGCCGGAGAGGGGGTGCAGGGGATCCGCCAGATGTCGGTGCACCGGTTCGGCTGTCCTCCGGAGGAGCAGACCGCCTATCAGCGCAAACACTTTCTCGACGGGCCGGGCAAGCTGTGTAAAGCGCTCGCCCTTACCACCGCCCAAAATGGCCTGGATCTGACGGGGGATACCCTCTATGTGACAGACAGCCTGCCCGGCTGTCCGGCCTGTCCTGTGGACCCGGCCCAAATTCAGACGGGGCCGCGGATAGGGATCGACTATGCGGAGGAGGCCGCCGCATTCCCCTGGAGGTTTTGGATTTAGACGCCATTCCTCCCACAAAAGACGGAGGTTTTCATGCTATTTTTTGATTTGGACGGGACCCTGGTGGACTCCAACTGGGTCTGGGTCCAGGTTGACACGGAGTTTCTCGACCGGCGGGGCCTGGAGGTCACGGAGGCGTACACCGAGTTTGTCTCCCACTCTATCTTTCCAGTGGCTGCCCAGTTTACAAAGGACTACTACAAGCTGCCGGAGTCTACACAGGAGATCATGGAGGAGTGGATGACGGCGGCGCAGGAGGCCTACACCTGTCACATCCCGGTTAAGCCCCACGCCAGGGCCTACCTGGAGCAGTGCCAGCGCAAGGGGCACGAGATGGCTCTGCTCACCGCCAGCGTCCCCGACCTGTGCCGGGCCTGTATCGACCGCCACGGCCTGACCCCCTTTTTCTCCCGCCTGATTTTTGCCCAGGAGCTGGGCCTGGAAAAGCGGGACCCCCGGACCTTTGCCGCTGCGGCCCAGCTGGTAGGGGCGGCCCCGGAGGACTGTACGGTCTTCGACGACGGTCCGGCCAACTGCGTCAGCGCCAGGGCTGCCGGGATGCGGGCCGTCGGGGTCTATGACCCCTTCTTCGCCGCCGCCGAGCAGGAGATGCGCCTCACATGTGACCAATATATCAGGAGCTTTGCAGAGCTGCTGGAATAGCGCCTGCACGTTTTCGACACACGCATCCCTCCCCCGGATGGGGGAGGGATTTGTTTAACCTTTTTTCAGGTAGGGGGCTGCAGTTTTGAGCATCAGCTTTTTGGTCCCCTTCTCTTCAAAGGCGATCTCCATCAGGGCATCGCCCCCCATGGGGGTCAGGTTGAGCACCAGGCCCCGGCCGAAGACCTTGTGTACCACCGTGTCCCCCTTGTGGAATTCAGGCAGCTGTTTTGACGGCTCGGAGGGCAGGGCGGAGACGGTACGGGGCTTTGGCCTGGTACTTCCCCCGGCACCGGAAAAGCCCCACTCCCTGGTGCGGGTCTGGGCCGCATGGTATTCCGCCGCCGCGCCGTAGGGCTTCCGTCCGCTCTGTAATAAAAACTCCGGCGGGATCTCCCCCACGAACCGGGAGGGGCGGTTGCTGTTGGTGCGGCCAAAGAGCATCCGCTGGGCGGCACAGCTGAGGCAGAGCCGCTCCTTGGCCCGCGTCATGGCCACATAACACAGCCGGCGCTCCTCCTCCATCTCCTCCTGCTCGCCAATGGCCCGGATGCCGGGAAAGATCCCCTCCTCAATTCCAACCAGGAAGACCACCGGAAATTCCAAGCCCTTGGCGGAGTGCATGGTCATCAAGACTACACTGTCCTCGTTGGGGTCGTGATTGTCCAGGTCGGTATAGAGAGCGATCTCGTCTAAAAAGCCCGCCAGAGAGGGCTCCTCCGTGTGCTCCAGATAGGTCTGGATGGAGGTCAGCAGCTCCTGCACGTTCTCCAGGCGGGTGCGGTCCTCCACCGTGTTTTTCTGCTCCAGCATCACTGCATAGCCGGTGGCGGAGGCCAGCTCCTCATAGAAGTCAGGCAGGGGCATCTCTCCGGCCTGGCGGCGCAGGGTATCGATCAAATCGGTGAACTGGGCCAGCCGGGGAGCGGACTTCTGGAGTTCTGGATAGACCCTGGCCCGCTTGAGGATGGCCCACAGGGAGCAGCCCTCCTCAGCGGCCAGCCTCTGGGCGCTCTCCACCGTCCGGGTGCCAATCCCACGGGGGGGATTGTTGAGAATCCGGTTGAGGCGCAGGTCGTCATCCGGGTTGTTGACCACCGACAGATAGGCAAGCATGTCCTTTACCTCGGCCCGGTCGAAGAAGCGGGTGCCTCCGATGATCCGATAGGGGATGCCGTTCTTTTTCAGCGCCTGTTCCAGCTGGTTGGACTGGGCGTTCATCCGGTAGAGGATGGCGAACTCCCGCCAGGACCGGTGCTGAGCCGCCCCCGCCAGGATCTGGGCGGCCACATACTGGGCCTCGTCGTGCTCATTCATGGCGGTATAGAGGTTCACCTTTTCCCCCGCCTCGTGGTCAGTCCACAGCTCCTTGCCCTTGCGCCCCTGGTTGTTGCGGATCACCGCGTTGGATGCCCCCAAGATATTCTGGGTGGACCGGTAGTTCTGCTCCAGCCGGATGACCCGCGCCCCCTGGTACTGGTGCTCGAAGGAGAGGATATTTTCAATGGTGGCCCCCCGGAAGCGGTAAATGGACTGGTCGTCATCCCCCACCACGCAGATATTCTCCCGGCCCCCTGCCAGCAGGGCGGCCAGATGATATTGCAGGTTGTTGGTGTCCTGATACTCATCAATTAATACATAACGGAATTTTTTCTGGTAATATTCCCGTATATCATCAAATTTCCGGAGCAGGCGGACGGTGTGAAAGATGATGTCATCAAAGTCCAGGGCGCTGGCATCCCGCAGGCGTTTCTCGTAGGCCACATAGAGGCCGGCAATTTTCGTCAGCCGGTAGTCCCCGGCCTTCTCGCACTCCTCTAAATAGTCCTTCCCCTCTTTCAGGGCATCCTTGGCTCTGGAGATGTACCCCAGCACCGACCGGGGAGGATAGGCCTTCTCATCTAAATTCTGCTCCTTGAGCAGGTCCTTGATCACCCGTTCCGAGTCGGCAGTGTCATAGATGGTAAAGGAGCGCTGAAAGCCCAGCCGTTCAATGTCCCGCCGTAGGATGCGCACACAGGCCGAGTGGAAGGTACTGGCCCACACATCGGCGCTCAGATGCCCCAGCATCTGTTCCAGCCGCTCCTTGAGCTCCCCGGCGGCCTTGTTGGTGAAGGTGATGGCGATGATGGACCAGGGGGGGGCCGGATCCAGCCGGCACAGCCGCATTATGGCCTGCTGCTTCTCCGGCGTTGGCGTGCGGACATAGTCCTCCAGCGCCTCCAGATCTGCATCCTCCACCCAGTCGGGGACCTCGTCGCTATCCGATCCCCGGCCATATTGGATTAAATTTGCAATCCGATGGATGAGAACCGTCGTCTTTCCGCTGCCCGCCCCCGCCAGCAGTAGGAGGGGCCCCTCGGTGGCCAGCACCGCCCTGCGCTGCTCGGTATTCAAATTCGGATACTCCAATTCGATGGCCCTGCGCCGTGCACGGCAAAATCTCAGTTCCTGTTCACAATCCAGCATCTTATCCTGTCCTTTTTCGTTTGTTTATGGTGTATATTTTCCAATTAGCGCCGAATTTTTCATTCGGAACTAATACTATACCACACCCGTAGGCGGAAATGCAATACGCGGACGGACGGGGATATCCCGCGCCTGCGAAAGGCTGTCGGCTCAGATGCCACGGGTCAAAGCTGCATCCGCACCCGGCCCGGCTGTTCAACGGTATATCCCCCCAGGGCCAGCAGGCGGGCACGGAATGCGCCGCTTTTTAGGCAGTCCAGCAGGGCCCGAAGTAAGGGGGTATTCCACGCGCTGGCCGGAACGAGCAGGTCATATTGCTCCACGCAGATGGGCAGAAAATCCAGCCCGTAGAGCTCTGCCGCAGAGAAGATCCCAAGCCCCGCGTCTGCGGTCCCGGAGGCAATCTGAGCCGCCACAGCGGTGTGGGTGAACGCCTCCCGCTCGTAGCCCTGGACGGCGGTGGAATCCACCCCATCAGTCCGGCACAGGTAGTCGGCTAGGATTCGGGTCCCGGAGCCCTTCTGCCGGTTGATATAGCGCAGGCCGGGCTGGGCGAGGTCTGCAAATTTTCGGAGCCCTTTGGGGTTTCCAGCGGCCAGCATCAGCCCCTGGAGCCGGCCCACACACTCCACCTGATAGATCCCCCCTTTTGGAAAATAGCGCTTCAAAAAGGAGGCGTTATAGTGTCCGTCCGTCTCATCCAGCAGGTGACAGCCCGCCAGATGGGCCTCTCCCCGGCGCAGGGCCATAATCCCCCCCATGGACCCCACATGGGAGGAGCGCAGAAAGCAGTCTGGATGGGCGGTATGGAGGAGGTCGGCCAGCTCGTCCAGCAGGGGGTCGTGGCTGCCTACGGCCACCAGGGTATGGGTGAGCTCCGATGGAGGCCGCAGGAGCCGGACTGGAACCTGGGCCCCGGCGCTGTACCCCTCGGTCTCCTGGGGGATCTCCAGCAGGCCGTCCGCCTTGAGAAAGGAGGTGACCATCCCGCTGCCGCGGGCCAGGGGGGCGGCGATTAGCCGCTCCCCCACCGTACCCAGCCGCACCCGGACAAACTCCCGGTGTTTGAGCCCGGACACCACCCCACGGGCCAGGGTGGCAGTCACCACGGGCGCCTCCGCCTGGGCACTACCGGTCAGCAGGGCGACCAGAGGCTGGACAAACTGCTCCAGCACCAGGATGCCAGACACCGGATAGCCGGGGACTCCGATCACCGGCCTGTCCCCCCGGCGGCCTAAAATGACCGGCTTCCCCGGCTGCATGGCCACCCCATGGCAGAACACCTCTCCCACCGACCCGATGGCCCCGGCGGAGAAGTCCTCCCGCCCGGCGGAGGAGCCAGCATTGAGGAGTACCATGTCGCACTGGGAGGCGGCCTGGACTAGGGCGGCCTTGATCCTGTCTTGATTGTCCTTTATAATGGGGTAGACCTGCGGCAGGGCTCCCCACTCCTCCAGCAGGGCGGAGAAGATGGCCGAGTTAAACTCCGGAACCTGGCCGGGCTGGGGCGGCTGTGTAGGAGGCACCACCTCGTCCCCGGTGGGAAGTATTCCAACCACCGGTTTTGCGAAGACTTCCACCTCAAAAACCCCTCCAGCCAGCATGGCCCCCAGGGCGGCCGGGGTGATCGGGGTGCGGCTGGGGAGGAGCATCTCTCCGGCGCAGATATCCTCTCCCACCTGGCGCACATGCTGCCAGGGGATTGCGGCGGCGTGGAGGAGGACGCTGTCTCCCTCCCACAGGAGCTCCTCCGCCATAATCACCGCATCACAGGGTTCCGGCAGGAGATCTCCAGTGTCTACCACGGTATACTGTCCCCTGAACAGCCGGACAGGGGTGGTCTCGCTGGCCCCAAAGGTGGCGCCGGCCTGGACTGCAATCCCATCCATGGCGCAGGCCGGATAGTGGGGAGCACAGCATTGGGCATAGACCGCCTTGGCCGTCACCCGGCGGCAGGCCGCCTGAACTGGAATTACCTCCGTCCGCGGGGCCAGCCCGTGGGCTGACAGCCAAGCTGGATACTCCTGGCGAGCCTTTTCCAGGGGAAGATTGGTCAAATAAGTAAAGGCCATGGCGGTCCCTCCTCATAGGTCTGTGGGTTACGCGCTGCCCGGCGGGAGAAGCCGCCGTTTCTTATGCTTCCCCGGACAAGAGGGTCACAAGGACCTCCTGTCCTTCGTGCATCCCCTCGCAGTTTTGGGGGACACAGAAATAGCCGTCTGCCCCGGCCAGGGCGGCGATGAGCCCCGACTTGCTCCAGAGCGGATTGGCCAGCAATACACCGTCCTCCTGCCGCAGGGAGACTGCGGTATACTGGGCCCGGCCATGGTTGGCCTCCACCCCCTGGGCCAGCCGGGCGGAGACCGGATATCGAACCAGCCTGCGGCCCTCCAGCCGGGCCATCATGGGGCGGACAAAGAGGTCGGCAGTGATCAGTGCCGCCGCCGGATGCCCCGGCAGGCCAAACACCGGTTTATCGGCCACCCGGCCCAAAAGGGTGGGCTTGCCCGGCTTCATAGCGACCCCGTGGAACAGGATCTCCCCCAGCCGGGCGATGACCTGCACCGCGGCGTCCCGCTCCCCCACCGAGGTCCCGCCGGAGAGCAGGACCAAATCGCAGGCTGCCGCCGCCGTCTCCAGCACAGCGGCCAGCTCCTCCTCCCGGTCTGGGACGATGCCATAGTGCAGGACAGTCCCTCCGGCCTGCGCGGCCACCGCGCCCAAGAGCGCCCCGTTGACATCCCGCACCTGGCCGGGGCCGGGGACCCTCTGAGGGGGCAGGAGCTCATCCCCGGTGGAGATCACCCCCACCTGAAGGGGAGAACGTACGGAAACCGGCGTGTGTCCCAGGGCGGCCAGGGCCCCGATATCTCGCGGACTCAGCCGCCGGCCCCGGTGGAATAAAAGCTGACCGGGCCGCACATCGTCCCCACGGAAGATCAGATTGCCCCCTGGGGCGATCCCTTTTAAAATCCCAACCGTCCCATCCCCATAGTCCTCGGTGTACTCCACCATCTGCACCGCGTCCGCCCCCTGGGGGAGCATACCCCCGGTGGGGATGGCCATACAGCAGCCCGGCGCTACAGGATCCGCCGGACTGCGGCCCATCTCTATTTTGCCGGTACAGGTGAGCAGCGCGGGCAGAGCGTCGCTGCATCCGAAGGTATCGGCAGCTCTCAGGGCGTAGCCGTCCACCGTGGCCCGGTCAAAATCGGGGACCCACTCTGCTGCTGTGATGTCCTCCCCCAGCACCCGGCCCAGGGCGGCCGGCAGATCGATGGACTGGCAGGGGCGATCCAGCGGCTGGAACGCGCCTTGGATCACTTCAAGCACCCGATCCGGGGAAATGACATGGAGCATTGGAAACATCCTCCCATCGACAGGATAACAGCCCTCTATGAGCTGGAGGGCAGAGCAGGTGGTTTTATGGAAACGCGATACAAGAACAGTATTGGGGCGCTGACCGAACAGGAGTACCGGAGACTTCGAGAGAAACGGGTCTTTGTGGCCGGCTGCGGCGGATTGGGAGGGTATCTGATAGAGCACCTGCTCCGCCTGGGGGTAAAAGGGATCACGGTCTGCGACGGAGATGTATTTGAGCCCTCCAATTTGAACCGTCAGCTCTTGTGTACCCCGGAGGTCCTGGGCCGCTCCAAAGCGGAGACGGCCGCCCGCCGGGCCGCCCAGGTCAACCCGGAGGTTCAGGTCCGGGCGCTCCCCGTCTTTCTGACCGCTGAAAATGCCCAATCTCTTCTGGCTGGACACGATCTGGCCCTGGACGCTCTGGACAACTGGGACAGCCGTCTAATATCTGCGGACGCGTGTGCCGCCTGCGGCATCTCCATGGTCTGCGGAGCTGTCCAGGGCTGGTACGCCCAGATTACAGTGCTCCCGCCGGGAGATCCCCTGCTGGAGCGGCTCTACCCGCAAAAGGCTGCCCCCTCCAGTAGTCAGGGCAGCCTGTCCTGTACCTGTGCCCTATGCGCCGCCCTCCAGATAACCGAGGCGGTCAAGCTTCTGTGCGGCAGACCCTCACCCCTGACGGGGAAGGTCCTCTATGCCGACCTGCTCCGCCAGGACTATCAGCTGCTGACCCTGTAGGCTGTGCCGTTTCTTCCATTATAGTGCGGCATCTCCCGGAACGCAAGAATCGGTGGCATCCAGAAAGCATGCCACCGGCTGCATCAGGAATCTGCCCGATGCAACCGGTGGCTATTTGTGTACTTTATTCTGGGTCCCACCAGTTCAGCATGACCCGCACATCGTCCAGATCAGGGGGCGACTGGATGAGGCCCTGAGCCAGGAGCCAGTCGATGTTCTCCTGCCAGACATCGTCGGACTGGGAGAGGAAGGGGGCGGTTTCAGTCTCCATCAGGGGGAGGAGGACCGCCAGGCTCTTCTGCTCCACTGTCTCGGACAGGGGGAAATTCTCCTCATTCTGGTTGGACAGGAGAATAGACAGGGCCTGGGCTGGATCGGCCTGCACATCGGCAAACCCTCTGGAGCTGGCCCGGAGGAAAGCGGAGAGGGTCTGGCTGTCCTGGGCGATGGTGGTATCGCTGGCCAGGAAAATCCCCTCGTAGTAGGTAGGCACACCGTAGCGGTCCAGACCGAAGTAGTCCACCGCGAAGCCCTCCTCCTCCATCTGAGGAACCTCGTGGTTGACCAGACAGCCGATGGTTGCGTCCACATTGCCGGTGGTCATGGAGGACATGAGGTCAAAGCCCACATCAATGAGATTCACATCCTGGCTGTCCGCACCCACATAGGCCATGATATTATGGATCAGCGCCTCGGACAGCTCGGTACCCGCATAGCCCACCTTCTTTCCCACCAAATCCTCCGGGCCGGAGATGTTTTTTTCCTCCAGCGAGAGGATAATGTTCAGCGGCGCCTGGACCACCGCGCCGATGGATTTTACCGGCACCTCCTGATTGACCCTGGCCATGATGACATCCTGCTGGTAATACAGCCCAATGTCGGCCTGTCCGGCAGCCACCAGGGATATGGCGTCGGTGGCGTTGGAGGGGAACCGGAGGTTGACCTTTAACCCCTCCTCCGCATAGTAGCCCTTCTCTATGGCCACATAGAGAAAGGCGTGCAGGGCGTTGGGATACCAGTCCAGCACCACATCCAGTTCCCGCAGATCGTCTGTATTCTTCTCACCGCCGGAGGGGCCGCACCCCGCCAGAAGAGAGAGACACAGCAGCAGCACACACAGCCGTTTCATTTAAAATCCTCCAATTCTCTGGATAAGTCGAAAAAGGATAGGACGTTTAACGCTCCCCCCGCCATTTGACCACCCGGCGTTCCAGGGCGCTCAGGAGGGCCACTGCGATCATCGCCGTTGCGGCCAGCAGGACAATGGGCGCAAAGACCCCCGCCCCGTCCAGCTGGGTCATCATGCGCCGGGAGAAGTATCCCAATCCGCACTGGGCCCCCAGCCACTCCCCGATGGCCGCGCCAATGATGCTCATTGGGATCGCCATTTTTACCGCCGAGAAAAAATAGGGCAGGGCGCAGGGGACCTTGAGCTTGCAGAACAGCGTCCAGCGGCCCGCTCCAAAGGTGCGCAGCAGCTCTCCCATCTCCACTCTGGCGGCCTGGAGACCGTCATAGACGGTAATTGTAATGGGGAAAAAGGTAATTAAAACCGTTACAAGCACCTTGCTCCAGATGCCGTAGCCAAACCAAAGGACAAACAGGGGGGCGATGGCGGTGGTGGGGATGGTCTGGGAGGCCACCACCAGAGGATAGACCGCCCTGCGCACCAAGCCGCTGGCGTCCATGGAGACGGCCAGCAGCAGTCCCAGGCCGACAGACAGGACCAGCCCGATCCCAGTGACCGACAGGGTGGCGGGCAGGTGGACGGTGAAAAGCGGCACCCGCAGATCCCAGAGCCGCTGCAGGATCTGCACGGGAGAGGGGAGGAGGTAGGCGGCGTTCATCCCCATGGCCCCCGCCTGCCAGAGGACCAGCAGACCGGCCAGCAGCAGGAGGGCGGGCAGATTGGCGGTACGCTTCATGAGGCCGCCTGCTTTCTCAGCAGTCCGATGAGTGTCTCCCGCAGGGCGGTCATTCCGGGCTGGACCAGGCAGGACCGGGAACGTGGCATAGGGGCGGGGACGGGAAATTCCTCCAGGCGGCGGATGGGGACCTCCGCCGCGACTAAGACACTCTGGGAGAGGAACAGCGCTTCCTCCACGTCGTGGGTGATAAACAAAATGGTCTTGCCCAGCCGCTGCCACTGGTCCAGTAGCCACTCCTGCATGGACAGGCGAGTGAGAAAGTCCAGGGCGGAGAAGGGCTCGTCCAGCAAAAGCAGGTCCGCCCCGGTTTGCATGGTCCGGGCGAAGGCTGCCCGCTGGCGCATTCCGCCGGACAGCTCGTCAGGCCGTTTGTCCTGGTACCCGGCCAAGCCCACACTGTCCAGCGCGGCCTCTGCCTGGTACAGCCGCTCTTTCCTGCTCAACCCGCCCCGCACCTCCAGGGGGAGGGCCACGTTCTGTCCCACCGTCCGCCAGGGGAAGAGGAGATCCTGCTGGGGCATATAGCCGCAGTACTGCCGCAGGCCGCCGATGGGTGTGCCCCCCACCTGAATCTCCCCCGCGTTGGGGACGAGCAGGCCGTTGATCAGGCGGAAGATCGTACTCTTTCCGCAGCCGCTGGCTCCAATGATGCAGTGAAAGGAGCCAGGCGCAATGGAAAAGCTCAGCCTGTCGATGAGGTTAAAAGCTTCTGCGGGGTATTGGTAGGACACCGCCTGAAATTCCAGTGCGGCGCTCATGGTGCCATACTCCACGCCATGTCCCAAAAGCCCAGCTCATACCGGCTACATGCCACAAAGATCTCCTCCAGCCGCTGGAGATCCGCCCCCTCCCCCAGCCGGTTTATCAGGTCGATGAGCCCCTGATTGGTAGCGGCGTACTCCGCCGAAGCGTAGCCCTGAATCCACGTCCCATAAAAGGGGTGCTCTGCCGCTCCAGGCTGCCGGGCCAGGGCCTGGCCGATCTCGGCATAGCTCCAGGAACAGGCCAAAATGGAGGCCGTAATTTCGGCAGGGCCTCCGGCGTAGGCGGTGGAGAGCATATAGCTGGTATAGGCCAGATTGTCCAGGGCGGGCCGGACGGAAAGCACCTGTTCTTCTGTAATACCCAGCCGGGCCATATAGGACCGGTGAATGTCCATTTCTCCATTTAAAATGGCATCCACATTGGCGGAGAAAAGCCGCATCAGTGCTGGCTCCCTGGCCTTAGCCACCCCTAGGGCGAAGACCCGCGCATAGTCAAAGAGGTAGAGGTAGTCCTGGAGCAGAAAATAGCGGAAGCGCTCTACGGGCAATGTACCGTCCCCGATGCCAGTGACAAAGGGGTGAGTCAGGCATGCGGCCCAGATGGGCCGGGCGGCCTCGTGCAGTTGGCCGGCAATGGTCATAGAGCCTCCCTCCAGTCGGTGATGGTCTCATGGGCCAGAGCCTGGAGCTCCGGCCAGCTGTCCACATAGCTGCTGTCATACACTCCCACCGTGTAGAAGCCGGCGTTTTTGGCAGTTTGGGCGGCAAAGAGGGCGTCCTCAAACACCGCTGTCTCCTGGGGCGGCGCCCCCAGCCGCTGGGCGGCCAGCAGGTAGAGGTCGGGCCGCTCCTTGCTCACCCCTACCATCTCGCAGCTGAGTACAAAGTCGAACTGATCCAACACCCCCAGCCGCGTCAGGCAGGCTTCAGACAGGTAGTTGGCGGTAGCGGTGGCCACACACAGGCGGGCCCCTCTGGCCCGTTGCTGCTTTAAATAGTCCTGAACACCTGGCTTAAGGGGGACATCCTCGCGGTAGTGTGCCTCCATAATGGCGTGCATCTCAGCAATGATCTGCTCCGGCGGACCAGGCAGGCCAAAGCTGTCCATAAAATGCTGGGCCGCCTGGGTCATGGTCATGGCCTGCACCATCCACAGTAGCCGCTCATCGGGAGAAATCCCCTTGCTGTGCAGGTAATCGCTTCCAAGATCTTTCCAGTAGTGCATGGAGTCGGTCAAGGTCCCGTCCATGTCAAAAATACAGTATTGTTTGTCCATCTCTGCTCCCGCCTTATGAAATTCCTCCGCCCTCTGGGACGGCATAGTTGTGCCACAGGGGCCCTCTGCCCCGGCCCAGATCCAGGCCCGCCTCCATACAGGCGGTAATATAGGCCTTGGCCCGGCGGAATGCCTCCTTCAGAGGATAGCCCAAGGCCAAAAAGCTGGCCAGCGCAGAGGAGAGGGTACACCCAGAGCCGTGGTTGTTTGGGTTGTCCACCCGCGGCGCCCGATACCAGCAGACCTCCCCCCGCCGCCAGAGCAGATCGTCTGCCGCACCAGACAGGTGGCCCCCCTTGAGAATCACCGCCCCAGGCAGCTCTGCCCCGATGGCCGCTGCCGCCTGGCACATCTCCTCCTGCTTACGGATGGGCGCCCCCCACAGCCGCGCCCCCTCGGGCAGATTGGGGGTGATGGCCTCGGCCAGGGGGAAGAGGTCCTCCCGCAGGGCGGAGAGCGCGTCGTCCTGAATCAGGGCGCTGCCGCTGGTGGCCACCATCACCGGATCTACCACGATGTGGGCCGCCTGGTACGCCCGCAGTTTGGCGGCGATGACTCGGATGATAGCCCCGCTGGACACCATGCCGATCTTCACCGCGTCCGGCCGGATATCGGAAAAGATACAGTCCAGCTGCTGGGCCACAAACTCCGGCGGCGCCTCCACCACCCCTGTTACGCCGGTGGTGTTCTGGGCGGTCAGGGCGGTCACAACGCTCATCCCATACACCCCCAGGCAGGTCATGGTCTTTAAATCGGCCTGGATGCCCGCCCCGCCGCTGGAGTCCGATCCTGCAATGGTCAATACCCGTTTCATGGAATGTTCCTCCTGTCTCTCCCCTGGAAACTGCCGCAAAAAAACGGGATGTCCCAAGGGACATCCCGCAAATTTCACATCCTCCGGCGGTGGAACGGTTTCCACGCCGGCTGGAGCCTTCTCACTGCTGCATCCCTACGTTGGCATTATCCAAATCAGGTAAGGTCGAGGGAATTCACCCTCCTCTCAGCCCCTCCCAGGAGCTCCCTTGCAACTATTAGCATAGACCATTTCCTCCGGCTTGTCAACCGTGAGATCCCGTGGTTGCCAAGAAATTCTTTTGACAGTGGTTATTCATTTTAGTATTCATTCTTAGCCACAATTTCCCTCGACAAAAACACAGACGCCACAAGGTTTTCCACATTGTCCACATGGTTTTCCACATTGGTGTGGAAGCTCGGTGTAGATCTCTATATGCACCTCTGATTGACATAAAACCTTGTCAAGAACGAAATTTGTGTCGAATTATACAAAGTTTTTCGACCGGTATTCCGGCCTCAAGCCCTTGGCCAGCCTTCCCCAAACCATGATTTGTTCCCACGGTTTTAGGTGGAAAACCTGGTGTGGAATGTGCACCGTCAACGCAGGTGAAACGACTCTCCCAGCACAGTCACAGCGGCGATCTCCTCCAGGACGGCCGGATCGCTGCAGCTCCACACGCTGTAGCGCGCTCCGGGTTCCACAGCCTGGCCGCTCATCTCCAGGGTGAGGGCTACACTTGTCCCGTCCTGTTTTGTGAGGGTGACATCGTTGTCACCATAAAAGAGCGTTCCATCCGCTGCGGGACGGTAGAGCACCGTCACCCCCAGCGCAGAGATCTGGATTTGCTCGACCGGAAAGGGGCCAATGGTACGGTTTACCTGGATGTTCGTCCGCTCCACAGGCTGCAAGTCCAAGGGAAGAGTCCAGGCTCCATGGATGGGCTCCGCCGTGCTCTGGTAGGACCCATAGACCCGGATATAAGCCACCTCTTCTGGGTTTACGCCGGTTCGGATGGAGCAGGTACCCGCCCCGGTCTCTACCCGGTCAAGACTGGTTCCCAGCTGGTTGTCCTGGGCATCACAGGGGACGGCCAGCAGGTCGCCCCCAAATCCCGCCCGAAAGGTCACAAGCACCTGAAATCGGCCCTGCCGGTCCATTCCCACCGAGGAGAGATAAAAATCCCGGTTCTCCCCGCTGGTCTGACGGTTCTGTCCAGGCAGGGCGGCCTGCTGCCCATCCGCGTTCTCTGCGGTGTTCAGGGGTTCCTCTGCCAGTGAGAGGAAAAATTTCTCATCCGCCTGATAGACCGCGGGGGTTATCTCGCCGAGCTGAAGCGCGGCCTCCTGGCTGAAGTCTATCCCCACGGCCTTGGTCATGGCCAGCAGGACGCCGTCCTCCCCGCAGGAGAGGACCTGCGTTCTGGTGGTACCGCTTCCCATGGCGGATGTGCCGGCCAGGCGGCCCTGTACTGTGGTGTGAATACTGAGCCGGTTTTGTGCATCCGTCAAGGTGTAGTAGACCCTGGCGCTGTACCCGTCGGTCAAGGCGCTGTGAACCTGGAGGGTGATGTCCTGGTCGGTACAGCTGCCCTCCAGGGTCTGGGCATAGGGGGCAAAGGCGCCCTGCCAGGTCTGAATGGCGGCCCAGATCTCCGGCACTGCCGCGGCGGCGGTAATCAGGAGGAGGGCGCACACTGCCGCAGCGATTACACGGCGGCCAAGCCGCCAAGCCGTTGGGTGCGGCTGTCTGTGCAGCACGCGCATCAGGGCCTGGATCTGCTCCTCGCTAGGTTGTACGACGTCCCACGCCTGGCGTAGGGCCTGCTGTGTCTGTCTCTCCTGTGGTTCCATAAGCTTCCTCCTCCAGCTGCTGTCTCAGCCGCGCCCTGGCCCGGAACAGCCAGGTACGCACGGTGGCCTCCTTTTTTCCCAGCACAGCCGCAATTTCCGCCACGCTCCGCTCCTCGTAGTAAAACAGATAGATGGGTATGCGGTACTTGGACGGCAGGGCCTGGACCGCCTCCAGTACACCTGTAAGCGCAGGCTCCGGTCCGGCCTGAATGCCGGCCTCCTCCAGCGGCAGCTCCCGCCGCCAGGGCTTGACGCACATGCTGTTGGCACAGTTGACCGCCACCCGCAGCAGCCACGCTTGACAGTGTGCCTCGCTCTGAAAGCGCGGCTTTTTGCGCACCAGCCGGAGGAAGGTCTCCTGCATCACATCCTCCGCATCTGCCCGGCGCCCTGTCCTGGCGTAGGCTAGGCGGTAGACCATCGGGGCATAGCGGCGGACCAATGCCTCCAGCTCTGGGTCTTCTCTCATCGCAGCTTCCCCCCTTTCTGCATAGTATACTGTCTGGAGGGCTGTTTTGTTTCACACCGGACCCGCTTTTTTCACGGGAGGTACAAAAAACACCCGGACGGCCTGCGCCATCTGTCACGGCTTTTCCCACAGCTGCTGTTTCTGTTCGTCAAGCCAGATGACCCTGTTTCGCCCCTGCTTTTTCGCCTCATATAACATGGTGTCCGCGAGTTTTAAGCAAAAGGCATAGGACCCCTTCGCCGGTGGGATAACCGTGACGCCTCCAATGCTGACCGTGACCCATTCAGACACGGACGGATCGTGGGGAATATGGAGGTTTTCTATCGCCTGCCGGATCTTTTTCAAATGCTCCATGACTTTTTCGGATCGCTCTCCTACCGTAAGTGCCACAAATTCCTCTCCCCCATAGCGGGCAAAAAAGTCTGTATTGCGCTGTAAATAGGAGGCGGCTGTCTTTGCTATGGCGGCAATCACTCTGTCTCCGGCGGGATGTCCAAAGGTGTCGTTATACGCTTTGAAATGGTCGATGTCAAACATGCACACGGAAAACGGGATGCGCAGACGGACCGCTTCCTTCCACCTTGCGGTGCTCTCGCTGTCATGTCCGCGCCGGTTGGCAATCCCGGTCAGCTGGTCGGTCATGGATTGCTGTTCCACCTGCCTGCGATATTGGTACAGCTTGATATGTGCGTCAACCCGCGCCTTTACGATGGGGGCGCGAAAGGGCTTTGTGATATAGTCAACCGCGCCTAATACAAGTCCCTGCTGCTCATGTTCCACATCGGAAAGGCTGGTAATTAAGATGACAGGGACGCTTTGGGTGATGATCTCCTCCTGTAATTTCTTCAGCAGTGTAAAACCGTCCATACCAGGCATCACAACGTCCAGCAGGATCAGAGCGTAACTTTCACCGCTTGCACGGCGCAGTCCGTCCTCCGCTGTCTGCGCGATGGTAACATCATAGGTGTCCTCTAAAATAGCCTTTAATTGTACTGCCTGTACCACACTATCATCAACAATCAATATCTTTTCCATGCTTACACTCCTCTTACAATATCTCTCAAACCATTTATACGTTTCCTAATGCTGACTTGTCAAAATAAGTAAATATTTATTTATCATACAGTAAAAAAGAATGTGCTTCGAGTTGGCATAAAAAATAAATAAACACTTATTTTTCTGCGTACCAAAGCAAATTCCCTTTGCGACAAAATTTTTATTTCTCCAGCTTCAGATAGCTGCTCAGTCCGGTGGTCAGCAGCTGAAATACAGTGTCTTCTGTCTCCTGATTGTTGGGCAGTATCCCCTCCACAACATACTTTGCGTACATTACGGTAGAGGTAAGGACATGGAGCCACAGCAAATCCTGATTGATCTGATCCAGCCTGGGAAACACCTGTTTAAAAGCGCAGACCATTTCAATAAACGTCTTAAAATAGGTGATATCCCGGCTCCTGTCGTATTTGGGAAAAAAGGTACTGTCCCGAAAGCGGTAATAGAAAATCGTCTCGTCCGGGCGCACCGTCCAAAATCGAAAGTAGGGCAGCCACAGTGCTTTTACCGCCTCCATAGGGTCAGTCAGCATGGTCAGAGGGTCAAACCTCAAATGCTCGAAAATCGCCGCCGCCTGTTTGTCCACATAGGTGAAGCACGCCACCAGCATTTGTTCCTTGCTGTCAAAATAGCGGTAAATCGCCCCTGGAGTGATTCCCGCAAGCTTGCTTACATTCTGGATACGCACGCCTTCCAGACCATACTGCCGCACGGCTTTCATCACCGCAGAGATAATCCGCGTTTTGGTGTCATCCAACGTGACCACTCCCCCCATATCATACTAACGGTCTACTATTTATGAATAGATTATATACTGGTTGGTTCCCATTCTCAATACCTTTTTTCAAACAGAGTCCAAGGATAAATAAGAACGTGTCGAAAACGCAACAAATACGCTTTCGACACGCTCGAAGGATCGGAGTGCTTTTTTAGGTCAGCGGACCGGGATCGTCTCTCCCAGCAGGGTCAGGGACACCACCTGATCCGGGTCCACCGGGCTATCAAAGGCCCAGGAGTTGTAGGTCTTCCAGACATCCGCGCCTCCCTCCAGAGCGCCTACGTTGGCATACCTGCCGACGCTTGGCTTGGCGGCAACTGTAGAGCCGTCCTTGAGAACCGCGTACAGCGCCGCGCTGTTCAGCCCGCCCTTGTCGTTGCTGTCCATGGTGACGGTAAAAGGGGAGAGGGTAACGCGCTCCACCTGCCGTCCGGCCAGGGCGCCGGTCCAGGCCAGCACCTGGGAGGGGCGGTATTCCATGGGGAAGGTGAGGGTCCACACACCCTGGATGTCCACACCTGGCCGATGGTAGGGGTTGTAAACCCCGACCCGCGCCGTTTTAAGGATCTCCAACTCCGCTGGCGTGATCAGCGGGAACCGGATGTCCGCCCAGGTGTCGGCACACACTATTTGCAGGGTGTACCACTGCTCCGAATGCAGGTCCATATCCTGGGGCCAGATGTTGGCCAGAATCGGAGAGAACCTCTCCTCATCCAGCAGGGACACCCCTGGCGCGAAGCTTAGACGCAGATGGAGACAGCCATCGCTGGCGAACCCCAGGGAGGAGACGGTAAAATCTTCGGTCCCCTCCAGGGCCATGGGGGTCTGATTGGGGGCGAGAATGACCGTTGGTTTTCCGTTGTGTCTCTCCGGATAGACCTTGGCATCCGCCGGGATGGGCTGGCTGGCCAGCGTTTTCTCTGTGACTGTACTGGCCGAAACGCTGGCGCTGAGGTCTCCGGTTTTGGTACTCATGGCTCTGAGGTTGATCGCGGCGGTCTCCAGCGGGTGGCCGTCTCCATATAAAATTTCCCGGCAGAACAGCGCGGTTTTCGTCTCCGGGTCGTAGGAGAGGGCGGAGCAGTCCAGATTGGTGGTCCCGACGATCCCAACCGGCAGATCGCGCTTGTCCTCCTCTACCACCTCCAGGCGGCCGTTGACCGAGAGAAATTCGTTGATCCGGTCGCCGGTGAGATCCCGGACGGTGAAATAGAGCTTGCCCTGCACATCATCGGACAGGGCGGCCACCACCCGGACCTCGATCCCCTGGTCCTGACATACCACCCCTTCTATGGCCTGGGCGTAGGGGGCGAAGGCCCCCATGCGGGCCTGGACTGCCGCCCAGATCCCCGGCCCAGCCGCCACCGCAGTCATCAGCAGTGCGGCGCACACCGCAAACAGGATAACTGCCTGACGGCCAATCCGTTTGACATGTCTCATCTGAGTTCCTCCTTGTGCTATTTGTGTGTACAGCTGATCCAGCACCTCCGGCGGGGGACCGAGGCGCTCCATCTCCTGTTTATATTCCGTCTGAAGCATGGGCATCCTCCAACTTCTCCCGCAGCAGCGTGCGGGCCCGAAAGAGCTGGGACTTGACGGTCCCCTCCCGCCTGCCTGTGATTTGGGCGATCTCCGCCACCGAGTACCCCTCGAAATAGTGCAGATGAACCGGAATCCGGTACTTGGCCGGCAGGGAGAACACCGCCTCCACCACCCCGCCGGGCTCCGGCCCTGCCGGGGCGGTCATCCCCTCCTCCAGCGGCTCCTCCCGCCTGCGCCAGGGCAGGCGGAACAGGTCGTTGGCACAGTTGGCCGCCACCCGCAGCAGCCACGCCTTGGCATGTGCTCCGTCATTAAATACCGGCCTGGCCTTGAGCAGGCGCAGAAACGTCTCCTGCATCACATCCTCTGCGTCCGCCCGGCTGCCCGTTCGGGCATAGGCCAGCCGGTAGACCGCTGAGGCGTACCGCCGGGCCAGGGTCTCTGGGTCCTCCTTTGGCGCACTCATATTCCGCCTCCCTTCTTTCCATATGGCCTGTCTTGTGGGTCCCACTGTCTGATACACGGATTAGATACTGTGTTGGTTGCACAAAAGAAAAATTTTTATCCGCTTCCTAAAAACTGGGGGAGTGTGTTCCATATTCCATTCCCGGCCCTTCTATGATACAATGGGACCCGACAAAATAACAGGAGGCAGAGGTTATGGTCTTTACCCGTATTACTGCGGTCTATTACAGCGCCACTGGAAACACTCGGCTCATTGCCCGGCGGGTGGCTGATTTGATGGCTGGGCAGCTGGGACTTCCCTTAGAGGAGTTTGAGTTCACCCTCCCTGCCGCCCGGCAGGAAAGCCGCAGCTTCACCCAAGAGGATCTGGTGATTTTTGCTGTTCCGGTCTACGCCGGACGGGTGCCCAATAAGCTGCTGCCCTATGTGCGGGAGG
>JAAWBF010000009.1 GCA_022792555.1 Oscillospiraceae bacterium
ATCACCCAGCGGGATGGGTGTCAGTTTGTCTTTTTGGATACCCCCGGTCTCCATCGCCCCCGGTCCAAGCTGGGGGATTATATGGTGAAGGTTGTCAGGGAGAGCGTGGCCGATGTGGACGCAGCAGTGCTGATGGTAGAGCCGATCCCTCGGATCGGCGGGCCGGAGGAGGCGCTGATTGGGCGCATCCGGGAGTTAAACGTCCCCGCAGTTCTGGCGGTCAACAAGATCGACACCGTAAAAAAAGAGGACCTCCTGGCGGTGATGCAGGTCTATGGACAGGCCCATAGCTTTGCGGCCATCCTTCCCATTGCCGCAAAGACGGGCGAAGGGGTGGCCGAGCTGCTGGACCTGCTGGCCCAGTTCCTCCCGGAGGGCCCCGCCTTCTTCCCGGAGGACCAGATCACCGACCAGCCGGAGCGGCAGATCTGCGCCGAGATCGTCCGGGAAAAGCTGCTACTCTGTCTGGACAAGGAGATCCCCCACGGTACCGCAGTGGAGGTGGTCCGCTTCCACCAGCGGGAGAACGGCATCTTAGATTTGGACGTGACTATCTACTGTGAGAAGGCCAGCCATAAGGGGATCATCATCGGAAAAAACGGCGCCATGCTGAAAAAAATCTCCACCCTGGCCCGGCAGGAGCTGGAGCGCTTTTTGGGCGCCCAGGTCTATCTCCAAACCTGGGTCAAGGTCAAGGAGAACTGGCGGGACAACACCAACCTGCTGCGCAGCTTCGGCTATCGGGAGGAGTAGGCGAGCCGTTGTGGACAGATCTGCGGCGAGCATGATAATGGGCTCTGCGGTTATATTTGCCGGACATAATGCGGCCCAAACCGGCTACGCTAAAGGCAGGAAGCGGGGTGGCTGCAAATGGACGCAGAAGCGATGTGGCGGCTGTTTGTCGCGACGGGCCTGCCGGAGGCGTACAGCCTGTATCAGATCCTGCGGCAGGCTGAGGAGATCGAGGAAAAAACGGCATAACAAAGGCGCATTCAGATCCTCATTTTCTCTCCCAAAGGAGAGAAAATGAGGTCCTACATAAAAAAAGGCGGGACCGACATGCACATCAATACCCAGGGCCTGGTCCTGCGGGAGACCAACTACAAGGACGGGGATAAAATCCTCACCGTTCTCACTAGCACCGAGGGCAAGCGCACCGTCAAGGCCAGGGGTTGCCGGCGGAAAAACAGCCCTCTGGCCGCGTCTGCCCAGCTTTTGGTCTACTCGGAGATGTCTCTCTTTGCCTATCGGGATCGCTGGAGCATGAACGAGGCCAACACTCTGGAGGAGTTCCGAGGACTCCGGGCGGATATGGCGCTGCTGGCCCTGGCGTCCTACTGCGCGGAGACCCTGGACGCCGTGGCGCGGGAGGGGGAGGAGACCTCCGGCCTGCTGCCCCTCATCCTCAATACCCTCTATGCCCTGGACAAGCTGCACAAGCCCCAGCCCCTAGTCAAGGCGGTCTATGAGCTCAAGCTGCTGGCGCTGTCTGGCTATGCCCCCTTGCTGGATGCCTGTGCGGTCTGCGGAGCCCCGGAGCCGGCCGCGCCGGCCCTCCATCTGGTGGAGGGGGTGCTCCACTGCGCCGCCTGCGGGAAAGCGCTGGGCTCCCCCTCCCTTCCTCTGAGGGACGGCGCCCTGGCCGCCATGCGCCATGTGCTCTATGGGGACCCCAAGCGGCTGTTCTCCTTCCGGCTGGGGGAGGCAGGAATGGCCCAGATGAGCCGGGCCTGTGAGGCGTTTCTGCGCACCCAGCTGGAGCGCAGCTTCCATACGCTGGATTTTTACAAGGGATTGCTGCAACCTCCCATCATCCCAAATCAGGGGGAGTCATGATACAGTATTATTTCGCCCCCATGGAGGGGATCACCGGGTACTTATACCGCAATCTGCACCGCCGGTTTTTTCCGGGGGTGGACAAGTATTTTATGCCCTTTTTCTCTCCAGGTAAGGAGCATGTGTTCCCCAAGCGGGCCAAAAAGGATCTCCTGCTGGAGCATAACCAGGGCCTCCGGGTAGTCCCCCAGCTGCTCACCCGGAGGGCGGAGGACTTTATGTGGGCAGCCTCCGCCCTGGCCGAGCTGGGCTATGAGGAGGTCAACCTCAATCTGGGCTGTCCCTCTGGGACAGTGGTAGCCAAGGGAAAGGGCGCTGGCTTCTTGGCCGATCCGGCAGAGCTGGACCGGTTTTTAGAGACCGTCTTTACCAAGCCGCCCCTGCCCATCTCCGTCAAAACCCGGCTGGGCCTCCGGGATCCGGCGGAGTTCGGCCCCCTGATGGAGATTTTCAACCGCTATCCCCTCTCCGAGCTGATCCTCCACCCCAGAGTGCGTACCGACCTCTACCGCCGTCCGGTCCGCCCAGAGATCTTTGATGGATGTTATCAGACCAGCAGCAGCCCGGTTTGCTACAACGGGGATCTCATAACCCAGGCCGGATGCGCGGCCTTTGAGAGAGACCACCCAGATGTGACCGCCCTCATGCTGGGCCGGGGACTGGTGGCCAACCCCGCCCTTGTGATCCAGTGCAAGGGCGGCCCGGCGGCGGACAAGGGAACTCTGTTCGCCTTTTTGAACGAGCTGTACCGGGGATACGCCGCCGCCTTTGGCAGCCGGCGCAACGCTATGCTGCGAATGAAGGAGATCTGGTTCTATTTGATTCACCTCTTTGAGGGGGGAGAGAAGTTCTCCAAGCGCATCCGGCGGGAGATGGACCCAGACCGGTACGAGTCCACGGTGAGAGAGCTGTTCCAGTACCTTCCCCTGCGGACAGATGCTGCGGGAGGCTGGCTGCCAGAGGGGAAGGAGGGATAAGATGCACGAAATCGTCGGGCGGTTCGCGCCCACACCCAGCGGACGGATGCACCTGGGCAATTTGTTCTGCGCCCTGCTAGCCTGGCTGTCGGTCCGGGCGGCGGGAGGGCGCATGATTCTGCGGGTGGAAAATCTGGATCTGCTGCGTACCAGCTTTGACTATGCCAGACAGATGGAGGAGGATTTGCGCTTCCTGGGGCTGGACTGGGACGAGGGAGGCAGTCTGGGAGGATCGAACGGCCCCTATTACCAGAGTGAGCGTACCCCTTACTATGAGTCCTTGTTGGAACGGTTGACCGCCAAAGGACTGGTCTACCCCTGTTTTTGCAGCAGGGCCCAGCTCCACGCCGCCCAGGCCCCCCACACCGCCGATGGAGAAGTGGTGTACTCTGGTGTCTGCCGGAACCTGTCCCCGGCGGAGCTTGAGGTGCGTGCCAGGACGCGCCCTCCCGCGCTGCGCCTGCGGGTCCCGGCGGAGACGATCTCATTGACCGACGGCCATTACGGACCCTATCAACAGAGGCTGGATACCCAGTGCGGGGACTTTATCCTCCGGCGGTCGGACGGGGTGTTTGCCTACCAGCTGGCCGTGGTGGCGGACGATGCCGCCATGGGGGTGACACAGGTGGTCCGGGGGCGGGATCTCCTCCCCTCGGCCCCCAGGCAGATCTACCTGTTCCGCCTGCTGGGCTTCCAGCCCCCGGCCTTTGTCCACACCCCCCTCCTGCTGGCCCACGACGGACGGCGGCTGTCCAAGCGGGACGGGGACCTCGACCTGGACGGCCTG
>JAAWBF010000034.1 GCA_022792555.1 Oscillospiraceae bacterium
AAAAAATAGGTTTTAGGAGGAGTGACGCAGTGCAAGCGGCGTCACTCCAGTTTTTAGCTGGATGCGCTGGTGGTTATAGAAATAGATATAGTTGTCGATCAATATTCTAGCTTCATCTAAGGTTGCTGGGAGATGTCTGTAAATACATTCGGTTTTAAGAATAGAAAAGAAATTTTCAGCCATAGCGTTGTCTTTTCGTCGTTCTCGCTTTAACAGGTTGTGTACTGGGCGATCTCCAGTTAATACAAAAAATTCCTTGATTTCCCGGCTGCTTTTTCCGTTCGCTATCATCGCCTGAATTTCTGGTAAGATTTCTTGAATATGTGTGTATTTCCTTTTTGACATGATGATACCCCCTGATGTAATACTTCTATTTTCCTACATCAGGGGGCCTTTTGTCTATTGTCCGTTTTTTCTGGGGCTGTTCACTATACGCAGGCCGGAAGTTCTTATCCAATTCCACGTCGCCGCCCGCTCTGACATACCGCCCCCGCTTCAATTCCGTGTAAACGGTGCATTGGCTGATACCCAGCTCTGCGGCAATCTTGACCGGGGACGCGATCTCCCCCCACATCATTTCAATTTTCCTGCGGTCGTCCAGCGTCAAAGTCCTCACCTAAATCACCACTTTCACCCGTTTCTGCCCCCCATTTGGGTAAAAAAATAATGCAGAAAAAGGTTAAAAAACCTTTTCTGCATTTAACTTACTACATCAGCCCTGTTTTCAAAAAAGATCGCAGAAATTATGAGATCACATAGCGTCCGCGGACCATGACAGTCACGCTAGAGGTGGCTTTGAGTCCACGGCCTTCAATAGTACCCAAATAGAGGTGATTGCGTACAAGGCTTCCACCATTAGCCAGCGTAGTACCGCCAGTCATGTCCACCAATCCAGGGGCGGAATCAGAAATACAGGTGGCGCTGCCGCTACGGAGGAGAAACTCACAGCCATCTTTGCCGATGAGCCGTTGTCCCTGATTTAGTGTTACCACGGTATAGACCGAAGAGATCCCGCCAGAGGCGGAGGTCCCTGTATTCAAGAGGCGTTCAATGTCCTGTTTATATTGGGCGACAACGTCATTTAATTGAGCAGTCAAAAGCTGCTCTTGCTGAGACAGCTTTACTTCTAACTGAGAGAGGATCTCTGGGGTAGCCTTGTTGTTTAAGTAGCTCAACGTCACAAGGGGGTCGCTCTGTGTTCCGCCTGCTGCCAAAGCGGCTCCGATTAGAGGGAGCAATACAAGTGTGCCAGTGATGAGGCGCAAAGGCCATCTGGTCTGTCTCATGGGGTGCCTCCTATGTAATGGTTACGAAATAAACTGTTTCACATACAGGCGCGGAGGCGGCTGCATGCTATGTAGCCGCGCTCCGGGCCTGGTGTGGTGCCGTATTCAGCCGCCGTATCAGGCCGGTCTAAACCAGCTGCTGGGGATGCAGACCAAAGCTGACTGCGATGGCCGAGTCCACTTTTTGCATCAATGTGTTGTCCAGCCGTCCCATATGCTCTCTCAGCCGCTTTTTGTCCAAGGTGCGGATCTGTTCCAGCAGAATCACAGAATCCTTGGGCAGTCCGTAGGTCCTGGCTGAGAGCTCGATGTGGGTTGGCAGACGCGCCTTACCTGTCTGAGAGGTGATGGCAGCGGCAATTACAGTGGGACTGTGCCGGTTTCCGGTATCGTTCTGAACGATAAGTACCGGCCGCACGCCGCCCTGTTCACTGCCTACCACGGGACTCAGATCGGCATAAAAAATATCGCCTCGTTTTACGCTGTTATCCACAAAAGCTCACACTCCGCCGGAAGATAGTAGGCGGCGTCACACGGCTTGTGAACCAGGTGCGCCGTCTACTATGATTCTCCCACAGGGCGGCGGAAATTATACGTTGTTATGTGAAATTAAGGCTATGAAATCTGACCCGTCGCCCGCCCGGGTGGATTCCCCCCGCATCAGTTTATGCTGGAAGAGGGGAGAGAGTGCTTAACCACTAATATATTCCCGCGGAACGCGGGGAGAGACGGCGGTCAACAGCTCATATTGAATGGTGTCTACCAGTGCAGCAGCCCGTTCTACAGGAGCGTCTATACCGTAGAGAATCACCTCGTCACCAGGCTTTGCCTGGGGGAGATCGGTGACATCTAGAACACACATATCCATACAGACGCGACCCACAATGGGCGCCCAGCCGGTTCCGATCCGCACCGAGAGCTGGTTGGAGCACAGCCGGAACAGACCGTCTGCATAGCCGATGGGCAGTGTGGCCAGCCGACTGTCCCGTGCTAGTGTATGGGTTCGGCCATAGCTGACACAAGTCCCCGCAGGCAGAGAACGTATCGAGGCAATCCGACTTTTTAGCGCCATAACCGGCAAGAGCCCCGGACCGTCTAAGCCTGTACAGGAGGGATCCGGATAGTGTCCATAAAGGGCGATACCGGGACGTACCATGTCTAAATAAGTACATGGATAGTTTAACACAGCGGCACTGTTTGCGCAATGGCGAATGGAGAAGGTACAGCCTTTTATTTTCAGGAGATCCAAAATATCCAAAAAGCGGGTGAATTGTTGCATTGTATAGGCTTCGCTGCCGTCTGCATCTGAAAAATGGGTAAAAATCCCCTCTGTTTCCAGACCGGGTAAGGCGCACAGCGCGGCGATCTCATCCCCGGCGGCAGCTATATGGCTTTCGTCGCAGAAAAAGCCCAGACGCGACATCCCAGTGTCCACCTTGATGTGGATCTTCAGCCGCTGCCCGGCACGGACTGCTGTCTCAGACAGGGCGCGTGCGGTCTCCAGGTCAAAGACCGTCTGGGTTATATGGCGCTCCAAAAGCTGTGGGGCAAATTCCGGCGGAGTGTGTCCCAGAATGAGCAATGGTGTGGTGATCCCGGCTTCGCGCAGCTCCAGTGCCTCACGCAGGCATGCTACGGCAAAGTAATCTGCGCCCAGTTCCTCCAGCTTGCGGGCCACACGGATGGCCCCATGGCCATAGGCATTTGCCTTGACAACGCCGAGAAACCGGCAACCCTGTGGCAGCATAGCCCGCAATGCCCGATAGTTATGTGCAATATGGTCCAGATGGATCTCCGCCCAGGTACGCATTTGGGTCTGTTTCATATTTTGTTACCCTCTTCGTTCAGAATTCAAACCGCCAGCAGTTTGCTTGACAGAGATTATTATACCGCCATCCTAATAATTTTCAAGCCTGATTCTCATCCTAAACATGGCCAGGAGGAACCTGGATGTGTCTGTTAGAGCTTGTTTGAAAACTAGCAGATTGACGGGCCGTGTTGAAAAGGGCAGGTGTGTATTCTGATCATAAAATAAAAAAACGGACGGGAAAGCTTAATCGGGCGTTCATAAATTGGTAAAGACATTTTTGGGTAAAGCGACTATAATAATGACAGTTAAATTCTAAGGAGGTCATCAATATGCTGGAAGAACTGGGCAACGATTTGAAAAAAATTGCACTGGTTGGCGTAGGCGCGGTTACTATCCTGGCGGAAAAGGGGGGCGAATTTGCCAAGGAGTGTATAGAGAAGGGGACTGTCACCGTAGAACGCGGTATGGAGATGACGGATTCCCTCAGAGCAAAGGCAGAGCAGGCCGCCAAGGAGCGTAAGGAACGATCTACAGAGGAGAGCCTGTCCCAGATGACCCGCGAGGAGCGTGATCAGTTGCGGCGTAAGCTGGATGAGCTGGATCATCTGGAGGAGGAACTCACCGAGGCTGAAAAAGAAGAGACGGACGAGGAACCGCCCTCTGCTACCTGTTGTGAAGACGAAAACCCGAAATCATAAGCGGCTGGAGCTGCACTATTGACAGAAAGAACACAGAAACCGCCACCCTTTGGGGCGGCGGTTTCTGTTATTGACGCTGTTTTTACCCTCTCGTTCGGGGAGGTAAAAAGGAGAGTGACATACTCCCACCGCCTATGCTTTGCATAAAGGCGGGAGAATTATTGCTAGTTTATGTTAAAATGACTTCAATGTCCGGCGGGCTTGCGGAAGAGAAGGCCACGTTCCTTGCACAGATCGGCGTAGAGCAGGTCGGCAAAGACAACGGCCAGCAGAATACCTGCACCCCAGATGCTCCGGCCCAAAAATCGGGGACAGAGCATCGTACACACCACCCCTCCGGCGGCAAACGCAAGAAGCATCCCAATATGGGCCAGACAGCGGGCGCCATCCTCTGGATGACGGCTTCTCAGCCATTTGGTCAAATGGACACCAGTCTGGCGGACATGGTTGGTACAGAAGGTGGTAGCCATGGGGACCCCCTGGGCCTGCCGGAAGGTATTGTACTGCATCGAGCAGATGAAATTGACGCTTACCTGGGTGATCTGGAATGGGGCCTGTTCCGGCAGGAAGCCCAGGGCCAGTACGGCCAGCAGCTCAAGCCCCACAAGAGCGGTATCCCAGCGGATCAGCCCGGCCCGGCGTAGCTTGAGCGGGAGGGCCTCGGAGAGCATGGCGCCGGCCAGATAGGCGCCCATGGGGATCACATAGTAAAACGCCTGGGCAAAGGCTCCCTTGCCCAATGCAATCGCGAAGAGGACGATATTCGCTGTCTGAGCATTGCAGAATACCCCGCCCCGCAGATTGTAAGTAAAGGCCCCTAGATAGCCCCCTACTGTCATCAGCAGGGCGAAGGTCCACCAGCGTTCACACTCCAGATAGCGGGGCTCCTGACTGCTGTCCATGGTGCTACAGGACCTTGGAGAGGAAGTCGATGGTGCGCTGCTCTTTGGGGTGGGAGAAAAACGCCTCCGGCTCATTTTCCTCTATCATTTTTCCGCCGTCCATGAAGATCACCCGGCTGCCCACTTCGCGGGCAAAGCCCATCTCGTGGGTGACTACCACCATGGTCATCCCATCGTTGGCCAGCTCCTTCATGACCTCCAGCACCTCCCCCACCATCTCAGGGTCCAGAGCGGAGGTGGGTTCGTCAAAGAGCATGACCTCCGGGTCCATACACAGTGCCCGGACAATGGCAATGCGCTGCTTTTGGCCGCCGGAGAGCTGGGCGGGATAGGCCCCGGAGCGGTCGGCCAGGCCCACCCGCTTGAGGAGGGAGATTGCGGTCTCCTCCGCCTCAGCCTGGCTTTTTTTCAGTAGCTTGATGGGGGCGAGGGTCATATTTTTCAAGATGGTCATGTGGGGAAAGAGATTGAAGTGCTGGAAGACCATCCCCATTTTTTGGCGGTGGAGGTTGATGTTGCTTTTGGGGTCGGTGATATCAGTACCCCGAAAGAGGATCTGTCCCCCGGTAGGGATCTCCAACAGATTGAGACAGCGCAGGAAGGTGGACTTGCCTGAGCCGGAAGGGCCGATGACTACGACGACCTCTCCGGTACGAATCTGGGTAGAGACACCGTCCAGCGCCTTGATATCGCCGCCCTTGAAGTGCTTTTCCAGCTTGTCCACTTGGATGAGAATATCAGCGCTCACTGCTGCGCAGCCTCCTTTCCAGCTTACCCACCAGCCAGGTAAAGAACATAACCATCGCCAGGTAGATCAGAGCCGCCCCAAGGAGGGGGTAGAAATACTCAAAGCTGGTGCCGCCGATGGTATTTGCCGCGTAGGTCAGGTCGGACATCCCAATATAACCGGCCACAGCGGTCTCTTTGAGAAGAACAATAAACTCGTTGGCCAGGGCGGGCAGAACCGCCTTTAGCGCTTGGGGAATGACGATGTACTGCATGGTGGAAACATAACCAAAGCCCAGACTGCGTCCGGCCTCCATCTGTCCCACATCTACCGACATAATGCCGGAGCGTATAATCTCGGCCACATAGGCACCGGAGTTGATGCCAAAGGCCAAACACCCTACCAGCAGCTTATTCTTCGTGCTGGCAAAGATGACGAAATACATAATTAAAAGCTGTACCATGACCGGAGTTCCCCGGATGACGGTGAGATAGATCTGACACAGAATGTTCCCCAGGCGGAGAAAGAACCGTCCGCTCCCCCGCATCTCAGCGCCGTTCTTATCCCATGTTACCCGCACCAAGGAGATAATGACCCCCAGAGCGATGCCCAGCAGCAGGGCAAAGAAGGTCAAACGCAGGGTATTGCCCAGACCGCGCACAATGAGCAGATAGCGGTCTTGATAGATAAAGCATTTATAGATGTTGAAGAAAAAGTCCTCCAGCCACTCCGGGACGTTGAGCATCCACTCCGGGGCAATAGCAGGCCAGAGTTCACCAGGGGGTGGTATTTTGTTCATGGCGTTTGCTCCTTTCCCAGCCGCTCCATTCAGCACAAGGGTAAGAACAGTTTCCTCCCCCCGGAGGGGGAGGAAACCAGTTCCATTCAGCCAAGCTTAGTCGGCAGTGATATATCGATCAATGATGCTCTTAACGGTGCCGTCCGCAATCAGCTCCTGGAGTGCGGCGTCCACCGCCTTGTACAGTGCCTCGTTCTCCTTGCTCATAGCGGCGGCATAATCCTCTGTGATATATTCGGTATCCAGGATCTTCAGACCTTCGTTGGCGGCGACAAAGGACTTGGCAGGCTCGTTGTCGATGACCACACAGTCCACCTTGCCGGTGAGCAGAGCCTGAACTGCATCGGCGCCCCGGCTGTAGCGGTCAATGGTGGCCAGACCGGCCTCTTCCAGATCAGAGGTAGTATAGAGGTCGCCGGTGGTATTGCGCTGGACCCCGATGGTGTTGCTGGCTCCCTCCGCAAAGAGGTCGTCCGAGCTGGTGATGGCGGAGTCCTCGGTTACGATAATAACCTGGACGCCGGTGGTATAGCTGACGGTGAAGTTGACCGCCTCCAGCCGCTCATCGGTGACAGTCATGCCCGCCAGGCCTAGGTCGGCCTTGCCCTGCTGAATGGCAGGGATGATGGAGTCAAACTCCATGTCCTCAATCTTGGCCGTCAGACCCAGCTTGGCCGCGATGGCCTCGGTCAGCTCAATGTCAATACCGGCGATCTGGTCGCCCTCATAGTACTCATAGGGAGGGAAGGCGGCGTTGGTGGCCATGGTGAGCACACCCTCGGTGACGGTGGTGAAGGAGCCGTCACCAGGATCACTAGCCGGAGCAGAGGCCTGAGGTGCAGATTCCACAGGAGCCGGGGTAGGGGTGGCCGCTGTGCCGCCGCTGCCAGAGCCAGCGCAGCCGGCCAGCAGAGACAGGCCCAGAGCGGCAGACAGGCCGAGTGCGGCCAGTTTCTTGAAATTCATATTCATTCTCTCCTCACTGCATAATATCCACTTTTTCGTGGATTGGCGCTCTAAAAGAACACCAATTTTCTAAGGCATATTATACACGATATTTATAAAAATGCAAGAGGTTTTCCAATGGGACTGGAAGTTTATACAAAACGCAGGATAGAGGACCTGTTGGGTGGTTCCCAGCCGCTCTTTTTATAAATTATTTCTATCGCAGTCTGTAAGCATAATGGCAATCCATGCTTTCCCGCCTCCTCTTCGGGGAGGGGGAAATAGTATCAGCAATTTTGAAGATTGCTATAGATAAGACTTGCCGGTTTTGCACGATAAGACTATAATAGAGGCAGAACGATGCCCAACCATGGGCAGCATTTTGAAAGGAGTCCATTTCCATGCTTGATGAAAAAGTAGCCCAGCTGATCAACACTCAGATCAACAAAGAGTTCTATTCCGCCTATCTGTATCTCGGCTTCTCCACTTGGTTCTCCGACCAGGGGCTGGAGGGATTCGCAAATTGGTATCAAATCCAGGCCCAGGAGGAGCGGGATCACGCCATGCTCTTCCTGGAGTACCTCCAAAACAACGGGGGCCGCCCCGTTCTGGAGGCCATTGACCGTCCGGATCAGGACTTCTCTGGTGCCAGAGAGGTACTGGCTGCCGGTGAGAAGCATGAGCACTATGTCACCGGTCTGATCAACACCATCTATGCCGCTGCCGCCGAGCAGAAAGATTTTCGCACCATGCAGTTCCTGGATTGGTTCGTGAAGGAGCAGGGCGAGGAGGAGAAGAACGCCGGGGATCTGCTGAAAAAGTGGGATCTCTTTGGCGCCGACCCCCGTGCCCTGTACATGCTGGACAATGAGATGTCATCCCGTACTTACAGTGCCCCCTCTCTGACCCTGTAATATTGCATACTACAGCATCTCGACAATTGGAAGACAACTTCTAGTTGACACAGTCCCTAGGTGATGCGACAGCAGGCCCCCGAAAGTGCTCGAACTTTCAGGGGCCTGCTTTTTATTACAGCGTGGTATAGTCGATTTTTCTGTCCTTGAAGTAATATTCCTCGTCGTGAGCGTTGAGTTCGCGCAGAATGCGGCAGGGGTTGCCTACCGCTACCACTCTGGAGGGCAGATCCTTGGTGACAACACTCCCCGCGCCCACAACGACATGATCACCAATTGTAATACCAGGAACTACGACAACTCCTGCACCGATCCAGCAGTTTTTTCCAATGTGAATGGGTGCGTTGTATTGATAGCCCTTTTCCCGCAGTTCCGGCAAAATAGGGTGACCAGCAGTAGCCAGAATCACATTTGGGCCAAACATGGTATTGTCTCCCACATAAATGTGGGTGTCGTCCACACAGGTCAGGTTAAAATTGGCATATACATGGCTGCCAAAGTGGACGTGACTGCCGCCGAAGTTGGAGTGAAAAGGAGGTTCAATATAACAGTCTTCCCCGATCTCGGCAAACATGGCTTTTAACATAGCTGCACGCTTTGCCCCCTCTGTGGGCCGGGTCTGGTTAAATTCGTAGAGCCGGTCTAGGCACTGAGTCTGCCAGGTTATGATCTCCTCATCAGCGGGGAGATAGAGTTCCCCGGTGTGCATCCTGTCTTTCATGGTTTGCATGATGTAAGCCTCCTTTTTTCAAAACGATTCTGCCAAGTTGAGATATGATAGGACGGCATAGAGCGAAGGGTAGAAAAAACCAAAGGCAGAAGAGGTGACCCCGCTGCCTTTGGCTGTTTTATCGTTGGGATATCACGCAACGCTTTTTATTGCTTGAGTTTAAATTTCCTGGTCTGCTCCTGGAGGAGACGTACCTGCTCGAAGAGTTCAGAACTGACCGCTGCAGACTCCTCGCTGCTGGCCGAGTTGGTTTGAACCACAGAGGAGATCTGCCCGATGCCCTCTGTAACTTGGGCGATGGAGGCGGCCTCGCTGTGGACAGCCTCGGCGATGGTTCCAATTGTCGTGTTGGACTGGGTGACGAGCTCCAGGGTCCGCTTCAGGGTCTTGGAGACCTCGCCTACAATCTCATTGCCCCGTTCTGCGGCGCGGACAGAATTTTCGATTAGTTCCTTGGTGGCCTTGGCGGCCTCGTCAGACCGGCCGGCCAGACTGCGCACCTCGCTGGAGACCACTGCGAAGCCCTTGCCTGCGGTCCCAGCCCGAGCGGCCTCTACTGCCGCATTGAGCGCCAAGATGTTGGTCTGGAAAGCAATATCTTCAATGGTAGAGATGATCTTTTCGATTTCACGGGACTGCTGGGTGATATCCGCCATGGCGGACACCATTTGGGCCATTTGCTCACTGCTGACCGTCACCTGTTCACCGGTGAGGCGGGCATTCTCCTGCGCGTCTGAGGCCGCCTTTACATTATTGGTGGCACTTCTGGACAGCTCGTCTAAAGTAGCATATAGTTCTTCTACCGCGCTGGCCTGCTGGGTAGCGCCCTGAGCCAACGCTTGGGCACCGCTGGAGAGCTGTTCAGCATGGCCAGAGACCCGGTGCTCCGCTTGATTAATCTGCTCCATCGTCTTGGAAAGGGTGGAGGTAAAGCTGTCAATAGAGGTCTCGATACGGCGGAAATCACCGATATACTCAGCGGATGGCCGGACATTAAAATTACCCTCAGAGAGCTGCCCCATCATGCGGTTGATATCCTCGATATAATCGTGGATAAGAGCAACAGAGCCGCCAAGTGTCTGAGCCAAAATACCCAGCTCATTATCCGATTTGTATTTGAGGTCCAGATCCAGCCGTCCCTCCTGGAGAGGCTTGCTCTGCTCTGTAAGAACGAGAATGGGCCGGACAATATGCCGCAAGACGTAATACACCAAACTGATCAGGCAAAAGAGCGCCAGTACCAGGCAGAAGGTGGTCAGGGCGTGCATGGTGAGGATGGTGTTGTGCATCTTATTAGAAAGCTCTTCGCTTAACGTGCTCCCCCGGTCTACCACCTGGTCCAGCAGGCCTACAAGGGTTGCCAGATTGTTCTGGATGGTAGTCTGATAGTATTCCTGGGCTTGGATAGGCTGGGTTTTGTAGAGCTCCAAAACCGAACTGGCGGATCCATGAAGCTCCTTATGTAATGGCTCAAGCTGGGCACGCAGGGCTAGTACAGTCTCATCCTCTGTACCAGCTTCGCCATAGAGCCACTGGCCCAGGGCGCAGGTGGTGGGGTCAATGCTGCCGGTAAATTCAGTGCCAGCATAAAGTGCGTTACTGAGGTTGCTGGCCCACTTATAGTGGGCGACTTCGGCGGTTTGCGCTCTGTCCAACAGCGCATTGGCTTGGGTACTGGCTGCTTGAGTCCGTTCGATACTGAGAATATTCACCGTTGTAACAACACTGAACAGAATGATCGACGCCAACGCCGCAGCCACCTGGATTCCAACCGTCTTCTTGATACTTTTGAACATGGACATACATCCTCGCTTTCCTTGCGTTTTTGTTCTGACACAACACCATTTTATTATGCTGCCTCTTCCGGTGCTAAACCGGGTTCTCAAATAGCCAAAACGGACGGTAGTTATAACTATACCATATCTGCTCATACGGTTTCAATCATTTTTTGCCTTGTGTCAAAAAAAGACAGGCAAGGATGGCGATACAGGATGCCAAACGGATAGAAAGGCATCCTGCAAAGAGCTGGTATAGGAAATATCAACGTCATGTTCAGACGTTCATCTCCAGCGAGAACATCTAAAAAGTCCAGCGGAGCACCCAGTATTTGGGAGAACTCGCTGGACTTTTTTGTGGATAAAAAAGATGCGCCGTCCAGGTCTGTACCCGCAACCAAACCGTAACCCAGTGTTAGCGGCTGTGGTCTGGAAAGGAGCAGCAGAATGAATGTGCTCTGACTTTTAAAAAAATCGGAGCAAGCGAAATGACGCTTGCCCCGACTTGGTACGCCCGAAGGGACTCGAACCCCCAGCCTTCAGAACCGGAATCTGACGCTCTATCCAATTGCGCTACGGGCGCACAAAACACATTCTTCTTTTGTGCTCACCCATTATAGCAAGATTTGTTTGGTTTGTAAAGAGATATTTTTAAAAGATCAGATCGACACTGGAAGAAAGGACAGCAGAAGTCCGACAATGATGACCGTATCTGAAAGGACGGTCAGAGGGACGG
>JAAWBF010000035.1 GCA_022792555.1 Oscillospiraceae bacterium
AGCGGGAAATACTTTGTCTCCCTGTGCTGTACTGATGTGGAGATGGAGACGCTTCCCACTACTGGAGCAATGATTGGCATCGACATGGGCCTGAAAGCATTTGCCATCACCTCCCATGGTGTGGAGTACCCCAACCATAAGCACCTGACCAAGAGCCAGAAGAAACTTGCATTTGAAGATAGACGCTGAATGTTGCCTTAAAGCCGTCTCCTGCTGGAGACCATATGATAGCTGGGAAAGGAGCAAAGGATGACATACCGTCCTCTGGCAGATGAGATCCGCCCCACCACCTTGGATGAGGTAGTAGGCCAGGGCCATATATTGGGGCAGAATGGACTGCTCCGGCGGATCATCGAGGGGGGGAGCACCCCAAATCTGCTCTTTTACGGCCCGTCTGGGACGGGGAAGACCACCGTGGCCAACCTCATCGCCCAGCGGACCAACCGAGCACTGCGCCGGATCAACGCCACGACCGGCTCCCTCTCAGACATCAAGGATGTGATTGCAGACGTGGGGACCATGCTGGCCCCCAACGGAATCCTGCTCTACCTGGATGAGATCCAATATTTCAATAAAAAACAGCAGCAGTCCCTGCTGGAGGTCATTGAGCGGGGGGATGTCACCCTCATCGCCTCCACCACCGAGAATCCCTATTTCTATGTTTATAATGCGGTCCTCAGCCGCTCCACCGTCTTTGAGTTCAAGCCGGTGACAGCAGAGGAGATCCTGCCCGCCATTCGCCGGGGGATCCGCTTCATGGAGAACCGGCTGGCGGGGGAGGCTCGCTGTGAACCTGGGGTAGAGGAGGCGGTAGCTGCGGCCTGCGGCGGAGATGTACGCAAGGCTCTAAACGCAGTGGAACTGCTGATGAATGCTGCCCAGCGGAGGGACGGGGTGCTTACAGTCACCCTAGAGGACACCCGGATCGCCGCCCAGCGCTCCGCCATGCGGTACGACCGGGCGGGAGACGACCACTACGACATCCTGTCCGCCCTCCAAAAGTCCATCCGCGGATCCGACCCGGACGCCGGTTTGCACTATCTGGCCCGGCTGCTGGAGGCGGGAGATCTGATCTCGGCCTGCCGGAGACTAATGGTCATCGCCGCGGAGGACGTCGGATTGGCCTACCCACAGGCGGTGCCTATCGTCAAAGGCTGTATCGACGCGGCCAATATGCTGGGCCTGCCAGAGGCCCAGATCCCCCTGGCGGAGGCGGTGGTCCTCATGGCCACCGCCCCAAAGTCCAACTCGGCCTGTGCGGCCATCAAACGGGCCATGGCGGATGTCCGGGCCGGAAAGACCGGCGACTACCCCCGGCATCTGCAAAACATCCACGCCGACTCGGCGGGGCTGGAGCGAGAGCAGGGCTACCTCTACCCCCACGACTTTCCAAACCACTATGTCAAGCAGCAGTACCTGCCTGATCCGCTCGTAGGGGTTCGCTACTACGAGTATGGGGAAAATAAGACGGAACAGGCCGCCAAGCGGTACTGGGACGCTATTTTAGGGGAGGAAGAAAACAGCTGATCGTCATGACGCACGCCCGTCTCATGAGGTTCTATCCAGCTGGGACAATACGGCGGGCCGATGGGGACATCGGCCCCTACGCAGGCGGCGTTTTTGTAGGGGCCGGTGTACTCACCGGCCCGTTTCTTTGACTGTCATTATTTTTGCAGATTGCTATAGGAGTTTGTGAAACCACCGCGGCCATAACAGTAATGTTCTTGCAACAAAGATGCAAAGACGGTATAATAAAATCAGAGTCTGGTGTGATGCGTTGAAAAATGGGAGCGTGGGCACCTGCAATTTGGAGAAGGGAGTGGTGGCGGAATGAGCGAATACATCATTGAGATGAACCATATCACCAAGGAATTCCCCGGCATTATCGCCAACGATGACATCACCCTGCAATTGAAAAAGGGGGAGATCCATGCGCTCCTGGGGGAGAACGGCGCAGGGAAATCCACACTGATGAGCGTCCTGTTTGGGCTCTATCAGCCGGAAAAGGGGGTCATCAAGAAGAACGGGGAGGAAGTCAAAATCAAGGACCCCAACGACGCCAATGCCCTGGGAATCGGCATGGTCCACCAACACTTTAAGCTGGTCCACAACTTTACCGTGCTGCAAAACATCATCCTGGGGGTGGAGACCACCAGGGGCGGCTTTTTGAAGATGGACGACGCCCGGCGGAAGGTGATGGAGCTGTCCCAGCAGTACGGGCTGCGGGTAGACCCGGACGCGCTTATAGAGAACATCACGGTTGGGATGCAGCAGCGGGTGGAGATTTTGAAGATGCTCTACCGGAACAACGAAATCCTCATCTTTGACGAGCCCACGGCGGTACTGACCCCCCAGGAAATTGACGAGCTCATTAAAATCATGAAGGGGCTGGCCGCCGAGGGGAAATCCATCCTCTTTATCACCCACAAGCTCAACGAGATCAAAGAGGCAGCCGACCGGGTTACCGTCCTGCGCAAGGGGAAGTATATCGGCACGGTGGACGTGGCCGGTGTCACCAAGGAGCAGATGAGCGAGATGATGGTGGGCCGTAAGGTGGAGCTGAATGTGGAGAAGGGCCCGGCCAGCCCAGGCGATGTGGTGTTAGAGACCCAGGGACTGACAGTGATCAACAAGGACCATGGGAAAAAGGTGGTCAACGGGGTCTCTCTCCAGGTGCGCAAGGGGGAGATTGTCTGTGTAGCCGGGATTGACGGCAACGGCCAGAGTGAGCTGGTCCAGGCCATCACCGGGCTGATCAAGGCGGACGCGGGGACCATCCGGCTCCAGGGGGAGGACGTGAGCCATACCTCCATCCGCCACCGCAACACCCACGGTATGGGCCATATCCCGGAGGATCGGCACAAGCACGGCCTGGTGCTGGACTACCCCCTGGCCTACAACCTGGTGCTCCAGAGCTACTTTGAACCAGCCTTCTGCCGGGGCGGCTTTTTACAGTACAACAGCATCTATCAGTACGCCGAAAAGCTCATCGGACAGTACGACATCCGCTCCGGCCAGGGGGCCAAAACAGCGGCCCGGAGCATGTCGGGGGGCAACCAGCAGAAGGCCATTGTCGCCAGAGAGATTGACCGCAATCCAGAGCTGCTCATCGCAGTTCAGCCCACCCGCGGTTTGGATGTAGGTGCTATCGAGTACATCCACCGGCAGATTGTCGCCGAGCGGGACCGGGGAAAGGGGATTCTCCTGGTCTCCCTGGAACTGGACGAGGTGATGAACCTGTCCGACCGCATTTTAGTCATCTACGAGGGGGAGCTGGTGGCCGACCTGAACCCCAATGAGACAACAGTGCAGGAGCTGGGCCTCTACATGGCCGGTTCCAAGCGGAAGGAGGCGGTCTAAGTGAAAAACAACAGCCTCTTGGCCCGTGACGGGGTACAAAAAGCGCTGGCCTCTGTGATCGCGATCTTTATCGGTATGCTGGTGGGGTTTGCCATCCTGCTGATCTCCAACCCCGCCAGAGCGGTAGAGGGATTTATCGAGATTGTCATCGGCGGGGTCTCCAGCCGGAAAAACATCGGGCAGGTCCTCTTCTATGCCACACCGCTGATCATGACCGGCCTGTCGGTGGGCTTCGCCAAAAAGACCGGCCTGTTTAACATCGGCGCGCCTGGACAGTACATGGTGGGTGCCTTTGCCGCCGTGTTGGTGGGTGTGAAGTGTACCTTTCTGCCCCCCATTCTGCACTGCCTTGTGGCGCTGATTGCGGCGGGACTGGCTGGTGCGGTGTGGGGCGTGGTCCCCGGCGCATTAAAAGCCTGTTTCGGGATCAATGAAGTTATCTCCTGTATTATGATGAACTACATCGGAGCCAGTACCTCCAATCTGCTGATCCGCCGGATGATCTTTGACAAGGCGAGAAACCAGTCCCTGCGGCCCGCGGACTCCGCAGTCCTCCCCAAGCTGGGGTTTGACAAGCTCTTCGTAGACGGCGCCACACCCTCCAGCGCCAACGCCGGGATTCTGGTGGCCGTCCTGCTGGGGGTTTTGACCTGGGTTCTGTTGGAGAAGACACAGTTCGGCTTTGAGCTGAAAGCCTGCGGCTTCAACCGGGATGCGGCCAAGTACGCCGGAATCAGTGAGAAGCGCAGCATCGTCCTGGCCATGGTGATCGCCGGGGCGCTGGCCGGAATTGGCGGCGGTCTCATGCTCCTGGCCGGCGCCGGCACAGGGATCGCGATCACCGATACCCCGGCGGCAGAGGGCTTTAACGGGATCCCCGTGGCCCTGCTGGGGATGTCCAACCCCATTGCCATCATCTTTACCGGCATCTTTATGGCCTATCTGACGGTGGGCGGCCTGTCCATGCAGAGCGTAGGCTTTGTCCCCCAGATCATCGACATCATCAGCGCGGTGATCATCTACTTTGCCGCGTTCGTCCTCTTCTTCAGCCAGCTTATGTCCAAGCTGGCCAAGCACAAAGAGACGTCAGGCGCTAAGACGGAGAAAGGAGGCGACGGACAGTGAGCGGTCTGCAATTGCTCTATTTTCTGGTCCAGCAGATGATGTACTTCTCCATTCCGCTGCTGGTGGTGGCCTTGGGCGGCCTGTTCTGTGAACGGTCCGGCATCGTCAATGTGGCGCTGGAGGGCATCATGATCATCGGGGCCTTCAGCGGCGTTATGTTCCTCCACCACACCCAGGACAGCCTGTCGGGACAACTCGCCCTCCTGATTGCCCTGGTCATCGCGGCCCTGGCCGGTATGGTCATCAGTCTGGTCCACGCCTACGCCTCCATCAATATGAAGGCTGACCAGGTGATCAGCGGCACGGCAATCAATATCTTTGCCCCCGCCTTCGCCATCTTTGTGGCGCGGATGATCAACGGCGTCCAGCAGATCCCCTTTCAGAATACGTTTTTTATTACCAAGGTACCTCTGCTGGGGGACCTCCCCTTCCTGGGGCCCCTCCTCTTCCAGAACACCTATCTCACCACCTATTTGGGAATTGCACTGCTGATCCTCTCTACGGTCGTCCTGTACAAAACCCGATTTGGCCTGCGGCTGCGGGCCTGCGGCGAGCACCCCCAGGCCGCCGACTCGGTGGGGGTCAACGTCTACAAAATGCGCTATGCCGGGACGGTCATCTCCGGTGCCCTGGGGGGCATCGGCGGGCTGATCTTCGTCATCCCCACCTCTACCAACTTTAACGGCACCGTCTCTGGTTATGGCTTCCTGGCCCTGGCCGTGCTGATCTTTGGCCAGTGGAAGCCGGGCCGCATCTTCTTTGCCGCCCTCTTCTTCGGCTTTATGAAGACCGTCACCGCTACTTACTCTGTGATCCCCACCCTCAAGGACATGGGGATCCCAAGTGATATCTATAAAATGATCCCCTATATCGCGACCTTGATTGTCCTTGCCTTTACCTCCAAAAGCTCTGCCGCGCCCAGAGCGGAAGGCATCCCCTACGATAAGGGGCAGCGGTAAACAAAAGGGGCCTGTCTGGCGAAAAACCAGACAGGCCCCTTTTCGATGGACCGGGATTTCTGTCGCTTTAAATCACACGAATCTGTTTCCACCGTCCCCGCCAGAAACGGACGAAAAAGACCACAGCGCGGACAATCCAGTCGGCAAACATGGCCAGCCAGACACCCAGCAGACCCAGATTGGCCCCCCAGGCGGAGGCCAGAACGTAGCTCAGAACGATCCGGCACAGGAACATAGACAGCATAGAGATGGACATGGTAAACACCGCATCCCCGGCGGCCCGCAGAGCGTTTGGGAGGGTAAAGGACATGGGCCAGAACAGCATGGTAAACACAGCGCACCAGCGCAGGACCTGGGCGGCCAGGGCTGCCGCAGCAGGGCTCAGATGAAAGAGGGTGACGAGCCAGCCGGCGGAGACCAACAGGATGAGACACATCACCAGCAGGGAAACATAGGCGGCGGTCATGAGCTTCTTGGTATAGGAGACCGCCTGATCCGGGTCCTTGGCCCCCATGCACTGACCTACCACAGTAATGAGCCCCAGGCCAATGGCCTGACCAGGGACATTGACCACACCGGCGATAGAATTGGCGATGGCGTTGGCGGCTGTGATGGCAGTGGAGGCCGCGGCAGTGGTCCCCAGGGAGGTAATCAAACTGAGCACCAGCAGCTTTCCAACCTGAAACAGGCCGTTCTCCAAGCCGTTGGGGATGCCGATGGTGAGAATCCGGCGGATCATGTCCCCGCGGAATTGAATTCGGAGCAGGCCCCGGATATGGACGGGATTTTCCGGGTGGCGGAGCATGACGAGCATGATCGCCGCCGCCGCGATCCGGGAGACCAGCGTCCCAATTCCGGCTCCAGCCGCCCCCATGTGAAAGCCGAAGATCAAAATGGCGTTGACCGTGATATTGATAAGATTGACCAAAAGGGAGTTGAACATGGACACCTTGCTGTTGCCCATAGAGCGGAACAGAGAGGCGCCGGCGTTATAGACCGCCATAAAGGGATAGGCCGCGGCGGTAAGCAGAAAATAGATCAGGGCGCTGTCCATCACGTCAGGGGCGATGTTGCCGAAAATCAGGGCTAAAATGTGCTCGCGGGCCAGCAGCGCCACGGCCATCACAGTGGATGAGACCAGGACAACAGCGTACAGAAGCTGCCGGGCAGCGGTGCAGGCAGCTTTCCGGTCCTCCCGGCCTAAGTATTGGGAGACAATCACCGCGCCGCCAGTGGACAGCGCGGCAAAGATCTGGAGGAGCAACAGATTGATATTGTCTACCAGAGACACGCCAGATACCGCGGCTTCCCCAGCCGTTGTCACCATGACAGTATCGGCCATGCCTACTGTCATCAGCAGGAATTGCTCAATCACCAGCGGGATGATCAGCCGGATCAGCGCTTTCTGGGAAAAAAGCGGGGTCCGGCATGTCTGCTCCGCCTGTTCCATGGATATCATCTCCTCCCGCCTTGGATTTAGGGATTTGCCCTTTTCTATAAAGACAGTGCCGGTTGATATTGTATCATACGACCGGGGGAATACAACTGCTATTTTAGACAAAGAACAAGTGCAATTGGACCGGAAAACTTGCTTACAGCCAAGCCATATACATGCTGGGGCAGATTTCCACAGAAAGAAGTAGACAGAAAGGCGCACTTGGAGTATAGTATAGAGGAAACGCATAAAGAGAGACTCGTTTGAGCTTATCTGGCAATAAAAACTAGAAAGGAATGGAAGTTATGAAAGCATATGATACAGTAAAGCATGTGGAGCTGGAGGTGACACGGGACGACCTGATCCAGCTTATGCGGGACGGCCGCCAGGTGGATTTTGTCCTGCCCGAACCTAAGAGCGATGCAGACGGCTATATGACGTGGGACATTGAATTTTGGTCCGCTGTGGACGAGCGAAAGTTTGTCCGTACTTATGAGTACAAGGGCAGAACCCTGTCCGAGTTTAATCACTACAATATCTACGACATGCAGACCGACTTTGACCCCACGAAGGCAAAGGAGATCCGTATCAGCTAACCTACTGCGAAAAGATATCTGCTGCCGTTTCCGGCAGTCCGGCGCCCTTTCTCAAATGGGAAGGGGCGCTGTTGTTTTGGTCAGAATCCAAAAATTTTTGTTGACAAGATGGGGGTAGATAGTTTAAAATCTACGATAGAAATAGTAATAATTCTCTTTATTAAAATTTAGAACGATACTCACACAGCCGTTAAACGGCAGGATAGACAATAGGACACAGCGAATTCGTAAGGAGGCAGCGACATGTATTTTAAGACAACGGAAGCCCACGAAGCCCTGCGTGCAAAAATTCGGGCCTTTGCCGAGGAAAAGGTCAAGCCAAAGGCGTTCCTCATGGATAAGGAGAACGAGTTCCCCATGGACGCCGTCAAGGAGCTGGCCGAGATGGGGCTGATGGGAATTCCCTATCCCAAGGAGTATGGCGGCGCGGGGCTGGATATCATCAGCTATGCCATCGCAGTGGAGGAGCTGTCCAGAGTGGACGGCGGCACGGGCGTCATTCTCTCCGCCCATGTCTCCTTGGGCTCCTGGCCTATCTTCGCCTTTGGCACCGAGGAGCAGAAGAAAAAGTACTTAACTCCCCTGGCCAAGGGGGAGAAGATCGCTGCCTTTGGCCTGACTGAGCCCAACGCCGGTTCGGATGCGGGCGGCACCGAGACCACCGCCGTGGATAAGGGGGACTACTACCTCCTCAACGGCAATAAGATCTTCATCACCAACGCACCCAAGGCAGACACCTATGTGGTCTTCGCCGTAACCACGCCGGACATCGGTACCAAGGGAATCAGCGCCCTGATTGTGGAAAAGGACTTCCCCGGCTTTACCTTCGGCGACCATTACGATAAGCTGGGCATTCGTTCCTCCTCTACGGCGGAGCTGATCTTCAATGATGTGAAGGTCCCCAAGGAAAACCTGCTGGGCAAAGAGGGAGAGGGCTTTAAGATCGCCATGGCCACCCTGGACGGCGGCCGGATTGGCATCGCCTCTCAGGCGCTGGGCATTGCCCAAGGGGCCTATGAGTCCGCACTGGAGTATGCCAAAGAGCGCGTCCAGTTCGGGAAGCCCATCGGATTCCAACAGGCCATCTCCTTCAAGCTGGCTGACATGGCGACGAAGCTGCGCTGCGCCCGCTTCCTGGTCTACTCCGCCGCCGAGATGAAGGAGCACCACGAGCCCTACGCTATGGAGGCCGCCATGGCCAAGATGTACGCCTCCGACATCGCGCTGGAGGTCACCAACGACGCTGTGCAGATCTACGGCGGCACCGGCTTCCTCAAGGGGATGGACGTGGAGCGGATGTACCGCGACGCCAAGATCACCACCATCTACGAGGGGACCAACGAGATCCAGCGGGTGGTCATCGCCTCTCACATTTTGGGCAAGCCCCCCAAGAAGGAGGGCGGCTCCTCCAGCCGGCCCAAAAAGCCCGCCCCCATCACCGGAATTCGCAAGCATCAGATTCTGAAGGAGGGCTCCGCCCAAGATCGGGTCAACGCCCTGGTAGAGTGCCTGAAAAAGGACGGCTATGACTTTACGGTCGGTATCCCTGTGGATACCCCCATCACCCAGGCCGAGCGGGTGGTCTCCGCTGGACAGGGGATTGGCAGCAAGGAGAATATGAAGCTCATTGAGGACCTAGCCAAAGCCGCTGGGGCCGCAGTTGGCTCCTCCCGTCCGGTGGCCGAGACCCTCAAGTATGTCCCCTTGGACCGCTATGTCGGCATGTCTGGCCAGAAGTTTGCCGGTAATCTGTACATCGCCTGTGGTATTTCCGGCGCCATTCAGCACTTGAAGGGGATCAAGGATGCCTCTACCATCGTGGCCATCAATACCAACGGTAACGCCCCCATCTTTAAGAACTGCGACTACGGCATTGTAGGGGATGTAAACGAGATTCTGCCCCTGCTCACGGCGGCCCTGGACACCGGCGAGAAGCAGCCCGCACCCCCTATGGTCAAGATGAAGCGGCCCCAGCCCCCCAAGGAGAAGCCCATCGGTCCCCGCTACGTCTGCGGCGGCTGCGGCTACGAGTACATCCCGGAGGTGGGCGACGAGGATGGAGATATTGCTCCCGGGACCCTCTTTGCTAATCTGCCCGAAGAGTGGGTCTGCCCCAAGTGCGCGGAGGGCAAGGAGCTGTTTATCGAAGCCTGATTTCCTGGAAAATAGAACGTTCCACCCCAATGGTGCGATACATGATAATAGTATTGATAGGAGGAGTAACGTATGTACTGTGTGCGTAACGTAACGGAAGATCTGTACTGGGTTGGCGCCAATGACCACCGGCTCCATCTCTTTGAGAATATCCATCCCATCCCCCGCGGGGTCAGCTACAACGCCTACCTGCTGCTGGACGAGAAGACCGTCCTCTTTGACACGGTGGACTGGTCCGCCTGCCGCCAACTGCTGGAGAACCTGGACCATGTCCTGGCGGGCCGCCCCTTGGACTATCTGCTCATCAACCATATGGAGCCGGATCACGGCGCCTCCATTGAGGAGATCCTCCTGCGCTACCCCGATGTAAAAGTGATCAGCACGGAGAAAGCCTTCCTCTTTATGCGTCAGTTCGGGTTCCACATCGACGGCCACGAGCTGATCACCGTCAAGGAGGGGGACACCCAGTCCTTTGGCAAGCACACCGTCACCTTTGTGGCCGCCCCCATGGTCCACTGGCCGGAGGCGATGGTCACCTTCGACACCACCAACGGCGTCCTGTTCGCCGCCGACGCCTTCGGTTCCTTCGGCGCTCTGGACGGCAAGCTCTTTGCCGACGAGGTCAACTTTGACCGGGACTGGATCGATGACGCTCGCCGCTATCTGACCAATATCGTGGGCAAGTACGGCCCCCATATTCAGCTCCTGCTCAAAAAGGCCGCCGGAATCCTGGACCAGATCAAGTTTATCTGCCCCCTGCACGGTCCGGTATGGCGGGAGAATTTGGGCTACTTCATCGACAAGTACGACAAATGGAGCCGTTATGAGCCGGAGGAAAAGGGCGTGCTAATCGCCTATGCCTCCATGTACGGCAACACCGAGTCCGCCGCCCAGGCTCTGGCCTCCAAACTGTGCGAGAAGGGAATGAGCAACGTCTGGGTCTACGACGTGTCCAATACCCACGTCTCCCAGCTCATCTCTGAGACCTTCCGTCTGTCCCATGTTGTCGTGGCCTCCGTCACCTATAATCTGGGGATCTATCCGGTCATGCATAACTATCTTATGGATATGAAGGCCCTCAATCTCCAAAACCGGACCTTTGCTATCATTGAAAATGGCTCCTGGGCGCCCACCTCCGGTGACCTGATGCAAAAGTTTATCACCGATGAGCTTAAGGATATGACCCTCCTCAACGAGCGGGTCTCCTTCACCTCCTCCCTCAACGCGACCAAGGCCGCTGAATTGGAGTCTCTGGCCGATGCCATCATTGACTCTATGAAGGACGAGAAGTAAATTCTTGTGCTGATACCCCCGCTATCCAGTGTATACCACCGGGTAGCGGGGGTTCTTTGCTTGACTATGGATACAAAATATAGACATATAAAAAATTCTGTGAGTTATCGTTTCCCACTTAAAATAAGCATAAAAGATACAAGTTGGGCGAAAATAGGTTTAATAGACATCATTTACGATACAAAAATTGGACGAAAAAGGGCTTGCATTCCCTAATTTATTGTGTTATGATTCCTTCGCGAGACTATCTGACAGTTACAGAGGAATTTTTTTATGCGACGAATAGTATCAAATTTTTTATTCTGTTTATAGAGTGAACAAGCAGCACATGCAAATGCCTGCCTGCTGGAAGTGCTAGAGATCGGCCGGGAAGAAAGGTGATACCATTGCGCAAAAAAGCAAAAACCAGGGAGGTGGTGGACGGTGCACCAATTGTGTGCCGCCTGGCAGCCGCCGTTTTGTTGGGATATGCCCTGCTGATCGTTCTTTTCTACTTCCTGTCCGGGGAGCAGCTGCACCTGCGGCAGTCCAGAGGGGAGATAACACTCCCAGTGGCGGAAAGCGGTACGGTAGAGCTGACGGCGGGCAGTGTTGTGGAGCAGCGCTTTACCACGGAAATCCAGCGGCTGGAACAGATTGACGTACAGTGGGGCACCTATTACCGGCCTAATGTCGGGACGGTCCTGTTAGAGCTGATCGACCTGCGGGATGGTACAGTACTGCTGTCTGGGCCCTTTGACGCCGCCGCTATCCCGGAGGGCGGTCTGACAACACTGACGGCGGAGGAGCCCATCGAGGGACTGTACCAGGTCCCACTGTTGCTGCGGATCACCTCCCCGGACTGCCAGCCGGGCAGTGCGGCGTCCCCGCTGATGAATACCCAGGAGACGCTGGAGGATGGAGCGCTCACCCTGAACGGCGCGCCGTCCAACGGTGTGCTCTGCTTTGCGGCGCGGGGTACGGATTACATCTGGACAGGCCTGCACTATTGGGAGTTTGCCGCAGCGGGGGCATGTCTGCTGCTGGTTGGGCTGGGTGTTCTATGGCTCCGTCTGCGGTATGCCGGGCGCAGCTATGTGGTCAACGCCATTGTTGCCGTGCAAAAATACCGCTTTTTGATTCGCCAGCTGGTATCCAGAGATTTTAAGACGAAATATAAACGCTCGGTTTTGGGGATGTTCTGGAGCTTTTTAAATCCGCTGCTCACCATGTGTGTTCAGTATTTCGTCTTTTCTACCATCTTCAAAAGCGATATCCCAAACTATGCGGTCTACCTGCTGATCGGCATTGTGACCTTTAACTTTTTCTCGGAGGCCTGCGGGATGGCCCTCACCTCCATCGTAGGCAACGCGAGCCTGATTACCAAGGTCTACATGCCTAAGTACATCTACCCTTTGACCAGAGTGATGTCTTCGGTGGTAAATCTGGGAATTTCGCTGATCCCCCTGGTGATCGTCTCCCTGGCAACTGGGGTTCAGTTTCAGAAAGCCGCGATATTGACCTTCTTTTTCCTCGCCTGTGTCATTATTTTCAGTCTGGGGTTTGGACTGCTGCTGTCGTCATCCATGGTATTTTTCCGGGATACCCAGTTCCTATGGGGCGTGTTTAACATGATGTGGATGTACGCCACCCCTATTTTCTACCCGGAGAGCATCCTGCCAGACAACTTTAAATTTGTACTCCAGATCAACCCACTGTATTATTTTTTGAAAAATATCCGGATGTGTATTCTGGACGGCTTATCTCCGGAGCCGGCGGTCTATGTCCAGTGCTTTCTAATCGCCCTGTGTACGCTGATAGTTGGCGCCTTGATTTTCTACAAGAGCCAGGACCGCTTTGTGCTGTACCTGTAAGGAGCGTGTCATGAGCAAAACGATGATTGAAGTTCAGGATGTCACCATGCGGTTCCGGATGAACAGCGACAAGATTATGTCCCTGAAAGAATTTGTCACCACCGCCCTGCGGGGAAAGCTGGCCTACAGCGAGTTTACCGCGCTGGACCACATCTCCTTTACCGTGAAGAAGGGGGAGACCCTCGGCCTGATTGGGCGCAACGGCGCGGGAAAGAGTACCATGCTCAAGGTGATCTCCGGGATCCTGAAGCCCACACAGGGCAGCGTGGTCTGCCACGGAAATATCGTCCCCATGCTGGAGCTGGGCTCTGGGTTTGATTTCGACTTGACCGGACGGGAGAATATCTTCCTCAATGGGGCGATCCTGGGGTATAGCGAGGAGTTTTTAACGGCAAAGTACGATGAGATCGTGGCGTTCTCCGAGCTTGGACAGTTCATTGAGACGCCGATCCGCAACTACTCCTCTGGGATGCTGGCGAGGCTGGCCTTTTCTATCGCGTCCGTGGTGAAGCCGGAGGTTTTGATTGTAGACGAGATCCTGGCGGTGGGAGATGCCGCCTTTCAGGAGAAGAGCAGAAAACGGATGATGGAGCT
>JAAWBF010000002.1 GCA_022792555.1 Oscillospiraceae bacterium
ACTGCGTGATAGTATAATGGATCTCTAGACCTGTGCAGCGGTCTTGAAGAAGGGTACACAGAGTTTTTATTAAGCTGCGTCCACCGCCCAAGCGGCGAAAGTTGGGGGCTACATAGAGGGATTGCAGGAAAAAGACCGGCCCGCTCAGTTGGCCGGCTACCGCTCCGCAGGCGGTATCTCCCTGTGTCAATCCCAGGGCCAGTACCGGCGTTCCCTGCGCCAAGGCCTGTGCTGTCTCTGGCAGCAACAGGGTATGAAACACCTCTACAGTGTCCTGGGCAATCCATCCGATCTCCATTTCTGGTCCTCCTCTCACGGTTTACCGCTCCATTATAGCCGATTCTATCGCCGCAGAGCAAGTCAAAATGGGCTGTTCAACCCCCTTTTGACACAGATTTTAACGAATCTTTAGCAATCAGGCGCCTCACAGTTCTGCTGGCAGGCACCCATGCTGCTGGAACTGACGGCCTAGTGCGTCTGCCTGGAGCAGGGCGGCGTATACATCGTCAGGGGTAATATCTGGGGAGAGATTTTTGGTAAACTGATAGGGGGCGCAGACCTCCTGGACCACCTTGCGCAGCTCCTCCTGGGTGGGGTGGAGGAGACCGAGGTCAGCGAAGCACATGGGGAGTTTCACCTTGGAGAGGAAGGACAGCACAGTGCACAGCTCCCCAGCCCCAGCCCGCTCCAAAACCAGCTGGGTCAGGGTGCCAAAGGCTACTTTTTCCCCGTGGTACATCCCGCGGACGGCGGGGAGGAGGGTAAGCCCGTCACAGATGGGGTGGGCGGCGGCCAGCCCGCCGCTCTCAAAGCCTACCCCACTGAGGTAGATAGTCGCTTCCACCACATGCTCCAGGGCCTGATTGACAGACTGGGCCTCCACGGCCCGCAGGGCCGCTAGGCCGTCTCTCAGGAGAATGTCATAGCACAGGCGGCTCATCATCAGGGCGGTGTTGGAGCATCGGCCCCCCGCCAAGGTATCCGCGCCGCTGCGCCAAGTGGCCCGTGCCTCATAATAGGTGGCCAGGGCATCCCCTATGCCGGAGGCCAGCAGGCGGGCCGGGGCGCGGGCGATGATGCCGGTGTCCACCAGCACTAGGTTGGGGTTGCGCCCAATTGAGATGGTTTCTGCCAAGGTGCCGTCCTCATAGTAAAGATCGGCGATCCCGCTGCACGGCGCGTCGTTGGAGGCCACGGTGGGGACAATAATGACAGGCAGTCCGCCCAGCGTCTTGGCGGCTGTCTTGGCGGTGTCAATGGCCTTTCCGCCGCCGGCGCCGATGATTCCGTCACAGCCCGCTTCACGACAGGCCGCCGCCGCACGGTTGACCTCCGCCCAGGAGCATTCTCCCTGAAAGTCGAAGAACACCGCCTGACCATTCGGCAGGTCAGGAACCGATGTCAGGGAATCCTCCAGCCGCTTGCCAATCCGCTTTTGATTGTTGGGCGAGCAGACAACCAAAAAGCGGGTGCCCCATGCGCTGGCCCGCACCCCAAGCTGATCTAGGACATCCTCTCCTTGGAGATAGGCGCCTGGGGCTTGAATACTATAGATCATAACGCTCACACCTTTCTGTGAAACCGGGGGATACCGGCCCGGCTTGATTGCAAATAGTATACAACAGCACGGATCACATGGTCAACCAGAGGCCAGGACTTCGAGTCCTTCTGGTGCTGCCGTCCTGGGACAGGAAAAATGCAGGATTGCGGTAGCTGTAATTGCATTTTTGGTCGTACTTTGCCGCACTAAAATTCCAGTCCAGCTGGACTTACATATTGACAAGACGTATCCTTTTATTGTAGAATGACTATGAATAGCATATCGACATGCACAGAAAGAGAGGCCCGTTCATGAACGTTTTATTTGAAAAATTTTCATTTCCACCTGAGTTGGACGCGGTGTTGTCCAACAGTCCCAGCGTAATTATCCCCGAAAGCAAGGAAGTTTTGTATGAGCTGATCTTTGGCAACGGACACACCACCAAGATCGAGGTTATCTATGATGTGGATGGGGAGCCCATGAAAGAGGCAGAGGTCGTCCGCTGCAAAAATGGCGCGGCGGTCAACTACATGGAGGACTATATGCGGGTCCGGGATCCAGACTGTATGCGGATTGCGGACAGCCTGCCCACTGATAAGCCCCGCTTTCAGGACATGTACGGCTATGACTTTGATGTTCTGCGCAAGGATACCTTCGCATGGCTGGCCAAGCAGGAGCTGATCCTCATCCCCTTTAAGGCGGGCGGCTACCAATACGGCTATGAGGCCCTGCTGGTCTGTCCCCGCAACGCCGCCTTTTTTGCCTTTGCCATGTCCCAGCTTCAGGCCTTTGTCAACATCAAGGAGCCACGGGAGGACACCTTTAACCCCCGCGCCATTGTCTATGTCGCCCCACCCTTCCGGCACACCCACTTCAGCGGAAAACAGGTCTGCGTCCATAACCGCCGTCCTGATCTCCATGAGATCTTTTCCTACAACCTCTACCCCGGCCCCTCCGCCAAAAAGGGGATCTACTCCGTGCTCTTGGACATCGGCGAGCAGGAGGGCTGGGTAACGGCCCACGCCTCGGCGGCCCGCGTCATCACCCCCTATGAAAACGAGATGGTCATGATGCACGAGGGGGCCTCCGGCGGCGGCAAGAGCGAGCTGCTCCAGGATGTCCAGCGGGTGCAGGACGGCCGGGTTCTCCTGGGGGTAAACACCCACACGGAAGAAGCCCACTATATCAGCATGAGCGACACCTGTACCATAGAGCCCGTGACCGACGATATGGCCATCTGCCACCCCTCCTTCCAGACCAACAACGGAAAGCTGGTCCTCACCGATGGGGAGGACGGCTGGTTTGTCCGGGTGGACGGCATCACCGAGTATGGCTGTGATCCCCTCTATGAGCGGATTGCCATCCACACCCAGGAGCCTCTGATTTTCTTCAACATCGAAGGGGTACCGCGGGCTACCTGCCTGCTGTGGGAGCACATCGTCGGCTCCAATGGCAAGCCCTGTCCCAATCCGCGGGTGATCATCCCCCGCCGAATGATCCATAACATCATCTGGTCCCCGGTGGAGGTGGATGTACGCAGCTTTGGCGTTCGGATGCCGCCCGCCACTGCCAGCCAGCCCAGCTACGGAATTCTGGGCCTTATGCACATCATCCCCCCCGCCCTGGCCTGGCTGTGGCGTCTGGTGGCCCCCAGAGGATTTAAAAACCCCAGCATCAGCGGCGACTCCCACCTGGAGGCCGAGGGGGTGGGCTCTTACTGGCCCTTTGCCACCGGCCTGCGGGTCCGCCAGGCCAACCTGCTGCTGGAGCAGATTTTGAACTGCTCCGCCACCCGCTATGTCCTCATCCCCAACCAGCACATCGGAATCTACCGGATTGGCTTTGCCGCCGAGTGGATCGCGCGGGAATACCTGGCCCGGCGCGGCGGCGTGAATATGAAGATGGACCGGCTGATTGCGGCCCGCTGTCCCCTGCTGGGCTATGGTCTCAAGGAGATGAAGGTGGACGGCCAGCAGATCTCTCCCCACTTCCTCCGCCCCGAAACTCAGGAGACCCTGGGCATCGAGGGGTACGACAAGGGGGCCAAAATCCTGACCGACTTCTTTGGAAAGGAACTGGCCGTTTACGACGTAGAAGAGCTCCACCCCGTGGGCAAGGAGATCCTCCACTGCTTCCAGCAGGGCGGCTCTATCCAGGATTACTGCGATATCATCCCCTTGGGATTGGAATAGTACACACATATTATATGAGACGATCAAACGACTAAAAAACTCGCCGCTGGGGCACCCTCCGTAAGGAAGGTGCCCCAATCATTCACTGATTTAACATAAACTAGCAATAATTCTCCCACCTGTAGAGGCGGGAGAATTATTGCTAGTTTATGTTAAATTTGAATTTTTCGAGCGGAGCCAAAAGTGAATTGCCAGAAAAAATAATAAAAACAGCCGCTTTCTCATTGAAAACGGCTGTTTTTCTGGTTGCGGGGGGACACACTGTATTTTACCTGAAATTCTATTTCACTATCTAGTGAGCATGAATGAGAAGCCTCAACTTCCCTTTTAGAGATCAATAATTACCAAGGGCTGATTTGACTGAACATGACGCTTTGCTTCGGTTTCAGTTTTGTATGTATATCTCTTGCCCGACAAAGATAATTCCCATGTACCATCAGCCTGCAAAATTAGCAGGGCCACGCCTCCTATTGGATTTATTGCCTCCAACCGCTCTAGCCGCCGGGTGATTGTCCTATCCATGCGTGATTGCCTCCTCCAGCTCTTGCAGGCGGGACAGGACATCTGTCTGTTCTGTCAACCTCAAGCCATACTCTAGTACAGAACGGGCCGCAGAGACACGCACTTGCCCATTCTCGTTTGAGTCCTCCATAATCTCCCGCAGAACGGCAACCGCCGGTTCAAGTGTTTGTTGGACTTTTCGAGTAGCATCCTCTACCAATCCGGCGAATGCTTTCCTATACTCTGCTTGAAATTCCGGGTCTGCTAGATAGCCCCGCAGGGTCTTAGAGGTAATCCCAGCCTTTTTTGCTGCTTGTTCTCGCGTGGAAGAAGTTAGCAGTGCCAGTAAGGCCCGTTGCTTCTTGGGTGTCATATACCCCTCCTTTATCGGTAAAAATTGGTTGTTTTAATAAAGTAAGGGGCGCACAGGCTACTGCCCACATGCGCCCTATTCATCAGCTGCCGGTAATGGCAGACTTGATCGACTGGTAGAAAATAGCTTCTGCCTTATTTTCCAGGACGAAAGCGTCATAAACAATTCGACCCTCGACCAAACTGCCGTTGATTCCGGGCGGGTTAAAATGAGTAACATAGCTTTCTAATTTTGTTGGCGCAACTGTAGCGATGGGGTGGGCCACTAGGAATCCAAAATTGGGGGGCAGGCGGTTGGCGGGCACTTTCAGGACAGACATACCGTCTAGCATTCCAATCGCGCCCTTCAAGCGCATTTCCGCGCCGACATCAGTCTCCATAACCACATCTGGGGACTTCTTCAGTAGGGTATAGGTGGAGGGAGTAAGAACCAGAATCCGGCCCGTTTCAGGCACCTCAGAGCTGTCAAGAGCCTCGCTTGCCGTCAGTATCTCAGTGTAGATGGTAGAGGCATCCAGGGCCTTAGCGGCGGGCTTGTGGCCTGCGTTGGTACACATGACGTTATAAGTATAGCTGTCAACCTCTGGGACCACAACCTGTCGAAGTTGCCTCGCCAAAGCAGACGCCGCGGCAAGCTGCTGGGCTGTCTCGTCCTCGTCCAATGCGTCAATAGCGAAGGTGAAACTTCTGTCCTTCTTCAACATCATTTCCTGTGTAGTAGCGTCCAAACCCTCCACAGCACCATAGCGGCTCCAGTTGCCCTCGGCAGGGCCTTTTCTGCCATAGTCATTCATCTTGGACGTTGTAACCCGGTAAATTTTTACGCTGTGAGCGCCAGACCAATCGAAGTCCTGATTTGTCAGCAGGCTTTTCCTGCTCTCAGTAGCAAAAAGCTCGTCAGTATAAGGCGCAAATTTTGTTACTAATTCGATAGTGTTTGCCACAGTATCACTCCTAAAATGTTAAATTTTTAGGCGGTTTGAAAGCATCGGCAATGGGGTTGCTCCTATTGGGGCTGCCGGTTAGGGGCGCGGCCAAATCAATGGTGATAGTGGAGCCATCGTCCTCCATGCGCCGGAACAGTCCGGCAAGCTGCTCCACGCTGCCCTTGAATGTCTCTACATCAGCAGTGGGCAGGATGTCAAGCAATTCTACGGGGTACTTTTTATCGGAAAGAAATTCCCGGCAGTCCAGCCGGTTTTCCCTTGCTTTCAATACCGCTTCTCGATCATCGGTGGCCTTGTCCCGTTTGGCACGGGCAAGTCGTTCACCGACAATGCGGTCAAGGTCTGCTTGCGTGAACAGCTTCTCGCCCTGGTCCCCCGATGCCTCCGGGGTGGGAGTAATAGGCTGCTGCTCGGTGCTTTGAGTGTTGATGTTGTCCATGATGTACCTCCAGTTTTACGCCCTTGAGTTTGGGCTAAATGGGCTCCAGAGGTGGGGCAAAGGAAAAGGGAGAGCAGACCCTCAAGGAAACCCCACCCCTGGGAATAGAAAAAGGCATGAGACAGCGGTAAAGCTGTTCCCATGCCTTTATCGGCTAACCCTAGATTTAACCTAGAGCGGTACTCATGCCTATTTCATAAAATAAGTATACCATAGCCAGGGGGGATAGTCAAGGGTTTCCCTTAGATTTACAATGTTTTTCCGGTAATCTAGTTGCCATATAGACGTGTAAATATGGCTCATATTTGGATGAAGTACGAACTTTTAAGCCTGGAAGGAAGCTCTCCAGGAAAGCCCGTATGATGCTGGCATGCCTAGCCTCGGCCTTATCGTCTGGCCGGTAAGTAATACTGATCTTCAATTTTGGTCCTCCCGTTTTTATTTGTTAAACAGCTCAATGGTCCCCATTGTGAGGCCCCACAAATAGTTGCTCCAGCATTGGGTACAATCACCGATACTGTCATCCTCCTCTTTCATGCACAGATAATGCTTGGAATCCGGGGGACATTGGTCATGCAAAATCATAAATGCGCATTGCTGAAATGCAGCTTCTTTAATCGTCATGCTTGAAATCCTCCTAATTTTCCTGTATAGTGAAGACGGAAACAGTGTCAATGTGTTCCACCTTGCCGTTGTCGGTGTCGTCAGCACCGATGGCGGCTTTTTTTATCTGACCCTCTGGAAGTGGTTCCTTACCGAGCATGGCGCCCAGGGCGGCTAGGACACGGTCCGGGTCCTCGTAGGCTGTAAGCTCCTGTGAAACCCGCAGCAGATTTGGCCTTTTGGTCATCTCCTTTTCCTGACAGTCTGTACACACCTCGCCGGGGTCCAGATTGGACCCACAGCGAGGGCATGTGTGATAGTAGCTCATGCTTTCCCTTCCTCCTTCATCTTGGTATAAATTGGGTTGACGTAGACCATCAGGGACGGACGGCCACCCTTTTGGGGGTTTTGGGGGTTTTGGATAATGTGAGCCTTTTCAATTTTGATGTATCCCCGCTTCACCAACACCTCCAGGCCAGGCTCCATCTTCTCTACTGTCTCCATGCCTACACGGTCCTTGCATAGCTTCCAGAGATCACGTTTACTGATCTCTGTCTTTCTGGTGGAGTCCAGCCGCTTTAGGATGTACTTGGCGTCCTTTGTGGCCTGGTCTTCAAAGAATCCGAAAAGCTGATAGGCAGATCGCGCATGGGCAAGGAAATATTCCCCAATTGCCTGGGCGCGCCGGATGGTCTCCGCAGGAATAAGGACCTCCGCTGCCTTTTCTACATGCTCACAGATATGGAGGATACCAGCGATCCGGACAACAGTACCTTCATACTTTCCGGCCCAGTCCTGCATAGGTTCCAGATCACCTACAAGGCGAGGTTCAATCTCATTGTGGATTTTCTCCAGTTCCGCACGAGCCTCATTGGTGAGCTCAATGATACGGGGTTCTCCAGTATCAGGAATAGAAAGCAGCCTATAGATCAGGTTGTTGTAATCATCCAAGACCTCCTGCGGAATAGCCGGAGGATTAAAGGCTCTGGTCCCCAATGGGGATGAGGGAATTGAATACAGGAATCGGGCATTCAGGCCACGGCCTGCAAATTCTTGGTTGTTCATAACTGCCTCCAATACTTTAGGTTGAACCATTAACAATATGGATAGTGCTGGATGCTCCAGACGCTCAGATTTACGGCTTTTTCGGTCAACCTCAACATGATCTCCAGAATATGCTTTTAGAATCAGATCAAGGTTGCTAATACCGCCACTATATAACCCAGAGAGGACATTAAACAATCCGCCCTCACTGGAGATGATGGCCATTTTTTCACCGTTCGCCGCCATTTTGGAGGTCAGGGCTTCCATTGTGATGTCATCAGCGGTCAGGCTGATATAGTCGATAGCGTCTTTCTCCAGGTCTTCTAATTCATGGTATAGCAGCATGATGTCATCCACAGTAGAGGATGGATCACTTCCGGCATTTTTACCACTGGAACCTACCTTCTTTAAGGATTCAATGCGGCGTTGGAGCATGTCCTTCTTTGTCTGGTACTCCTCCACTTTAGAGCGCCGGCGCTCGTTCTCCTCCTTCTGGAACTGGTACACCGGCTTTGATACCAGCGCGACTGTGGGAGACTTCCGCTCTGATGGTTGTGATACGATGGTTGAATACAGGTTGACTGGCTCCATCCAATCCCCATATGGATGCACCTTAAATTTCCTTTGGGTAGACAAAGAAGCAATCTCCAGTGTAGAGACGGATGTCATATCAATGGCAACCTGTAAGCTGCTACTCGCATGTACGGTAAAATTTCGCAGCTCTCCAGAAAATTCCTCTGCCGGGAAGCTGGGATTCTTACTCAAGTCTGGCCCCGAAAACCCTAAAAACTCTGGGAACTCATTTTGATTTTCAGATTCAGACTTAGGACCAAAACCCCCAAAACCCCCAAAACTATTTTTTTCATCTTGAGGCTGTCCCGCAAAATTCGCAAAATTCGCAGAATTAGCCCGCCGCGCCTGGGGAGCATATCCGGTCCGAGCGGTGTTGATCGCGCCCTGGATGGTGATAGCGCCGTAGGTACTTCCGCTTTGGGGCCTGTCCCACTTCTCCCGCATAAGGCCGGACTGCCGGAACAGCTTGTCCATTCTGGCCGGGTCCCTGTTGGTCCAGAACGATAGGAAATTGCATAGGGCTTGGTCAGCCTCGGACTGGGAGTTATAACCGGTAATGTCTCCAGCCCACAGGGCTGCAAATTTATCTCCTCCCTTGCTCCGCTTGGCTTTCTCAATCAGGGCGGTGTCGCCCAGGTCAACAGGACCCCCGGTAGGGGGTGCCTGTTTGACGGGCCGCTTCATGTACTTTTCCAGAACTGAGGACAACTGCTTACTGCGGTCTTCCAGATCCAGGGGAGCTAAGGCGTTGCCGGTGATGGTAACATACTTCTGAGTCACGCCAGTTATGTAAATCTCAAGTCCTAATTTCTGGTTATTGATATAGTACCTGGCCTTGTCATAGGTGAAGCCCCTCGGTACAGTAAAGAGTATCCGTAGGCCCTTCCCGCTGGGGGAATACTCCGTATATCCCTGAATCATTTTCGTTACATTATAGGCCAGCGGGGATAGTTCCCCAGTGTCGGACAGGCAATGGTCAATGTCAATCGCGCCCAGGTCCCCAAAGATACCCACACCAATCCCGTCATACTTACCCCGCTCCATCGCCTCCAGAGCCACGTCCAGCGGCGCGAAGGTGGCCGGGTTGGTACTCTGTGCCTTGCCGCCGGTCCTGGGGTTGTAGGGGACCTTTGTGGGCTTGTCCGTCCCCTGTCTGGTCTCATACCGCCAGCAACAGAACAGACCCGTCTCCCGCAGCTTGACGGGAAGGTTATCTACCTCAATCAATTACTGTCACCTCGTATAATAAGATTTGCAGACGATTTATAGTGAGTCTGCTTAGTTCACTTTGCAATACCAGCAGGCTATGAGATGCCCGTGGTACAATAGCTGTAGGACAGCAGGGTCAAGTTCTCTGTTACCTTGTTGGGCTGGG